>JAJKIV010000163.1 GCA_021154285.1 Gemmatimonas sp. | reverse complement strand
CCGGCATCCGCCGCGGCGTTTCGAACCAGTCCGGACCTGCTCGACGCCGAACTCGCGCGCGGATTCCTCGAGATCCAGCGTGCGGAGAATGCGAGCCTCCACGGGCCGAGGGGGAATCCGGCGCTGTGGACCGGCGAGGCGGTGTTCTCGATCGTCGCGCTGATGATTCGAGACTTCGCGTCGCCGGAAGCGCGGTCCGACGCCGCGGCGTCTCGAGCAGCTGGCACTGCTCGCTTCCTCGGTCATCGTGTCGGGACGCCGCTGCCCCGGCGGTGGGTCGACCGCGCCGCCCGCGATTGCGAGGGCGCGACCGTGCTTCTCGGGAAAGGCGTTAAGCGGTGGACTGCCGCGCTGGACCTTTCGACGCCACGCACGACAGAACTACTCAACGCCGCCACGGCAGCAAGCCGGCACCTTCATGAGTTTGCCGAGTGGCTGCGTTCGCAGCCGGAGGCGCCTGAATCGGCAATGTCATGCGGGCCGGATCTCTTCGATCTGCTGCTGTCTCGCGGTCACTTCTGCCTGCGCTCCCGCGCCGACCTTCTTGCCGAGTTGCGCGAACGATTCGACGCCGCCCGGTCGGAGCTCGACGTCATGGCTCGCTCCACGGCCGGATCCTGGCAGGACTCGCAGGCGCAGCTCGCCGCCGACCGTCCATCGGCTACCGAGTACTTCAAGGCATTCGACGACACGTGGCGTGCATGCCGGGAGCATGCGGAGAAAGCGAACGTCGTGAGCTGGCCTGACTGGCCGATTCGCTATGTGCCCTTCCCCGAATGGACCGCCGACGCCGCGCCATACCTCTACTATTTGTATTACCGCTCCCCCGCCCCGTTCGACCCATACACGACGGTCGACTACGTCATCCCGCCCTTACCAAGCGAACCGGCGGCGGCCGAGCAGCATCTCCGCACCTGGAACAACAGCACGATCAAGTTGAATCATGTCGTTCATCACGGCGCGATCGGCCATCACGTGCAGAACTGGTTCGCCTACAATCAGCAGCGATCACGCGTGGGCAAGGTGGCAGCGGTCGACTGCGCGAACCGGATCGGCTTGTTCTGCGGTGGAACCATGGCGGAGGGCTGGGCGTGCTATGCCACCGACCTCATGGAGGAGCTCGGGTTCTCCACCCCGCTCGAGCGCGTGTCGGAGCAGCACACGCGCGTGCGCATGCTCGCGCGCGCGATTGTGGATATCGAGTTTCATCAGGGCACCATGTCGTTCACCGAAGCCATGGCGTTCTACAGCGAACGCGTGGGCATGAGCGCGGACGCCGCACGAGCAGAGACTGTCAAGAATTCGATGTTTCCGTGTACGGCAATCATGTACTGGTTAGGCACGCAAGGGATTCACAATTTGCGCACCGAGATGCAGCGACGTGAGGGGCCGAGGTTCTCTCTTCGGCGATTTCACGGGGAGCTGCTTGGCTATGGGTCGGTTCCAGTGCCTCTCATTGCTCGCATGCTGACCGAGGGAACGGGCCCTCTACCGGGATGATGGTGATTCCTCCCTTCGTCGCTGGCGCTCCTCAGGGCAGGCGCCTCCGCGCCTTCGGCGCTACGCTCGGAATGACAATGCTCGCCGTCGCCGCCTGCGCAAAGGACGCTGGCAGAGCCGCGCCATCCAACGACCTGCTCATCGTCGGCTACGACCGCGAGCCCGACACCATGAACCGCTACGCGACGCACATCCTGGAAGACATCCAGTCCTGCGTCGTCGAGGGGCTCGTCACGAACGACGAGAAGATGAACGCCGTCCCCGTGCTCGCCGCCGAGATTCCCACGATTCAGAACGGCGACGTCGTGATGCGCCCCGATGGCGGCATGGACGTCACCTGGAAGCTCCGGCCCGGCGTGAAGTGGCACGACGGCAAGCCGCACACCTCCGCGGACGTGAAGTTCACCGTCGATGCGATCAACAAGGGCGACTGGAAACCCGAGAGCACTGACGGCTTCGACCGAATCGCGTCCGTCGACACGCCGGATTCGCTCACCGCAGTCGTGCACTACAAGGAAGCGTACGCACCCTATCAGATGCAGTTCTTCCGCGGCACGCTGCCGAAGCACCTGCTCGAGGGCCGCAACATCGACAAGGCGAACGACTACAATCGCAACCCGATGGGCACAGGCCCGTACCGCATCGTCGAGTGGAAGACCGGCGAGTACGTGCTGCTCGAAAAGGTCAACGATTACTGGCGAGGCCCAGACTACCCGAAGATCAACCGCATTCTCTTTCGCTTCCTCCCGAACACGACCACGCGCATCAACCAGCTCAAGTCAGGCGAGGTGCACCTCGTGGCACTCGTACCGTGGGA
Source organism: Gemmatimonas sp. (assembly GCA_021154285.1). Lineage (GTDB taxonomy): Bacteria > Gemmatimonadota > Gemmatimonadetes > Gemmatimonadales > Gemmatimonadaceae > JAJKIV01. Next base: position 36,155 of record JAJKIV010000163.1, on the reverse strand, counting down.
TAAAGTGCGCGAGCTCCGCGCGCTCCCGTCGGTGCGGCTCAACCAGGTGCTCGGCAATGGCTATGAGCACGTGACGCTGAACGAGAAACACTTCCCGCCATTCAAGGACCTGCGCGTCCGTCAGGCGCTCGCGCACGCGATCGACCGCGAGCTGCTCGTCCGAACCATCCTCGATAGCCTGGTGACGACGGTGGACGGCCCGATCCAGCCGCTGTCGTGGGCGTACGAGCCTAACGTCAAGCGGTACCCGTTCGACACGGCGGCGGCGAATCGCCTGCTGGACGAAGCGGGCTGGAAGCGCGGGCCCGACGGGATGCGAGCGAAGGACGGCCACCCGCTCGCGTTCACGCTCATTACACAGGCAGGCTTCGCCATCCGCGAGAACGTCGCGCAGGCACTCCAGCGGCAGTTCCGCGACGTGGGCGTGAACGCGTCGGTCAAGCTCATCGACGGCACGACGATCAGCTCGGTGTGGTTCAGCGGAGACTTTGACGCGATGTTGCACTGGTGGCAGTCCGGCGCGGACCCGGAGATCACGCTGGTCTTCGCCAGCGACCGGACGCCACCGGCCGGGCGAAACATCAACTACTTCGCCGACGACTCCCTGACGCGCGTGCTGTACGCGTCCGATCGCACGGTCGACCAAACGAAACGCGCGGAGCTGCTGCGTGCGGCGCAGCGACGCGTCGCGGCGCTCGTCCCGGAGCTCGTGCTGTATAACACCGCGAAGATCGATGCCGTGCCGGCGTCGCTGCGCAACTTCAAGGGCAACCCGACGAATGCGGGGCCGTTCTGGAACGTACACGAGTGGGAATTCGGCCCAACCGGCGTTTCAAGGGGTCAGAGCCCTTGATCCGCCGGATCAAGGGCTCTGACCCCTTGAAACCAACACCCAGTCACCCGCTTGTCCTTCGCCGCTAGACGCCTCGCGCAGGCCGTTCCGCTGCTCCTCATCATCTCCCTGCTCGTCTTCGGCCTGATCCACGCCGCACCGGGCGGGCCGCTCAGCCTCTACCTCGACAACCCGAACGTCCGCCCCGAAGACATCGAGCGATTGAAACGCGCGATGGGCCTCGACAAGCCGTTAGGCGCCCAGTACCTGTCGTGGCTGGCGTCGTTCGTCCGAGGCGACTGGGGCTACAGCTACGCCGACGGCCGTCCTGTGACCGAACGCATGCTCGAGCGCGTTCCGGCCACGCTGCAGCTCGTCGGTATTTCCACCGTCGTTGCCGTCATCGTCTCCATCGGCGTCGGTGTCGGGGCAGCGATGCGACGCGGCGTGGATCACGCCGCCAGCATCGGCGCCGTTGCCGGCCTGTCGGTTCCCGTGTTCTGGCTCGGCCTCGTACTCCAGCTGCTGTTCAGTAACACGTTAGGCTGGCTGCCGTCGTCAGGGCGTGCGTCGTTCATCGGCGGCGGACTCGCGGACCGGCTCGCTCACCTCGTGCTGCCGGTCACGGTGCTCGCGGTCGCGCACGCGGCGGGCTGGTCGCGCTACCTGCGCGGGTCGGTTCGACTCGCGCTCGCGCAGCCATTCGCCAACGCCGCGCGTGCCCGCGGAGTGACCGAGACCCGGATCGTCCTGCGACACGCGCTGCGGCATGCGCTGCTGCCGTTCGCCACCGTCGTGCTGCTCGACGCGTCGATCATGGCATCGGGCGCTGTCGTCACCGAGAGCGTGTTCGCGTGGCCCGGTATCGGGAGCCTGTTCACCGAGGCGCTCGCCAAGCGCGACTACACCGTCCTCATGGCGTTTCTCATGTGCGCGTCGGTGGCCGTGGTGATGCTGAGCTTTCTCGCGGACGTCGCGGTGCACGCGCTCGATCCCCGCACGAGAAACGCGTCGTGATGCGAGCGACCACCCGGCTTCCTCGTCAGGCGGTGATCGCCGGCGCGACTCTCATCGCGCTCGTGGTCCTCGCCGCGTTGGCTCCTGTGATCTCCCCGTTCGCGTTCGACGCGCTCGACCTGGCGCATCGTCGCGCCGGACCCTCTGTCTCACACTGGTTCGGCACCGACGAGCTCGGGCGCGATCTACTGACCCGCGTACTGTTTGGCGCGCGTGTCTCGCTCGCCGTCGGATTCGTGTCGGCCGCCGTGAGCGTCCTCCTCGGCGTCGCGATCGGCGCGACCGCGGGTTGGACCGGTCGATGGATCGACGCTGTTCTCATGCGGATCACGGATGCCATGCTGGCAATACCGCGCCTGCCGCTCCTCATGATTGCCGCGGCGATTCTCGCACCTAACGTTGCCGTCCTGGTTCTACTGGTCGGCGCTGCCGGGTGGATGGAGACGGCCCGCGTCGTCCGCGCCGAAGTGCAGTCGATCAAGGCAAACGACTTCGTGACCGCCGCGCGCGCGGTGGGAGCAGCATCGTCACGCGTGGTCGTGCGCCACGTGCTGCCTGGCGTGCTGCCCACGGCCGCCGTGGCCACCACGCTCGCGGTCGGCCGCGGGATCCTGCTGGAGAGCGCGCTCAGCTTCTTCGGCGTGGGCGTGCAGCCGCCCGCCGCGAGCTGGGGGAACATGCTGTATCAGGCGCAGACGACGATGACGTCGGAGCCGTGGTTAGGCATCTTCCCCGGCGCGCTCATTTTCCTGACGGTGTTGTGCTGCAACACGCTCGGCACCGCGCTCACTGAGCGCTAGGCTCGCGAGGCCGGCGGGACCACCCCAGCGAGGCGCGCGTACACCACGAGCTGGCCATAGTGTTCCCCGCCATGCTCGATGAACGACACCATGGTGTCGGCGTCCGCGGTCGTCGCGCTGCCGTTCATCCCGGCCAGCTCCTTCGCCACGTCGTCGAACGTCGTGCGCAGAGCCTTCAGGATCTTCGCCTTCGTCGGGTAGCTCGTCCGCGACAGCTCGTTCGCTTGCCCGTCGGCTTCCTCTCGACGCAGCGTCTTCTGCACATAGCGATTCCAGAACGCCACGTGACGCAGCTGATCCGCGAACGAACGAACGTCCGCCACGGGGTGAGCATCGTATCGATCTTCCGGAAACTCCTCGGCGAGCCTGATCATCTTATCGCCGATCTCTGACCACCGGGTCACCAGCACGTCGCGCATCACGGGATCTCCACTCGGATAAGGTCGTGGCCCGAAGGCCTTGCACCTAACGCCCTCGCGTCAGGCACGGCCAACCTATCCGGCGCGCGATCGAAATGCTTTCGGGTTCTTGCCTGCGTTGGAATGATGAAACTTGACTCTGACCCCGATTCTCAGCCCGTCCAGGACGGCGACGACAACCCCGCGCGGAGCGCGTGTACGTGGCGGCCTTGTCGTACGGCCGATGGGACGACACCGAAGCGCTTGCGGAACGCGGTGACGAAGTGGCTCAGCGATCCGAACCCCACCTCGTAGCACGTGAACGTCACGGCCGCGCCCTGGTCGAGCATCTTCGCGGCGTGACGGAGCCGAACACCGGTGAGATACCGATGTGGCGGCACGCCGACGAATCGCTGGAACGCGCGCGCGAAGTAGAACGTGCTGAGTCCCGCAGCCGACGCGAGGTCGCCGAGCGTGAGCGCACGGGCGTAGTCGGTCTCGATCAGCTGCACCGCGCGCTCGATGCGCCGCATGAGAGGCGTGAGCTGAGTCTCCATCCGCGCCGGCGCCGACGGCCTGTTTGCGGTGACCGACTCGAACAGCGCGCCCGCGAGCAGCTCGAGCCGCACCTCATCTCCGGCCACACACGAGCGTAGGCGATGACGCAGGAACTGCCGCCGCGCGGACATGCGAACGAGCGGTGGCCGAAGCGGCGGCAGGTCGACGCGCATGAGGTCTTCGACCGCGTGCTCCGAGTACGACACCGTGAGACATCGATCCGTGGGCACGTCGTCGATGTGGCGACAGCGGAATGCAAACCCTGGACGCGTGACGAACAGCGTGTCGGGACCGAGCGTCCAATGCGCATCGTCGACATGGGCGTCGAACGTGCCGTCCTCCACGAAGCTGATCGACTCCTGCGCCGACACCTCGTGATCCGGATCGGAATGCTCCGCCCCGGCGGGATGATCGAACTCCGCCAGCGCCACCGCGGGCGTCCTGAGCAGAACGGCGTGCCGATTCATGCACGGACGCTAAACGCACGCGACCGATGGATCAACGAGCAAGAAATCGAAACCCCTCGCGAGACGCGTTGGCGGCCGAGCTTTTGGCACTGGTAACCGACGATGCCGCCCCGTATGCTTGCCGGGTCGACGCCTGACTCAATCGTTGCCGACCTTTTCGTGGAGCGTGGAAGCGTATGCCACGTCCCTGGTTACGTGCCTGCACCATCGCGCTGACGGCGGCCAGCGCCGCAGCCTGCGTTCAGGCCAATCGACCGGCCGGCCTCAAGGCGGCGCACGTGGAACGTCTCTACTTCGGCCGGAACATCGGCGACACCGCGATCGTGAGCGACTCGGCCTGGAATGGGTTCGTGCGGGCTGTGCTCACCCCGGCGTTTCCAGAAGGCGCGACGGTCTGGGATGCCGCCGGCCAGTGGCGCGCGCCTAACGGCCAACTCGTTCGGGAACGGAGTTTCGTCGTCGAGCTCGTTCACCTCGTGACGCCGGATGTCGAGGCCCGTGTCCAGCACGTCATGGCAGACTACAAGACCCGATTCGCGCAGCAATCGGTGCTGCGTCTGGTCACGAACGCGTGGGCAGGGTTCTGATGGCGGGCCTAACGATTCGCATCAAGAAGAACACCGACGGCACCGCCGCGTTGAGCTGCACTCGCGCCGATGGGACAGTGACCTGGCAGCGCCAACAGGGCGCGCAGGGACTGTTCTTTCCGCGCCACGACCTCACGCACTACGCGGTGGAGACCGTGCTCGAGTATCGCTCTGCCTTCTACGGCCTCATCGCTACCGGCTGGAACATCTCGGACTTCGGCCCGCCGTGGCCGCGCGGGCAAATGCCCGAGGAGGCCGGCGTGGCCGAGTTGATCGTCGGCTTCCTCGATGCCGAGCGAGCATCGCAGGCGCGGTGGTCCGCCGAGGACTTCAACGACAAGACAGCCATCTATTACCGCGAGCACGAGATCCGGACGACTCCACCGACGCTCACCGACGACGACCTCGCTCGCATCCGCCAGCGACGGGCGGAGCTGTTCACCGAGTGGGAGTCGGTGTCGCCCGGCAGCGCCATCGAGCTCCGGTTTCCTACACGTTAGGCACGCCATAGCCGCATGACGACGACAGCCGACACCGACTACATCCGCGACCTCGCGACCACCGCCGACGAGACGGCCGCGTGGCTCAACACCGTCCCCGACGCGGTCGCCCGATGGCGTCCGAAACCGGGCGCATGGTCCGCGATCGAGATCATCGGCCATCTCATCGACTCGGCGGCCAATAACCATACGCGTTTCGTCCGCGCGCCCGGCCAGGATGACCTCGTCTTCCCCGGATATGCGCAGAACGAGTGGGTGCGCCTGCAGGAGTACGCGATGGCACCATGGAATGAGGTCGTCACGCTCTGGCATGCCTATAACCGCCACATCGCGCGCGTGATGGCCGCCGTCCCGTTGGACGTCCGCTATCGAAAGCATGACCGACACAACCTCGATCAGCTGGGATGGCAGCCCTACTCGGCGGACGAGCCCGCGACGCTGGACGACCTGATGCGCGATTACGTGCTCCATCTCAAGCATCACCTCACCCAGATCCGCGACCGTGTGCGCGACGCACAAACGCCGGGCGCCTCCGCGTGAGTGATCCCGCGGACGGACGAGACATTGAAAGGCTGGACATCGAGCTACGCGTCACCGGCGACGACCTCGACCCCGAGCGCATCACCCGTATGCTCGGCGTCCCGCCAACGGTGGCGGCACGCAGAGGCGAAGCGATCGACATCGGAGGAGTCCCAATTGTTCAGCGCACAGGCGTGTGGGCATACGCGCTCCCAGCGTCGCCTGAGTGGGAGCTGGGCGACGCGATCGACACCCTGTTGGATCGGCTGCCTCATGATCCCGCGCTGTGGGAATCGCTTGCGACCTGGGCGCGCGTGGCGGTGATCTGCGGCCTCTTCATCCACGACGCGGATCGTGCCGCGGATCTCGCGCCGGACACGCTGGCCCGGCTCGCCGAGCGTCGGCTCGCGCTGAGCCTGCGGATTCGGGGCGGCCCCATCGGAAGTTGAACAGGCCGCCACTACCGGGTGCTGGGCCCGTCGATGGATCGCCGCGGGGGCCTAACGCGTGGCTCTGGATGACCTCCGACCGACCGCTGCATTGTAACGATGCAAAAGGAGTCTGACCCCAAACCAAGCAAAACAGCGCAAAACATCTGTACCGGGTCGGGCCCGACCCGTACGCCTAACGTACCCTTGCAGGAAAAAAGTCTGGACATGGAGCGGTACACGTCGCATTCTCCGGCGATCAGAGAATCGGCGACGCCGTCGCCGATTGTGCGGGCGACTAAGAGGGACAAATGCCATGGACAAAGTCCGGTGCGGGACGTGCGGGGGCGAGCACGACCTGAGCGAGATGGAACCGAGCTACACCTACCCGGACGCGTATCTGGCTGTACCCCCTGAGGAGCGAAGCACCCGCACCACCGTAGGAAACGACGAGTGCCGGCTCGATGATGGCGCGACGTCCGACCCGCGGTTTTTCCTCCGGGTGCTTCTCCCAATGCCCGTTCGCGGCGAGGCCGACACATGTGCCTGGGGCGTCTGGGCCGAGGTGAGCGAAGCGGCGTTCGTGCGCACCCGCGAGCTATGGGACAATCCCGCACAGTACGACGAGCCTCCCTTCGAGGCGACGCTCGCGAACGCGCTCACCTGTTACTCGTCCACGCTCGGATTGCCGGGCGAGGTAACGCTGTCCGGTCCGGCCACGATTCCCACGTTCACTCTCGCCAACGAGCTGGACCACCCGCTGGCGCGTGAACAGCGCGACGGTGTCCATCCCGAACGCGTCGTGGAGTGGCTGTTCGCGCACCTGCACTGAACCTGCACTGAACCTGCACTGAACCTGCACTGAATGTCGGACCACCTGCGGAGGCTCATCGAGCATCTCGAGTGGGCAGACACCGCGGCGCTCGGGGCGTTGCGGGCATCGGCTACACCCGATACGCGAGCGCTGACGATCTACTCGCACGTGCTTGGCGCCGAAGCCGTGTGGCTCGCGCGTCTCGCTGGCCGACCATCCGACGTCGCCGTCTGGCCGGTCCTGACGCTCGAACAGGCCGCGTCGCTCGCCGCGCGGAACGCCGCGGAGTTGAACGCGTTGGTGTCGTCGCTCGGCCCCGATGATCTGGATCGTGAGATCGACTATCGAACCAGCGACGGCCGAGCGTTCCGCAGCACGACCGAAGACATTCTCCTTCACGTCGCGCTCCACGGCTCGTATCATCGCGGTCAGATCGCGCTCCTGATCAGAGGTGGTGGCGGGGAACCTGCATCGACGGACTACATCGCGTTCGCCCGCGGTGCACCGGCCGCGCGCACGGTTCCGCCAACCCCGATCGCCTGACTCGATGATTCGCAAGCTGAAGGACGGTCGCTACCGACTGTATTCGAAGAAGAAGGACCCGAAGACAGGGCATCGCCGTAACCTTGGCACCTTCGCATCGCGCGGCGCGGCCGAGAAGCACGAGCGCGCCGTGCAGTACTTCAAGCGCGGAGGCTAGCCGCGTCCTGCCACGCCTTATGCGAATCGGGTCTTGACCGCAGAGCCCGCGATAGGCAGGGTAACGGCGCATGGGGACTAACGGCGCCGCTCGCTACATCAAGGTGTGGATAGAACTCCTTCCGTTCGACGAAGGAGGTCGCCGTACTCCTCTCGATCTGAGCTCCGAGTGGCCGGTGGCGTATCGACCGCAGTTCCGCGTTCGCGGCGGGAATGGGCGGCTCATTGATGTGGAGTTCGTCGCCGGGCCGTCCGAGCCGGTGACACCGGGGGCCGGAGCCCACGCCACCATCCGCCTCTCCAACCCCGGCCGATTGCAATCCGAGCTCGTTGCCGGCGTGGAATTCGATGTCCTCGAGGGTCCACGCCTGATCGGGTTCGGTCACGTCACGAGCAAATAATGACTGAACCCTCGAACGACATCGCACTCGGCAAACGCGAGCTGCTTCGGCACGCGGTGGCCACGCTGGCGTATCGCGGCGCCAAGGCAATCCGCAACGCCCCTCCCGAGCTCGCTGATTTTCGAGTGGGTGACGCGACGCGGAGCCCACTGCAGATCCTCGCGCACCTCGGCGATCTGCTCGAGTGGGGAGTTTCGCTGGCGGAGGGTAATCAGAAGTGGAACGTCGCTACGCCGGGAACTTGGGACGCGGAGTCGGCTCGCTTTTTCTCCGCGCTCACTCGCCTGGATGAGTACCTCGCGACCGACCGGCCGCTTGGCTGCAAGACCGAGAAGCTGCTGCAGGGCCCGGTCGCTGACGGGCTGACGCACGTAGGCCAGATCATGATGCTGCGTCGGCTCGCGAGCGCGCCGGTTCGCTCGGAGAATTACGCGATCGCCGAGATCGTGCCCGGGCGAGTGACGGCCGAGCAGGCCGCACCGAGATTTGAGTTCGACTAGGATCAAAGGGGTCAGAGTCGTTTGATTCGAGATCTCTTGGATCAAGGGGGGATCAAGGGGTCAGAGCCCTTGAAAATTTGTGATCTCAATGAAAATCGAGGTCCGAGATTTCAAGGGCTCTGACCCCTTGATCCGCTCTGCCCCTTTTGATCCGGCTATGACTCCAGCACTCGTGCAATGACCGCCCCTCAGCCCATTCGTGAATACGAGGTTCGTGCCCGCTCGACCGACGTCTTTGGGCGAGTGCTCTGCAACGCGCGCGATCATCACTTCATCATCGATGGCCCCGTCCAGAACGGGTGTCCCGGCGAAGAGGTGACGCCACCCGAGGCATATCTGGCCGGCGTCGCGTCCTGCGGCGTCGAGCTGCTCCAGGTGATCGCCAAGGCGGACGGCGTTCCCCTCCGTCACGTTGCTGCCACGCTGACCGCCACCGTCGACCGCGGCAACCAGCCGCGCACCGACTTCACGATATTCAACTCCGTTCAGTTGCGGTTCGTGCTGTCCGGCACGGACGCCGCGCGCGCCGCGGCCCTGGTGGAAGGATTCAAGCGCCGGTGACCGCTCTTCGGAACGATCGCGGTCGCGGTCGCCGACGTGAAGGTGGACTACACGGTCGAGGCCTAACGAGCTTCGCTTGACGACGAGTACGGCACTCCGCACCGCCCGGTACGCCGAGGGGGTCTACGCGGTCATCGCGATCGTCCTGGCATTCGGGATCCAGTTTCCGCTGCGCGGACCGGCGATCGTGCTGTTCGCGCACTGGATCGGCACGGCGCTCCTCGCCGGAGCGATCTGCCTGCGGCTCGGACGACCGAACCGTCAGGTCTGGTACGTCGCGGCGTTGCTGAGCGCCTACGTGCTCTTCAACGCCGTCGTCGCGATCGCGCGTCTCGTCGGACCGGACGCTTCAACGTTAGGCAGGCCCGGCCTGCTCGCGCTCGCCGTTGGCGGGCTGCTCCTGGTGACGCAGATCGTCGTGGCGACGTGCCTCTATGAGGCCCGCGAGCTTCGGACGATGGCGTCGCCGCCCTCGATCCGCCGTCGCTGACCTGGCGACCGTGCGATAGTGCGCCGATACGCGGTCGCGTTCCTGGGATTCGGCAACGTCGCCAAGGCGCTGGCGCGACTCCTCGAGTCGCGGCGGAGCGAGCTCGCCGTTCGCTATGGCGTCTCGTGCCAGGCCACCGGCGTCGCGAGCCGATCGCTCGGATGGTGGGCGGACGCGGCCGGCCTAACGCCGACGAGCCCTCAGTCGGCCACGCGATGCTACGACATCGGTGATTGGCTCCTCACCGCGCGGCCCGACGTGGTGTTCGAGTCGATCGCGCTCGACGCGCACACCGGGCAACCCGCACTGGACTATCTCGCCGAGACGCTTCGCTTGGGGGTCCACGCCGTGTCCGCGAACAAGGGCCCGGTCGTGTACGGCTACCAGCGGCTGAACGCGCTGGCCGATTCGCACGCGAAGCTGTATCGATTCGAGGCCGCCGTGATGGACGGCGCGCCCGTGTTCTCACTCGTGCGCCGGTGCCTTCCGCTGGCGGGGATACGCGGCGTGAGCGGCGTCTTCACGTCGACGGCGACCGTGGTGCTCGAGACCGTCGAGCGCGGCGGCTCGATCGACGACGGCATCCGCGAAGCCCAGGCGCTCGGCATCGCTGAATCGGATCCCACGTATGATGTGGATGGATGGGACGCGGTCGTGAAGCTGTGTGCCGTATCGAACGTGATTCTGGAGCGCGCGCTGCGGCCCGCGGACGTGCAACGAACGGGAATACGGGACCTCGACCCCACGATCATCCGCGCCGCTCACCGCGACGGGCATCCGTATCGTCTCGTCGGTCGTGTCTCCGTGGACCACGATGCGGTCGACGCGCGCGTCCAGCCCGAGCAGGTACCCGCGGGGAGTGCGCTCGCGGTATCAGGGGCCACGCTCGTCACGCACTATGACGCGGCGGTCTTTCCCGGGGGACTGACGATGACGTCGTTCGCCCCCGATCTTACGACGACAGCCTATGGCATGTTCGCCGATTTCCTCGAGTGCATCGGCGCCACCTGATTCACGAGTGCTAGCGTCGATGGAAAAAGTCAGGCTCGTATCGAAGTTCGGCTCGTTCTCCGAGCACTGGTCACCGAAGATCGTGGGCGAGTTGAATGGCCAGCACGTGAAAGTCGTGAAATTCGTGGGCGAGTTCGTGTGGCATCATCACGATAACGAAGACGAAATGTTCCTCGTGCACCGCGGGCGGTTCCGGATGGAGCTTCGCGATCGCGCGATCGAGCTCGAGGCGGGCGATTTCCTGATCGTTCCGCGCGGCGTCGAACACCGCCCGGTTGCTGACGAAGAAGTTGAGGTCGTGCTGTTCGAGCCGGCCGGGACGTTGAATACGGGGAACGTCGAGAGCGAGCGGACGGTGGCGGAGCCGGCCAGGATCTGAGCGAGACAACCGGCGTGATGGCAGTCGTTAGGCGGAAATCTGACCGCCTGGCAAGCTCGAGCTTCACGTGCGACCGAGTGCGGACTGGAAGCGAGCCGGTACGCTGCTCTAGATTGGCCGGCAATGCCGCTGAGTCTCCTCGTCGGCACGGTTGCGCTGTCGCTCGTCGGCCACGCCGATAGCCTGCACGCCGTGCCCAAGCCGCCCATCGTCCCCCCGTTCGGTGGTGTCGTTGCCGACAGCATCGTCGTCGAGAAATCACAGCATCGACTCTCGCTGTATCGTCAGGGCACGCTCTTGCGCAGCTATCTGGTCGCGCTCGGGCAGCGGCCAGTCGGCGACAAGGTGAGCGTGGGCGACAACCGGACACCTGAAGGGCTCTTTCGAATCGAGGCGCGGAATCCTGCGAGCCTTTACCACCGGTCGCTCAAGATCTCATATCCTGACGCGGCGCATCGAGCGCGAGCGCACTCGCTTGGCGTTTCGCCCGGCGGAGACATCATGATTCATGGTCTGCCGGCTCGACAGGCGTGGGTCGGCGCCGCTCACCGTGACTTCGACTGGACCGAGGGATGCATCGCCGTCACCAACGAGGAAATCGAAGAGATCTGGAGCGTCGTCCCCGTCGGCACTCCGATTCTGATCAAGCCATAGCCCAGCGGCCCGAGGCGCAGCACGCGTGAATGCCCAGCTGATCGAGTCCGACGACGAGCACCATTGGGTGCTGCTCGATCATCGCGTCACGCAGCTCGTGATCGACCGGTCTTCGATACGGATTCAGACGTGGTCGCTCGACGGCTCGGCCGACGTTCGTCTTGCCGCGCCGTTCCTCGCGCATCTCGCCAGCGGCGCGGTCCGCCGCATCGACCCGGCGGACACCGAGCGCCTCGCACCATGTCTCGCGCTCGTAGGGCTCGGCGTTCGGAGCGTGACGGTTACGCGCACCGGCACACTGACGCTCGCGTTCAGCGACGGCTCCTCGATCGCTGTGTCACCCGACCCGCGCCGCCAGGCGTGGGATGTCCAGGGTGGCGGCATTCTCGAAGGGATGGCTTACGCGGGACAACCGGGGGTAGAGCTTTGGTAAGGCGCAACGCACTGGTAATTGGTTACTGGGATGGGTTACAGGTAATCAGAACCCCCGGAAAGCTCCTCGCGCAACGATGAGCATCCCGCGGGTTCGAATAACCAATTACCAATACCAGCAACCAATTACCAGTGTCCGATGAACCTCTTAGACCCAGCAATCGCCACCTATCTCGACAATCTCGTTCCTGAACGCCCCGCTGAGTTGCGGGACATGGAGCGAGTCGCCGAATCGACCAACTTCCCGATCATCGGGCCTGCGTCGGGACAGCTGTGCTATCTCGTCGCGCGGATGATCGGCGCGCGAAGGGTCTTCGAGCTCGGATCCGGTTACGGGTATTCCACCGCGTGGTTCGCGCGCGCGGTGCGCGAGAACGGCGGCGGCGAAGTCCATCACGTTGTGTGGGACACCGACCTGTCCAATCGCGCTCGGAAACACCTCGAGCAGCTCGGCTACTCGGCCCTCGTTAGGTACCACGTCGCCGAGGCGGTCGAAACCCTCCGGGCGACCGACGGCCCGTTCGATCTCATCTTCAACGACATCAACAAGCGCGACTATCCGGCTTCGATCGATGTGATTCTGCCGAAGCTGCGCCGTGGCGGCGTCCTGATCATCGACAATCTGCTCTGGAGCGGCCGCATTCTCGACGACGCGGACCAGTCGCCCGACACCCAGGGCGTGCGCGCGGTCACACGCCGCATCATGGAATCCAGCGACTGGATCGCGTCCATCGTTCCGGTACGCGACGGCGTGCTCGTCGCGTACCGGACCTAGCGACCCTCTTAGCCTAACGCCGCACTTCGCTCATGAGGCCGAGGGTGTTCCCCTCGGAATCGCGGAGGAACACCATCCACAGGTCGTGGTCGGGCATCCGCGCGATGAGGTGCGGCTCGTCAATGAAGGCGACGTCGCGACCCTTGAGCGCGGCGAACGTCGCGTTAATGTCCGCTACCTTGTAGTACAGGATCGAGCCCGGGTGGTCGAACTCCGGCGTCTCGGGTGGGCTGAGCATGAGGCGCACACCGCCGCAGTCGAAGAACGCGAGGTTCGGAACCTCGAAGAGAAACCGCATGCCCAGCGTGTCGCGGTAGAAGCGCACCGCGCGCGCCAGATCCTTGACATTGATGGCAATCTGCCCGATGCGATCGAGCGCTACCTGGTCCGTCACACTCGCGGTCATGATCGACTCCGGAGAAAGAAGGCAGGGAGGCGAAGGCCTGGCGGCATCGCCGGCGCGGCAATATCGTTAGCTGTGCTAACGATTATGCGAGATTCCGAATCCGCGCGCAAGAGCCAAGATGACGCCGAGGTGATCGCGGATCGCCTGCATTCGGCGGCAATTCATCTGCTGCGTCGGTTGCGGCGCGAGGACGCGACGTCCGGCCTGAGCGCGCCACGGCTTTCCGCGCTCTCGGTCATCGTGTTCGGCGGGCCGCTCACGCTGGGCGAGCTGGCGAACGCGGAGCAGGTGCGGCCGCCGACAATGACGCGTCTCGTCTCTGCGCTGGAGGACGCGGGCCTCGTCACGCGTGAAGCCGACCCGGAGGACAAGCGGCTCACCCGCATCCGCGCGACGTCGAAGGGACGCGCCCTGCTGTCTCGAGGGCGAGCGCGTCGCGTGGCGGCGCTGACCGAGGAGGTCCGCGCACTCGCGTCAGACGAGCGCGCGGATTTGGCCCGCGCGCTCGCGATCCTCGACGAGGTTATTGCACGTCTTCGGTGATGCCTAACGAGTCGACATTGACCTCGGCCTGGCGCGAGCGGATCTCGGCGACGATATACTCGGCGACGACGGCGGGGACGACTGAGTCGCCACCAACGCCACCACGAAGCCCGTAGGCCCGCACGATAGCGTGCAGGTGATCGAGATCGAGAGCCGAGAGCTCTTGTCGAAGGACTCGCTCTCCCTGCGCGTACACCTCGAACGGGTCCAGCACGGCACGGGGCCCGGCGACCTCGATCGGAGCGAACGGCGGTGCTGGCCGATCGAAGGCCGGCTCTACGTCGACGTGTGCGGGTTCGGCGCGTCGCACCGGCACCAGCGCACGTGCGAGCGCGCCTTCCAGGTAGACCCGTGTGAGCCCGGTCGCCCAATACATCGTGTCGGCGCGAGAGGGCTGCGTCGTTTCCCGTCCGCTCCGAAATACGTCTCCAGTGTCGAGATCGCTGAACTCGAGCCACCCTTCCCATAGCCCGTCTTCTGCGACGCGAGCGCATGCCTTCGGGGCGTAACGATGCCCGTCGGGACCTCGAAACACCGCATCGAATTCCACCAGAACCTCAGCCATTGCACGCTCCCGCTACCGAGTTTACGGAACCTCGGGCAACTTGTCTGCCACCCGCGCAGCCGCGACGAGCGCTGGACGAGCCAGTCTCTCGAAAACATCTTGGCGCCGACGCGCTTGCCACTCGAGTGGCACCCACTCTGCTCGCTTTCTGTCCGCCACTCTCCTCCTCGACCCGGCGTGACTCAGCCCGCGTTCGACGACCCTGCCCCGCTCTGGCTACTCGGCCATTGGCGACTCCTGAGGAGCGATCCGTCGCTCGACTTCGGTCCAGGGGTGCGCATGGAGTTCCAGCGTGGCGGTCATCTGCGCTACATCCTGTCGGTGGACGGCCGCGAGCTCGTGGTGCCGCTCGTCTATCGCACGACTGGTGATCTGCTCGAGACCGACAATCCGGCGGCCTCGCACATGATGTCCACGCGCTTCACCCTCGGCGCCGGTGACATGCTGATTCTCGACTTCGCGGGCGCACAGGCGATCTTCATTCGCGAGCGCTGAGCGTCTCGCCTCGCTTTATCGAATGTGAGTTCGGTCGTCTTCAGATTTGCCGCGGATGCGATCCCATGCGTCGCGTACGGCTTCCTTGATCTCGTCCCACATGGGTGAGGCGACATCGCTGATCGCGGGCCAGGAGTCGCTGAGTTCTCGCTCCGCATCGTCCCATTCGCGACCTTGCCACTGCGTCGCGCGCTCGGTGCCGTAGCGGTACGCGGCTCGGTAGTACTCGTAGCTTCTGTCGGCGCGTGCGTACGAGCGCTCGGGGTAGGCGCTCTGCCAGTACGCGTCCTCGGTCTCCCAGTCGGGGCCGAGTGTCGCGACAGACGTCGGTGTGTTCTGTGCGGGTATTTCGGCGGTCGTCTGCCGATCGTCGGCCATCAGTGCCTCCGCTGGGCAAGTGTGGCAGTGGGGTGGGGGTGGGCACTGTACACGTTCGCAACTGTCGCGCCGAGCGTTCCGGTTGAGCCTGGCAACGCGCTCAACGGTCACCTAACGCGTCGTTCATTCTCCTGCAATGCTCCCGCAACGGGGACGTCATGCGGGACCGCTACCGTGGAGCAAATTCATCGGGAGCGTGAGCGATGCGTCTATCGCGAACTGCGGTGCACGGTGGAATGCAGGCCGAGCCGAACGTCACGCCGTTTCTTGATGTGCTGCTGGTGCTGTTGATCATCTTCATGTACCTGTCGCTGACGCAGCAGAAGGTCATCACGGCGCAGCTTCCCGACCCGACGCCGCTGCTGGGTCCGAACACGCCGTCGATCGTGCTCGAGGTGCGGCCTGGTGCCATGTACGCGATCAACTCCCGCGTCGTCGCAGGCGCCCAGCTCGCGGGTCAATTGCGAGCGATCTATGACGGGCGTCCGGAGAAGACGCTGATCGTCCGCGCCGCCCCTGGTGTGCGGTACCAAGAGGTCGTGACCGCGATCGACATCGCGAAGGGCGCGGGCGTGGTGGGCGTGGGATTGAAGTAACTGGTCACTGGCGACTGGCGACTGGCGACTGGCGACTGGCGGCAGGCGGCAGGCGGTAGGCGACGAAAAGGCGCGTGATTCGAGCGAGCGGCAGCGACTCGAGGAATCGCCGGCGGTAGAGGGCCTCGGTTCCCAGTTCCCAGCAGTCGCCCGTCGCCCATTTCATATTCCCGGTTCCCGCGCCAGATTTGGCGGCACCCTTTCGTGTGCAGTGTCGAATGCGTTTCCCTGCTCACCTCCGGCGCTCGGCCTTCGACGTCGCGATCCAGCAACTCCGCGACGGGCGCCCAGGCGAAAACGGCTACGGCCGGCGTCTCGCCCTCCTCCTCACCATCCCCACGTTCGACGATCCGGTCGCCCGCGATATTCGCTGCACCGCGACGGGCGAGCTCTACGTCATCCGGACGATCTGGAATCGCGCACTGGACCTCGCCACCGCGAGCCTGAGTCGCGAGATCACGATCGGCACCGGCGCCCGCGCGACGGCAGTCGGAGTGGAGCTCACGGGCTTCCAGGCGCCCTCGCTGCAATCGATTAGGGTAGACGTGGATCCGGTCACGGTCGGCGCAATGCTGGAGCGCGTCTCGTCGGCGACGCTGACGTGCTGTCCGCACCAGCCCGAAGCGCCACTCGATGCGACCGTCTACGAGCTGACGTTCGGCGAGGAGTTGAACGAGACGCGCTACCGGTGGTTCGGCGACGCCCCCGACGGCTGGGCGGCGCTCGGCAGCTTCGTAGCGCGCTTCCTTCGTCTCGTGGACGAACCGGCCGACATCGCGGCGCCATGACGAATCCTTCCGTTCCTTCCGTCACCACGCTGGGGGCCGATCGCGACGCAGGCACGGCGATGATCGCACTCTCGCGTCGCTACCTGCGGGAGTACCTCACGAAGATCCGCCTGGCGGTCTCCGTACTCGACGAGCGGGTCGTCTGGGCGCGGCCTAACGAAGCATCGAACAGCATCGGGAACCTGATGCTCCATCTCGCCGGCAACGCTCGGCAGTGGATCGTGAGCGGGGTCGGCGGCGCGCGCGATGTGCGAGACCGTCAGTCGGAGTTCGACCAGCGCACGCCCGTATCGATCACGATGCTGATCGACCGGTTGGAGCAGACGATCTCGGATGTCGACCGCGTGCTCGCATCGCTGACGGCGGCCGATCTCCAGACGCGTCGAGCCATCCAGGCGAACGACGTGAGCGTGCTCGAGGCGATCTATCACGTCGTCGAGCACTTCTCGATGCACACCGGGCAGATCATCTTGCTGGCAAAAGCGGACCAGCCCGATCGCGTACGGTTCTACGAGATGGTCGACGGGCATCCGCGACTCACCGCGGACTTCCATGGCCGGACGCCCATACATCCTCGCTGAGACGAACTGGAAGGCGGTTCGCGACACGCAGTACGAGGTCGCGATCCTCCCCTGGGGCGCTACCGAAGCCCACAACTACCACCTCCCCTACGGCACCGACGTCATCGAGACGGAGGCGATCGCGGCGGAATCCGCGAGACGTGCGTGGGAGCGTGGCGCCCGTGTGCTGGCGTTGCCCTGCATCCCGTTCGGCGTGAACACCGGACAGCTCGACATCCCGTTCTGCATGAACATGAACCCGTCCACGCAGGCGGCGGTGCTCGGGGACGTGGCGTCGGTGCTCGACGCGCACCGCGTGCGCAAGCTCGTGATCCTGAACGGCCATGGCGGGAACGACTTCCGCCTGATGATCCGCGAGTTGCAGCCGAACGTCCGGATGTTCGTCTGCACCGTGAACTGGTACACCTGCATCGATGCGCGGCAGTTCTTCAACGAACCGGGCGATCATGCTGGTGAGATGGAGACGAGCCTCGTGCAGCACCTGAATCCGGAGCTCGTGCTGCCGCTCTCCGATGCGGGCGACGGACGCGCGCGCCGTTTTGTCGTCGCCGGCCTGCGCGATGGCTGGGCCTGGGCACCGCGCCGGTGGACGAAGGTCACGGACGACACGGGCACCGGGAATCCGCACGCGGCGACGCCCGAGAAGGGCGCCCGCTACTTCGACGCCGTGGCGGACCGCCTCGCCGGTTTCTACGTGGAGCTCGCGGCCGCGGACCCGGAACACCTCTATGCCTAACGTCTCACGCTGCACCTGGGCACGGTCGGAGCTGAGCATCCCGTATCACGACACGGAATGGGGCGTGCCGCTGCACGACGACCAGAGACTGTTCGAGTTTCTGATCCTCGAGGGCGCGCAGGCAGGATTGAGTTGGGAGACGATTCTCCGGAAACGGGACGCCTATCGCAAGGCGTTCGACGATTTCGATCCCGCGCGGGTCGCACGCTATACGGCGAAGAGGCGCGAGCGGCTGATGGCCGACGCCGGGATCGTGCGTAATCGCTTGAAGATCGACTCTTCCGTGACGAACGCGGCAGCGTTTGTCGACGTCCAACGAGAATTCGGGTCGTTCGACGCGTACATCTGGCGGTTCGTGGAGGGCACGCCGCGCGTGAACAAGGTTCGTGCGTTAGGCGACGTGCCGGTCAGCACGCCGGAGTCGGACGCGATGTCGAAGGACCTCAAGCGGCGCGGCTTCCGGTTCGTCGGCACGACGATCTGCTATGCGTTCATGCAGGCCACGGGGATGGTGAACGACCACGCCGTGACGTGCTTTCGTTATCGCGAGGTCGGGCAAGCGTAACTTCGGTCCGTATGGGGTCAGACTCCTTTTGCATCACTCCATTGCTCAGCAATGGAGTGATGCAAAAGGAGTCTGACCCCATACGGCGCCTTCTTACGCCCACCGCAATATTCAAACGCACCCCAGCCGGCTGGCATCTATGAGTCAACCGAGACTCATTCAGGAAATTCGATGACCGAGCCGACTGCCGATCTCCGCCTCGCGTTCCGCCTGCTTCGCCGTAACCGTACGCTCGCGCTCTCGGTCATCACCACGCTCGCCCTCGCGATCGGCGCCGGCGTCGCCACATTCGCGATCGCCGAGGCGGCCCTCATCACACCGCCGCCATTTCCCGAGCCCGACCGGCTCGCGATGCTCTTCATCACGCACACCGAGCCCGCTCGCGGCACGGAACGCTATCGCTGGTCGTACCCGCGCTTTCGGCTCCTCGAGAAATCACTCACCACCACGTCGAGCATCGGCGACTACGGGCTCGCCAGCGTCAACCTCGCCGGCCAAACCGACGCCGAGCCAATCAGCGCGGAGATCGTTGCCGGCGGGTACTTCGCAACGTTAGGCGCGCGTCCCATGCGCGGCCGCCTCTTCTCGGCCGACGAGGACCACGCTCCGTCCGCCTCCATGGTCGTCATCCTCAGTCACGCCCTCTGGCAGCGGCGATACGGCGGCGATCCCGGCATCATCGGCCAGACCGTTCGCGTCAATTCACGCCAGCTCACGGTCATCGGGATCATGCCGCCGGGGTTCCGTGGCCTGACTGGCCGAGCCGAGATGTGGGTGCCGGCCACTCAGGCGTCACGCCTAACGTATCCGGAATACCTGACCACCAACCAGGATTTTACCAGCGTCGTCGCACGGCTCCGCCCGGGCGTCTCCATCGAGGCCCTTCGGGCCGAGCTGAGCTCCGTCGGCGCGGCGATCCAACGCGAGCTTCCGAGCGAGTCCGAAGTGCCCGGGGACAGCTTCGGGGCGACAGCAGTGCCCATCAGCGACGTGCGCGTGGCCGCCGCGACCCGACGCGGCATGTTCGTGCTGCTCGGCGCCGTTGGCGTCGTACTGCTGCTCGCGTGCGCGAACGTCAGCAGCCTGCTGCTCACCCACGCGGCATCGCGACAGCGCGAGATGGCCATCCGGCGCGCGCTCGGCGCATCGAGTGGACGACTCGTCAGGCAGCTCCTGACGGAATCCGCCGTGTTGGCGGCGTTAGGTGGCGGAATCGGTCTGGCGCTGGCGTGGTGGGCGACGCGCGTCATCGCGCCGCCCGCGGGGGCGATCAGCCCGGCGAATTTCTGGGGCAGCATCGGCGAGCTCACCCG
The DNA here is from genome assembly GCA_021154285.1 of Gemmatimonas sp. GTDB lineage: Bacteria > Gemmatimonadota > Gemmatimonadetes > Gemmatimonadales > Gemmatimonadaceae > JAJKIV01. The sequence continues at coordinate 16,367 of JAJKIV010000163.1, read as the reverse complement.
CCCGAAGCTCGACCCGGTCCTCCTGGCATTCGCCGCCGGCGTCACCATGGTCACCGCGCTCTTGTGCGGCCTCGCTCCCGCGCTCACGGCGGGGCGTTCGAGCATTGGCGCCACATTGCGTCAGAGCGGCGCGGTCACGCGCGTTGGCGGGGCATCGGGGCTTTCCTTGCGCGGCGCGACGGTCGCCATCGAGGTCGCGCTCGCGCTCGTGCTGCTTACCGGCGGAAGTCTCATGTTGGCAACGCTCGCACGTCTTCGCGGCGAGCCGCTGGGCATCGACCCACGCAACGTCATCACGTTTTCAGTGCGGCCGGCGGAAGCGAAGTACGGCACCGCCTCGGCGCCGGCATTCATCGAGCGTCTCCTCGCCGAGCTTCGCGAGGTACCGGGCGTTAGCGGCGCGACCGTCGACGGGTGCGCGCCACTCACGACGTCGTGCGCGAACAGCTCACTGTACATTGTTGGGCGTCCCATTCCTCAGCCGGGCAACGCCCCATTCATCCGCCGTCATTACGTGGGCGCCGATCACTTCCGCGTGCTGGGCATCCCGGTGCTGCGCGGTCGCGTGTTCCAGAACTCGGACCGCGAGGGAAAACCCGCGGTCGCGATCATCAACGAGACGGCGGCCAAGCGGTTCTGGCCGAATGAGAATCCAATCGGCGCGCGCATCTGGTTCGGCGGCGGCAGTCGAGCCGACTGGAACTCGCCTGACCCGGGCGTGGAGGTGGTCGGCGTCGTCGGCGACGTGCCGTACCAGGAAGGCGACGATCGCCGCCGCATCCCGGCCGTCTACACGTCGTACCTGCAGTTCACGTACGCGTATCGCACCGTGATGGTGCGAGCTGCCGGCGATCCCGCTGCGACGATGCGCGGCATCCGGGATGCGCTGAAGCGTGTCGACCCCGACCTCGCGGTCTACGATCTCGGCCTGCTCACCGAGCAGCTTGGCGGCGCGTGGGCCAAGCAGCGGTTCACGACCGGGGTGCTGTCGGCGTTCGCGGCGTTGGCACTCGTGCTCGCCGCGACCGGCGTGTTTGGCGTCGTCGCGAGTCTCGTGAGCGAGCGCACGAGAGAGATCGGCATTCGCATCGCGCTCGGCGCCACGCCCGGCGCGATCGGCCGGCTCGTCATCGCGCAGGGAATGCGGTTGCCGATACTGGGGCTCGTCATGGGGATGGTCCTCGCGATGCCGGCGGCACAGGCGCTGCGCGGGCTCGTGTATGGCGTGAGTCCGCACGACCCGCGCGTATTCGTGTTCGTCGTCGCGCTGCTCGGCATCGTTGCCCTGGTGGCGACGTTCATTCCGGCGCGTCGTGCGACGCGAGTCGACCCGCGCATCTCCATGGCGGCCGAGTAGCTCGCAACGTCATCGGGCGGCGACTAACTTCTTCGCGGACTTTCTGCCCACGAAGGAGCTCACGCCATGTCGTTGTCGTTCGTTTCGCGCCGCCGTATGTGCGCGCTCGTCGCCATCACGTTTTCGGTGCTTGGCGCGTCCTGTCAGTCCGACTCGGGCGGCAGCGGCGGGTCGGCGAGTAGTGCACTGACGAAGCCGGACAAGAGCGCGCTCGCGACGCCCGCGCCGGACTCGTTCAAGGTCTCCTTCGAGACGAGCAAGGGCAATTTCACCGTCATGGCGCATCGGAACTGGGCGCCTCATGGCGTCGATCGCTTCTATCACCTGGTGCAAGTCGGCTATTTCGACGACGCGCGGTTCTTCCGCGTGCTGAGTGGCTTCATGGCGCAGTTCGGCATGAACGGCACGCCGCGCGTCACCGCGGCGTGGGATCCGCTCACCATCCCGGACGACTCCGTGAAGCAGAGCAACGTGCGCGGGATGGTGACGTTTGCCGCCGGCAGTGCCCCGGACACTCGGAGCACGCAACTTTTCGTCAACTACGCCGACAACAGGAACCTCGACGGAATGCGCTTCGCGCCCATTGGTCAGGTGGTGGACGGAATGTCGGTCGTGGACAGCCTGTACTCGGGGTACGGCGAGGGCGCGCCGGGTGGTTCCGGCCCGGACCAGGAGCGCATCGCCCGCGACGGCAACGCGTACTTGACGAAGAACTTCCCGAAGCTCGACTTCATCAAGACGGCGCGGATCGTCCCCTAACGCGGACGACTAACCGTCGCGAAACAGAGCCGGCTTCGTTAGCATCCCCTCACCATGCGACGGATTCTGATCGGTGTACTCGGGCCAGGCGAAGGCGCCGGCCAACGAGAGATGGACGACGCAACGCTCATCGGTGAGCTCGTCGCAAACGCCGGGTGGGCGGTGTTGACCGGCGGACGGGTCGCTGGCGTCATGGGTGCCGCGGCGAAAGGCGCGCGCGCCGCCGGTGGTCTCACCATCGGCATCCTGCCAAGCCACGACACGCTCGGCGCCTCGCCCGCCGTGGACGTCGTGCTCGCGACCGGACTTGGCGAGGCGCGCAATGCCGTGATCGCGCTGTCCGCCAACGCCTTCGTGGTGTGCGGCATGAACGCAGGCACGGCGTCCGAGGTCGCGCTCGCTCTGCGTGCGAAGAAGCCGGTGATCCTGCTGCGATGCGACGAGATCACGGCGAAATTTTTTCGAGGGCTCGACGCCGACTTCGTCCGCGTCGCCATGAGCGCCGGCGAAGCGATCGAGATGCTTCGCGGCCTGCTGCTCTCACACTCCGGCCCCCGCAAGGCGGTATGACACAGCCGCGTGCCGGTACCCTGTTCGTCGATCACGGCGACGTCCTGGCCCTGCTGCCGATGTCCGAGTGCGTCGATGCCATGACCGAGGCGCTTCGAACGCTGGCACTCGGTGGCGCCCTGCTTCCGCTGCGAACGGTCGTCCGGCTGCCCGATGGACCTAACGCGTTCGCGCTCATGCCGGCCGCCCTGCGCGAGCCATCGGCGCTCGGCGCGAAGGTCATCACCGTCTTCCCCGGTAACGACGCAACGCCGTACGACTCGCATCAGGGCGCCGTGCTGCTGTTCGACATGGAGTTCGGGCGCCTCATCGCGATTCTCGACGCGAGCACGATCACGGCACTGCGCACCGCCGCGGTAACGGCAGTGGCCACGCGCCTGCTCGCGCGCCCCGAGGCGCGCACGCTCGCGCTGCTCGGAGCCGGCGTACAGGCCGAGACGCATCTCGAGTCGATCAGCCTGGTGCGCCCGATCGACGAAGTCCGCGTGTGGAGTCGCTCCGGCGACCGCGCGCGTCGATTCGCGGAGAAGTTCGGTGCGACCGGTCGGCGCATCGTGGCGTGTCCGTCCGCTCGTGAAGCGGTGGATGGCGCAGACGTCGTCTGCACCATCACGTCGTCGCGTGAGCCCGTCCTGCTCGGCGACTGGATCGCCCCGGGCACGCACGTCAACGCCGTGGGCGCCAGCCTCGCGACGTCTCGTGAGCTCGACAGCGCCGCGGTCGCGAAGTCGCGCCTGTACGTCGATCGCCGAGAATCGACGCTCAACGAAGGCGGGGATTTCCTCGTGCCGAAGCGGGAGGGTTTGATCGGCGACGACCACATCGTAGGCGAGATCGGTGAGTTGCTGGTGGACCCGCCCCGAGCTCAGGGCCGTCGTTCGCCGCAGGAGATCACGCTGTTCAAATCTCTGGGACTCGCCATCGAGGACGTCGCGGCGGCTCGCCGAATCTACGACCGCGCGATCGCCACCGGCGCGGGCAAATGGCTCGAGCTCGGTGGGCTGCGCGATGCCCACGCCTGACGAAATCCGGCTCGAGGACATTCGCGCGGCACGAGACCGGCTCGCCGGGATCGTGACCCGCACGCCGCTCGTTAGGCTCGAGGTCCCCGACGCGGCCGGCGAGATCTGGCTCAAGCTCGAGAACCTCCAGCCGATTGGTTCCTTCAAGCTTCGTGGCGCGGCGAACGCCATGTTGAGCGCCAACCCTGACCGCCTCGCCCGCGGCGCCTACACGGCGAGCGCCGGCAACATGGCACAGGGGGTCGCGTGGAGCGCCCGGCACCTTGGCGTCCCCTGTACTGTTGTGGTGCCGGACCATGCACCACAGACCAAGGTCGATGCGGTCGAGCGACTCGGCGGGCGTATCATCAAGGTGCCGTTCGATCGATGGTGGCAGACGCTGGTCGAACATTCCTATCCCGGGATCGACGGCCTGTTCGTCCACCCCGTGTCTGACCCGCCTGTCATCGCGGGGAACGGGACCATCGGCCTGGAAATCGTCGAGGACCTACCCGACGTCGATACCGTGCTGGTGCCGTTCGGCGGCGGCGGGCTGAGCTCGGGGATCGCCACCGCGATTCGCGCACTGCGACCCGACGTGCAGGTGTTCGGATGTGAGGTCGCAACGTCGACGCCACTCACCTCGGCGCTCGCCGCCGGCGCCCCTGTGCGCGTGGTGCGGAGCCCGAGCTTCATCGACGGCATCGGCGGTAATGGCGTGCTCGCGGAGATGTGGCCGCTCGTGAGCACCGTGCTCGCGGGCGCCCTGGTGTCGAGCGTCGAACAGGTTGCCGCCGCGGTTCGCCTGTTGCTCGAGCGCGCGCGTGTCGTGGCGGAGGGTGCGGGCGCGGCGTCACTGGCCGCGGCGTTAGGCCATCGCCCTCCGGGCAAGGTCGTCTGCGTCGTCTCGGGCGGGAACATCGACGGTGCAAAGCTCGCGACGATCTTGAATGGCGAGGTACCCGTATGATCGTGCTCGTGCTCAACGCCGGCTCTTCCTCGCTCAAGTTCCAGCTGGTTCGCACGGACCTGCTCTGCATCGCCAACCATCTGGACGAGAAGCTCGCGCGCGGAACGATCGAGCGCATTGGAGGCGAGGCGGTCTTCACGCTGCGTGGTCGCGGCGACGCCGTATCGCGCGGCTCGGCGCCGATGCGTGACGTGCGAGCGGCCATCGAGTACATCGTCACGTGGCTGGCGTCCGCGGAATCAGGCCCCGTCATCGGCAGCGTCGGCGAGATCCAGGCGGTCGGGCACCGGGTTGTGCACGGCGGAGAGCGTTTTCAACGCTCGGTCCGCATCGATGACGCGGTGCTGCGCGGCATGGAAGACATGATCGAGCTCGCCCCGCTCCACAATCCGCACAACCTCAAAGGCGTGGCAGCAGCGCGCGCCGTGTTAGGCGCCGAGCTTCCGAACGTAGCCGTGTTCGACACCGCTTTTCACCATACGCTTCCGGAGAAAGCGTATCTCTACGCGATCCCGTATCAGCTCTACCGCCGCCACAAGGTTCGACGCTACGGATTCCACGGCACCTCGCACCGCTACGTCGCCTATCGATGGCGCAAGCTCACGCTCGTGGCTCGCGAGGCTACCCGCATCATCACCCTTCACCTCGGCAACGGCTGCTCCGCGTGCGCCATTGACGGGGGGAACTCCGTGGACACGTCGATGGGCTTCACGCCGCTGGAGGGGCTCGTCATGGGAACGCGCTCCGGGGACCTCGATCCGGCTGTCCTGGAGTTTCTCGGCGTGAAGGAGGGGCTGTCGCCGACCGAAGTGGACAGTCTGCTGAACAAGAGCTCCGGGCTCCTCGGCCTCTCGGGTCTCACGAACGACATGCGAGAGCTGCTCGCGGAAGCGCACGAGAACAACGATCGCCGCGCGCGTCTGGCGATCGACATCTTCTGCTATCGCGCCCGCAAGTACGTTGGCGCGTATCTCGCCGCGTTAGGTGGCGCCGACGCGATCCTCTTCGCTGGCGGGATCGGCGAGAACGCAGCGGAGGTTCGTGCGCAGATCCTGCACGGCCTGGAATGGGCCGGCATCGAGGTCGACGAGGAAGCAAACAATCGCATGGTGGGTGGCGCCGAGGGCCGCATAACGACACATTCGTCTCGGCTCGCGGCCTGGGTTATTCCGACCGACGAGGAGCTCCTGATCGCCCGCGACACGTTCCGTGTCGTCACCGGAGTCGAAGGCCGCTACTAGCCCACACGCATGATCGTCAATCTCCTGCTGCTGCTGGTCCCGATCTCGGCGCTGCTCGAGTACGTCTTCCACGCGTCGCCGGTGTGGGTGTTCGTCGTCGGGATCCTGGCGATCATTCCCCTGGCGGAGTGGATCCGCCGCGCGACGGAGCATCTCGCGGTGCGCGCCGGCTCCGAGATCGGCGGTCTCGTGAACGTGACGTTCGGCAACATGGCCGAGCTGATCATCGCGCTCTTCATCCTCGCCGCGGGCGCGACGGACGTCGTGAAGGCGCAGATCACGGGGTCGATCATCGGGAACGCGCTCCTCGGGCTCGGGCTGGCGATCGTCGTCGGCGGATGGAAGCGCCACACGCAGACCTTTCCGCGAGAGCGTGCCGGCCTCCAGTCGAGCCTTCTCATCCTGTCGGTCATCGCGCTGCTCGTTCCGGCGCTGTTCGACTACACGGAACGGGGGCTCAATCAGACGGCCGTCGAGCGCTCGCGCCTGGACGAGAACTTGAGCCTTGGCGTGTCCGTGGTGCTGATCATCATGTACTTCGCGATGATCGCCTACACGCTGATCACCCACCGCAACGTTTTTTCACGTGAGGAAGACGCGGACGAGATGCACGGCCAAGCGTGGCCGCTCTGGAAGTCGATCGGCGTCCTGCTGGCCGCGACCGCAGCCATCGCGCTCGAGGCCGAGCTCGTGTCCGGGGCGCTGGAGGCGACGTCCAAGTCGCTCGGCCTGTCACCTTTCTTCCTTGGCGTGACGGTGCTCGCGGTGGTCGGCAATGCGGCCGAGTATGTGTCGGCCATCTACTTCGCGCGGCGCGATCGCATGGGGTTGGTCTTTACGATCACAGTCGGCGCCACCGTGCAGGTCGCGCTGCTGACGGCCCCGGTGCTGGTGATCGTCTCGTACTTCATGGGGCACCCGATGAACCTGGTGTTCCAGAACCCGATCGAGCTGATCGCGATCGCGGCGGTGGCGTTCGGCGTGAACGCGATCGCCCATGACGGTGAGACGACCTGGTTCGAGGGCCTCCTGCTGCTGGCTTTGTACGCGATCCTTGGAATGGCGTTCTTCCTTGTTCGCTAGCAGGCAGCAGGCAGCGTCGTCCGCCGGTCGTCGGCTGCCTGCGACAAGCAGCCTCGCCGACGCCCGTACCGCCGGACATATTCGGATGAGATGTATTCGACGTGCATCTTCTGCCACGCCGCGCTCGAGGCCAATGACACGATCGAGCACTTTCCCGTAGGCCGGCGACTCGCGTTCGATTCCGAGCGCGGGCGGCTTTGGGTCGTCTGTCGACGCTGCCGCCAGTGGAACCTCACCCCCACCGAAGAACGGTGGGAAGCCATCGAAGACTGCGAGCGCCTGTACCGTGACACGCGGCTTCGTATCTCGACGGACCAGATCGGCCTGGCCCGGCTGCCGTCGGGGCTCGAGCTCGTCCGGATCGGCCGTCCCCAGCGTCCCGAATTCGCCGCCTGGCGATATGGTGACCAGCTCGGCCGCCGGCGCCGAGCCGCGTTCGTCAAGGTCGGCATCGGCCTCGGCGCGTTAGGCGCGGTGGTGGCTGGCGGCGCCGCGGTCGGGGTGGGCATCGGCAGTTTCGGGTGGATCATTGGCCAACTGGGTGAGCGCATTGTCAAGGGATCACCCGAGCGCATCGTCGCACGCCTCCCTTCCCCCGACGCCGGCGAGATAGCCGTTCGCGCAAAGCATCTCAAACATCTCCGGCTCGTTGGCCTCGACCGGGCAGGCTGGCAGCTCGGCGTGCCCCATCGGAAAACCATCGTGACGCTGGAGGGCGAGAGCGCGATCCGGGCGCTGGGGAAGTTGCTGCCGCAGATGAACAGGTTCGGGGGCTCGCGTGAACGCGTTGCCGAAGCCGTCTCGCTCATCGAGCGCGCGAACGACCCGGTGCGGCTGTTCGACGTCGCCGCGCGTCAGGGGATGAACCGCAACACGCCGAAGATCTCCGCACTACCGGAAGCGACGCGCCTCGCGCTGGAGATGGCAGCGCACGAGGACAGCGAACGACGCGCACTGGAGGGCGAGCTCGCGCTGCTCGAGCAGGCGTGGAAGGAGGCGGAAGAGGTCGCGGCGATCGCCGACAACATGTTCCTGCCCGCGTCCATCGAGGACTGGATCCGCAAGCACCGGAAAGGCTAGGGATGCCGCCTGCTCGATGGTCGGACGGGAGCGTCAGGTCCGTCGATCTGATCTCGATTCGACGGCAGGTACTGTCCGTTGCGCTCCTCGCCACCGCGTTAGGCTGCATCGGCGGGAAGGTGGATGCCCCTCCCCCTGCCACCGTTTCCGATGCGGCCGGCGACTCGCTCCCGGTGCTGCCGCCGTCGAGCGTCGACGCGCCGATCACCTACGACCTTGCCCCGGCGTTCGCCACGCTCGAGGCGTCCGTGCCCCGGACGTTCGGCGACATTGCAACCCGAAGGCGAAGCGCCACGAACCGGCGCATGTCGACCGCGTTCGCCGCCGAACGAACGCCGTTCGAGATCACGCGCCAGGGCACCACAGTGCGTGTTGCCACCGTCCTCGAGTACCAGGGGAAGGGCTGGTACAAAACGCCACTCGGTGCCGAGGTCTCCGGGTCGTGCGGGATGAGTGGGCCTCGGCCTCGCGTTGCCGTTGCGATCGCGACGACCCTCCGCATAACGCCCGGCTGGGGGGTTCGCGGCAAGAGCGAGGTCACCTCCGTCGCTCCATTCAGCAGCGAACGGCGTGACCAGTGCAAGGTGACGATCTTCAACGTCGACGTCACCGATCGCGTCGTCGCGGCCGCGAGGTCGGAGCTCGAGAAGCGGCTCGTGCAGCTCGACGAGAAGATCGCGGCGGTGGACGTGCGATCGCGCATCGACAACTGGTGGCGACTCCTCGAGCGGCCGATCCGATTGTCCGACAGCGTCTGGCTGCTTCTCGAACCGCGCGCGGTTCACCTGGGACCTATTGTCGGGTCGGCGCGCGTGCTGTCGCTCGACGTCGGCCTCTCGGGCGAGCCGCATGTCGTCACGGGACCGCGGCCGCCCGATGGTACGGACTCACTTCCTCCCCTCCAGCGGGAGCGGGCGAAGCATGAGCAGGCGCTTCACGTCCTTCTCGACGGAGAGCTCAGCTACGATCTCGCCAACGCCGTTCTCACGAAGAACGTCGTTGGCAAGCGAGTCCGTCGAGGCGTCCGGTGGATCACAATCCGGGACGCGCGGCTCTCGGGCATCGGCGGCGGTCGTGTCGCGCTCGCCCTCCGCTTCGACGGGGCCGCGAGCGGCATCGTGTATCTCGTGGGAACGCCACGCTTCGACCCCGAAACCCGACAGCTGTACGTGCCGGATCTCGCCTACGACGTCAGCAGCGCGGACCTCCTTGTGCGCGGCCTGGAATGGATGCGCCGCAGCGACGTTCAGGATTTGCTTCGAACCCGGGCACGGTTCCCCGTTGCGGACCTCGTCGAGCAGGCGCGTCAGCGGCTGGAACGTGGGATGAATCGCTCGCTCGGCCAGACCGCCCGCCTCGTGGCGCGCATCGCGACCGGAGACGTTCTCGCAGTTCGGGCCACATCCACCGGCATCCTCGTCCGTGCGAGCGCGAACGGGTCGGCCCGCTTGGAAGTCAACCGAATCCCCGCACTTTCCGGTCGATGAGCGGCGCGTTCCATCGTTACCTTTCCGAGACGGTGCCATGGGTCTTACGTGCGGCATCGCGGTGGACAGCGCCGCATTCGGAGTGCGCACATGCTGACACGAAAGGCGAAGGCGTTCTGGCCGCTTCTGTTCCTGCTGGTTTTCGCCGACTGCACGACCAAGCGGCTGGCCGAGGAGCATCTCGTGCCGGAGCACATGCCGCATCCCGTCGTCGGTGATGTGGTGCGCCTGACGCTCGCCTACAACCCGGACGCGGCGTTCTCGTTCTCGCTGGGCCAACACTCGCGGGTGGGCTTCACCGTGCTCGCCCTCGGTGTGCTCGTCGCGCTGGGTAGCGTGTATCGATCGACGCCGGCGCAGGACCGGCTGCAGGCGGCAGCGCTCGCGCTCGTGGCTGGCGGTGCGATCGGGAACGTGATGGATCGGTTCCGGACGCCCGGCGGCACGTACCGCGGCGTCGTGGACTTCATCGACATCGGCGTCGGCGGCTGGCGTTTCTGGACTTTCAATCTCGCAGACGTCGGAGTCACGTGCGGCGCGATCCTGCTCGCGCTCCTGTTGCTGCGGCGCGGCGATCGGTCGCCTGCCGAGGCCTAACGACATGATCCTGGCCGCATGAACCGCATCGAAGTCGTCGAGGCCGACATCACGACGCTTGCCGTGGACGCGATCGTCAACGCGGCGAATAACTCGCTGCTCGGCGGTGGTGGCGTCGATGGCGCCATTCATCGCGCGGCCGGTCCGGAGCTGCTCGCGGAATGCCGTACGCTCGGCGGCTGCGAGACGGGCCATGCGAAGATCACTCACGGCTATCGGCTGCCGGCTCGGTGGGTCATCCACGCGGTCGGACCGGTATGGCGAGGGGGCTCGCACGGGGAGCCCGAGCTGCTCGCATCCGCGTACCGCGAATCGCTGCGCCTCGCGGCACAGCATGACGTGCGGACGATCGCATTCCCGGCGATCAGCTGCGGAGTTTATGGATACCCGGTTGCGCAAGCCGCCTCGATCGCGGTTGGCGAGGTTCGATCGTTCCTGCAATCCGATCCGACCCTGCAGCGCGTGATCCTCACCTGCTTCGGCCGGACCGTTCTCGATGCCTACCTGCGTGCGGCAGCGCAGCCGGCATGACGCTCGCACTCGGAATCGCTTGGGTCACGTTCACGCCGCCCCCTCGATTGCCCGCTCCATGCTGACGAAGTCGTTCCTTGCCGCCGCGCTGCTTGCGCTCCTACCGCTCTCGGAACCCCGACAGCGCGCCGAGGGTGCGATCACGTACGTCGCGGCGCAGGACGCGGCGCCCGCCCTCAGCGACTCGGCGTTCGCCGCACTCGTGGCGCGCATCTCGGAGCCGGGCGGGTACTTCGATTCCGACAACCTCATCTCCAACGAGTCGTCGTACCTGCATGTGCTCGGCGCCATGCGCCGGATCGGCGTCACCGGCGGCGCGTACGTAGGCGTCGGGCCTGATCAGAACTTCTCGTACATGGCACAGGTCCGGCCGCGCGTCGCGTTCATTGTCGACATCCGCCGCGACAACCTCCTCCAGCATTTGCTCTTCAAGGCACTGTTCGAGATGTCGCGGAACCGGGTGGAGTACCTGGCGCTGCTGACGGGACGCGCGGTGCCTAACGACGTATCGAAGTGGAACCGCCGCCCCATCACGGAGATCGTCGACTTCATCGACAAGAGCGCGCCGGACCCGGACCAGTTCGAGACGACGCGGGGCGCAGTTCGCGCGAAGCTCCGACGCTATGGCGTCCCTGTGACGCCGGCGGAGCTCGAGACCGTCAGCCACATCCAGCAGGCGTTCTTCGACGCGGGCCTCGACCTCAAGTTCACGAGCCTCGGGCGGGCGCCTCGGGAGTATTACCCGAACTTGCGGAAGCTGCTGCTGGAAAAGGATCTCACCGGAAAGCAGGCGAACTATCTCGCGAGCGAAGAGGACTTCCAGTACCTCAAGTCGCTGGAGGCAAGGAACCTCGTGATTCCCGTCGTCGGGAACCTCGCGGGCCCTCACGCGCTGCAGGAAATCGGCCGCGTGATGAGCGAGCGCGGGGAGAAGCTCTCGGTCCTCTATGTGTCGAACGTGGAGTTCTATCTCATGCGGGAAGGCACGTTCGACGCCTTCGCCGCGAGCGTCCGGACGCTCCCCTACAACGCGCACAGCGTCATCATCCGGAGCTACTTCGGCGGCGGGTTCTACGGGTCGCACCCTCAGAGTGTCCCCGGCTACTTCAGCACCCAGCTGCTCCAGACGGTGGATTCGTTCGCCGAGGAAGCCGCGCGCGGCGGCTACGCGACCTACAACGACCTCGTTTACAAGCACAACGAGCAGTTGAAGTAGGCGACTGGCGACTGGCGGGGACGGGCGACGGGCGACGGGCGACGGAAAACGGCGCGTGTCATTCCGAGCGCAGCGCCGAAGGCGCGGAGGCGAGGAATCGCCGTCCTGCCGGTAGTGGGCCTCGGTTCCCAGTTCCCAGCGGTCGCCAGTCGCCAGTAATGTAGAGTCCGCCACAATATATATTGACCCGGCGCGGGCACGTGTCGTCTGATTATCATGTGGGTGCGGCGCGATCTCGACAGCCGCCCTCACAAACGTCCCGGTCTACACAACCGAGTCCCTTTCGCGACCGCCCCCGATGCCGAAGACGAAGCAGAGCCGTTCCACGAGTCCCGCGGCCACCAGCGGCTCCCATCCTACGGTTTGCGACAGGGCCGACGTCCTCTTCCGGTCCGCCGCCGAGTGCTGCCGACAGCACCGTCGTTATGCACGGCTGATCGAGATGAACACGGACGAGACCGAGCAGATCGCCGCGCTGCGGCTCGTCGCCGCGAGCGACGAACAGCTCACCAGTGCCGCCGCCTCGTACGAGTCGTCGTGCATGGGCGTCAACGGCGAACGGCGCGACGACTGGTGGCACAAGGCCAACAACCTCTGGCTCGCGTGCCGGGAATACAATCGTCGCCACTCGCTGAGCGACCGCGCCTCCGGTGAGTTCAGAGCACACGACGTGACGAAGCTCACATCGCTTGGTGTCGAATACGAGCTCGAAGCCTCGGCCCTGCTCGCGATGCAGCACGCCGTCGAAGCCTACCGGAAGCTTCGTCCCGAAGCGGACCTCACCGCGTCAGCGCCCCGCAACTGACGGCTCGCTGATCTCGTGATCGGCGCCAGGGGCCCGGCCTGCTAGCAGCGGGCCCTTCGTGTTTCGTCACACGCCTGCATCGCGACCGGCGCGCACGGTGATTATCGTCATTCGAGACGTCCCATGGACGACCGTTCGTGACCACGACAGGGAGGCCTCGCGTGAGCGACGACGCAGTGATCGTCCTTCGGAAATACTCGAGCGAAGTGGAGGCAACGATGGCTCACCTCGTGCTCGAGGCACACAACATTCCATCCGCCATCATGCGCGATACCGCCGGCGGAATGATCCCCTCGATGGCGCTGCTGTATCCAGTGCGCCTCGCCGTGCGCCGCGAGGACGCCGACGAAGCTCGACGGATTCTCGACGCGGAAGCACCGCTGGAGTCCGAGGATGGCGGCGGCGAAACCATCGACGAACCGCATGACTTCGCGGTGAACTGGACGCCGGACCACGACCTCGAGGACGACGAGGAAGACGACGGACGCGAGCCGGAGTCGCGCTGGTGAATCCGCTCCGGGGCCGCGCGGCAGCTCGCGTGCGCTCGTTCGACGGCCCGTGCAATGAATCGATGTCGGTGAGCTGAACACACCCGCGTATCATTGCGTGCCCAATCCGAGTGCACGCGTGTTCATCTGCTGCTACCTCTCGCCGCAATCGCTCGCGCACGTCCACCACGCGTTCCCACCGCCGCACTGTGTCCACAACGCCAGCACGTGGGGTGCGCTCGTGTCGGACCTGCACCATCGGCGGTGTGACGTCGCGATCGTCGACCCGTGCGCCGGCGGCGATCACTGTGCGCCTGGTCGGCTGAACGCACTCACCCACGCGATGACTCTCGCGCCCAATATCCCGGTCATCGGGTACGTCTCCGTCACAGCGTCGGCCATCCGGGTCGTGCAGACGCTCATTCGTTCGGGTGCGCCGGAGATCGTCATTCGTGGAGTCGACGACTCCCTCGATGCGATCGCGTTGGCGGTTCATCGTGCCGTCGCCGCCGGCGGATGGGGCAGCGTCGCGAGCGCGATCGAAGCGCCACTTCAGGCGCTCCCCCTCCCCGTCGCCTTGGCGATTCAGGCGGCATTCACGCACCCGGAGCAGGTGCGATCGGTTGCTGATCTGGCGGTTGCCGCGCGAATGACTCGTCGGTCGCTGGACCGTTGGCTCGCGCGCGTAGGGTTCTGCCCCGCGCGGACCGTGCTCGCGTGCGCGCGCGTGAACGCCGCGTTCCACCTGCTCGCGGGAGGCACCATCCGTGTGGCGGAGGCGGCGCGGCTGGTTGGCTACACATCATCCCGGTCGCTGACACGGGACCTCAGTGCGATCTCGGGGCGCCCGATGGCGGAGGCCACACGCGTTTCGAGGGACGCTTTTGTCGCGACGATTGGCCAGCGGCTCGTGCGGCGCGAACCGGTTGTACCAGTTGCGTGCTCGTCGTATTGACGCGTCGCGGTCTCGGTCCCTACGATGTCGCTCCGCCTCTCCGTCTCCTCGCTTCTCTCGCCGTCCCTCGCCCGTGGGATCGTTCCCCGCCACGCGTCACTCCGTCGTCGCCGGCATTGCGAGTCCCGACATTCACGCGCGTCGCGTCGCCTTCGACGCGCTCGTGTCGGCGTACTGGCGACCGGTGTACAAGTACGTCCGGATCAAATGGCGTCGTGACCGTGACGACGCCGCTGACCTGACGCAGGAGTTCTTCGCCCGCGCGTTCGAGAAGGGGTCACTCGGGCGCTTCGAGCCGGCGCGGGCGCGCTTTCGTACTTTCCTTCGCCTGTGCCTCGACGGCTTCGTGGCGAACGAGATCAAGGCTCGCGGGCGCCTCAAGCGGGGGGGCGATGTGTCGTTCGTCCCTTTGGACTTCGCCGCCGCGGAGCACGAGCTCTCCACTCACCCTGCGGCGCACGGCGCCGGTGCGGCAAGTCACGCGGACCATGACGAGGACGATCTTTTTCGTCAGGAGTGGGTCCGCGGTCTCTTCTCCGACGCCGTCGGCGCACTGCGCGCATCGTGCGAAGCCGCCGGCAAGACGAAGCAGTTCGCCGTGTTTCAGCGGTATGATCTGGACGACAACGCCGACGTTCGGCCGACGTACGCGCAACTCGCCTCCGAGCTCGCGATTCCGGTCACGCAGGTGACGAACTACCTGGCGTTCGCGCGTCGCGAGCTGCGCCGTCTCCTGCTCGAGCGTCTTCGGTCGCTCTGCGCGACCGACGAGGAGTTCCGCCTCGAGGCACGCGAGCTCCTTGGCGCGGATCCAACGTCACGGCCCGCATGAGCGCGTTGTCGGACGCTGCGCTGCGTCGGCTGCGCGATGCCGCCGAGGCGCCCGATCTCACGGGCACGAAGTACGAGATCGTGGGTCGCATCGGCCAGGGCGGCATGGGGACGGTTTACCGCGCGCGTGATCGCGAGCTGGGTCGGGAAATCGCGCTCAAGGTCGTTCGGCTTCCCGAGGGTGCGCCGGATATTGCCGCCCGTATGATGCGGGAAGCCCGCACGCTGGCCCTGCTCGAGCATCCGGGGATCGTACCGATCCACGACGTTGGCACGCTGGCGGACGGCCGCGTGTTCTACGCGATGAAGCTCGTACGCGGCGCTCCACTCCACGAACTGCCCGGCGTCAGTCTGCCCGAGCGGCTGACGATTGTGGAGCGCGTGTGCGAGGCCGTGGCGTTCGCGCACGCGCACGGCGTCGTTCACCGGGACCTCAAGCCCCAGAACGTGATGGTAGGGGCGTTCGGCGAGGTCCTCGTGATGGACTGGGGCGTCGCGAAGATCGTGGGTGACACCACGGTGTCGTTAGGTGTCGGTTCCGTGGCCGGCACTGATGAACACGCGGAGCCGACGACGGGACATGGCGTCGTGCTGGGGACGCCGGGCTACATGGCGCCCGAGCAGGCTGCGGGCGATCCGTCGCTGGTGGACGCGCGCGCGGACGTGTACGCGATCGGCGCGCTGCTGCGCGATCTCTGTACCGGTAACCCGGAGAGCACGCATTCGGATGGAGCGGGAGACGTTCCGCGCCCGCTCCGCGCGATCATTCGTCGAGCCATGTCGCCGGACCCACGCGATCGCTATTCCGATGTGACTGCGCTTGCCCACGACGTCGCCGCGTTCCGCGCCGGAGACCGGGTGACGGCGTACAACGAGAACCTCTTCGAGCGCGCCCGGCGCCTCGCGCTGCGCCACAGCACGCCGATTCTGTTGGTGCTCGCGTACCTGCTCATGCGCCTGACGTTTCTCGCCGTGTTCGGCCGTTAAAGGACTGTACGTCCGCGTTGAATGGAATGGGGAGCCTGGATTCCCGATTCCCAATTCCCTTTCACCACGCCACGCGAACTATGAAAAAGCCCGTATTCGGTATGCTCCTCGGCGGCCTTCTCGGAATCCCGGATGGCCTTTCCGCCCTCGTGTCGGCGGGTGACGACCCTAACGTGCGCGCCGGCATCGTTGGGATCGTGATCGGCTCGACGGTGAAGGGCCTGATCACGGGTCTCTTGATCGGCTGGTTCGCGCGAAAGACGAGCTCACTCCCGCTCGCGATCGTGTTCGGCATGGCGGTGGGACTCGCGTTGGCGTTCTGCGTGTCGCTTCTCCAGGCGGCGGCGGGCCAACCGGCGTATTACTGGCAAATCATGACCCCCGGTGCAATTCTCGGAATCATTGTCGG
>JAJKIV010000162.1 GCA_021154285.1 Gemmatimonas sp. | reverse complement strand
CGAGCGACAACACCGCAACGGCGGTGACGAACGGCGTCTTGAAGAGCGTGCGAAGTGCAACCCTGAGATTGGCCATGACGGTCGGATGAAGACTTCAGCTTTGACAAGGCGCCGGAGCTAAGAGTTTGCTCCCGTCATTTGCCGCGGGGACCCTCTTCGATGGCGCTTAATGCGGCGCTTAAAAGCGCAGGGCCAAGGCACGGTCGTGACCGTATGTAGCCACTAAGCGGCGGGATCCAGTTTCCTGTGCGACCGGGCGAGGCGCGACGAGTCACGGCGCCGGCCAGTCGGACTACTCGAAACAGGACTCACTCATGTCACGCACCATACGGTACCTGAAGGCAGCGCATGTCGTGGCCTACACGGCGATCATCGCCTCGCTGATTGCCTGCTCGGATTCCTCGGACCCGTCGGACCCGGTGGGGCGACCGGTCGCGACGGTCGCGGTGACGCCCACGGCCAGAGAGCTCATCGTCGGCCGTACCGCGACGCTCACGGCCACGGCGAAGGATGTGGACGGCAACGTGATTGCCGGTCGTGCGGTTGGGTGGGCGACCAGCAACGCGTCGGTCGCGACGGTTTCGGCGGCGGGCCTGGTGACGGCCGTCGCGGAAGGAACGGTCACCGTGTCGGCCACGGTGGACGCGAAGACCGGTCAGGCTGACGTCACGGTGTTACCGGTGCCGGCAGCGAGCGTTCGCCTAACGCCGCGGACCACGGCGCTCGCGCCGGGTGCAACGCGGCAATTGACGGCAGTGGCGCTCGACGCTGGCGGCAACGTTCTCGAGGGACGCACCGTCGAGTGGTCGAGCGACGCGCCTTCCGTGGCGACGGTGTCGGCAACCGGATTGGTCCAGGCGGTCGCACCGGGCTACGCCGACATCAGGGCAACGATCGAAGGCAAGTGGTCGACGACAAGCGTGACGGTCACGACGCCGGAGCCCGCGGAGCAGTACGATCTCGTGTTCGAGCGGCGTGCTTTCAACGGGCTCGGAGAGATTCGGCGGCTGACGCCGAGCAGCGGCGTGTCCTTGAAAATTCCGCTCCTCGCGGCGTTTCCGGGTTCCTACGCACGCGATGCGACGCCATCGCCCGACGGGAGGCGAATCGCGTTCACGTTCGCGTGGTACCCGGAGGGCAGCAGCCAATTGGACGGAGAGATCTACGTCGCGTCGATCGATGGCACGAACGTGATCCGCCTAACGAATTCCGACGGGATGGACGACCAGCCCGTGTGGTCGCCCGATGGGACGCGGATCGCGTTCCGGAGCATGCGCTCGGGACACAGCGACATCTGGGTGATGGGCGCGAACGGCACGGGGCAGACGAACCTGACGAACGACTTCCTTCCGGCGATCAGCACTGAGCACAGCCCGGCATGGTCGCCCGATGGGAGCCGCATCGCGTACTCCAGCGACATCGACACCTACGCCCACGTGAAGCTCTGGACGATGCGCGCGGACGGAAGCGACAAGCGTCGAGTGCTCCCGGCGACTGCGGGGACGGACGTGATCGACATGGAGCCGAGCTGGTCGCCGGACGGATCGAAGCTCGCGTTTCGACGAATCTCGGCCAACGACTCGGACATCGCGATCGTCACGCTGAGCACGCAGGCGGTGTCGCGGCTCCAGATGGACGCAGTGCAGTCGTACCCGTCGTGGTCACCGGATGGTGAGTCGATCGCGTTCTCCTCGAGCCACCAGAATCCGATGTCGGATATCTATACGATGAAGCCGGACGGTACCGGGCTGGTTCGGCTGACGAACAGCGTGGATTCCAATTGGCGTCCGCGCTGGGTGCGGTCGTCCGCGGCGGTGGTGGTCGCGCGCTAGACCAGTCCAGTCTGGATCAAAGGGGTCAGAGTCGTTTGAATTGGAGATCTCTCGGATCAAGGGCTCTGACCCCTTGAACCGGCCCGATCAAGGGGTCAGAGCCCTTGATCTTCCAAACGACTCTGACCCCTTTGATCCGTCATGAACGCGCGAACGGCTTCGATTGTCGCTGTGTTGGTTCTCGTCGTCGCGGTGGTGCTGTTGCTCCGGCGAGGCGAGCTGCTCGGCGCGGGTCCGATTTCCATCGCGTTCCAGGTCGTCGCAGTGCTGCTGATGCTCTGGGCGCGCGTGACGTTCGGGCGACGGAGCTTCCACGCTGCGGCCAACCCGACCTCGGGCGGGCTCGTCACGTGGGGGCCGTATCGGTATTGGCGACACCCGATCTATGCGGCGGTGCTGCTGTTCCTTTGGGCTGGCGTGCTGAGTCACCCACTCGAGCCGATCAGTCTCGGACTGGTGGCGTTGGCCACGGTCATGACGGCGGTGCGGATTCGTTCGGAGGAGCATTACCTCCGCGCCGAGTATCAGGGAGACAGCGGGTACGACGCGTACGCTCGGCGCACGAAGCGGCTCATCCCGTTCGTGTTCTGATGCTACTGATCGATCTTGGGGCACATGCTCGGAAGCGGCGGCGGCAGCGGTGAGGATGGGACGGACGGTTGCGACCGGCGGCCGATCGATTCCACCGGGATCTCCGTCTCGGGCTCTATCGTAAAGGTGAACGGCTGCTCCACCAGTTGGCGGACCTTGTGCGCGTGAAGCTCCGCTGGCCTGAAGTGCACCGTGGCCACTCCGGTGCGCACAGCGTGAGCGAACCCGGGGTGGCTCGCCATGAGGATGTGAAACGACTTCATCTCGGCTCGGCCGGCGGTATCCACGACGAACTGCGCGCGTACGCATCCGCTGATCAAGTTCTGCCGCAGGTCATGCGGGTATTTCGTGCTGCGGGAAATTTGTTCCACCGGAAGCGCGACTGGCCATCGAGATCACCGACGAGGAGGTTTGCGGTGGACGGCAAGCTGCGACTGCTAGATGATCCGTGGGGTTCAGCGGATTGCAAGGGGTTTCAAGGGCTCTGACCCCTTGAACCGGCCGGTTCAAGGGGTCAGAGCCCTTGAAACCCCTACCACCGAACCGTCCGCGATCACCCAGACTCGATCGCCCGGCTCCACGTCGACCTCGGCGACGCCGGTGAACTCACCGAACGCCGGCAGCACCATCGTCCGCGGCCGAGCCCAGAAGCACGGCAGCCGTAGGCTCTCTCGACCAAGCCCCGTTAGGCGTGCGGCGGGGTGCACATGGCCGCAAATGACATAACCCTCGTCCGACACCGCGGGTTTGTGCGTGAAGACGAACGGAGCCTCGGCGATCGGACCATCCACACACCGGATATCGATCTCCGGACCAGGATCGCCCGCGCGCTTGTCATGGTTGCCGCGCACGAGGAGCATGTCGATCGACGCATTGCGGCTCCGCCACTCGCCCACGACGCGTGTCGTCTCCGCCTCGCGGCCTTCGCGCGCGTGGAGGAAATCGCCGAGGAAGACGATACGCGCTGCGCCGGTGCGGGCGAGCGCGGCGTCGAGTCGCGTGAGCGAACCCGTGGTCGTCCCACGCGGCACTGGAACTCCAGCCGCGCGAAACGCAGCGGCCTTGCCGAAGTGCGGGTCGGCGACGAGCAGCGTTCGCGTGCGCTCCCAGTACGCGGCACGCTCGGTCAGCAACGTGACGCGCTCGCCGGCGACGTCCGCCACGACGTCGTGCGCGGGGGCCGGCGCGCTCATCCGGCGGCTTTCTCCAGCGCGAGCTGCATGCGGCGAATCCGATCGGCCAGCGCCTCCGACGACACTTTCTCGCGATTGCGATCCACCACGAGTGGGAATCCGAACGGCGTAACCCGCTTCGGGTGCCTAACGACCACTGTGGATTTCACCAGACGGCGCAACGTCGCGCCGAGTCTCGTGCTCTCCAGCTGTCGCTCGAGCACCTCGCGCGCGGCCTGGGACAGCAGCAGGTTGCCCGGATCGTACTGTCGTAAGACGTCGAAGAAGAGACTACTCGACATCTGCAGCTGACGCGCGGTCTTCCCTGCCCTCGGAAACCCCGGAAACACCAGTCCCGCGACCCGTGCCAGCTCGCGGAACTGTCGCCGTGCCATCTCCGTCGCGTTGAGCGCGGCCTGAATATCCTCGACGAGCTTGTCGGGGCTGAAGAGCGATGCCTCGAGCGCGGCCGTAAGCGGCGGCTCGGTGGGCGACACGAGCTCGAAACCGTAGTCGTTCGACGCCATGGAGAACGTGATCGGGGCGTGGCGCGCGAGTCGGTATGCGCATAACGCGGATAGTCCCTCGTGAACGAGCCGCCCCTCGAACGGGTACACGAACAGGTGCCACCCCTCACGGGTCTTCACCTGCTCGATGAGCAACTCATCAGGCGCCGGGATGTGCGACCACTTTCGCTGCACGGCAAACAAGGGCTGGAGTGCCGCCATCTCCGGGCCGCGCACGACGCCGCGTCCTGCTTCGCCGAACCGGGCACGCAGCAGCTCCGCGAGCTGGCCCGACATGGGCAGTCGACTACCCGCCCAGCGAGGGACGGCGCCTTTGCTGTTAGGCGCGCGCCGTACCCAGGCCTTCATGTCCCGGACGCGCACGAACTCGAGGGGCGTGCCCGCGAATACGAATCGATCGCCCGGCTTGAGGCGCGCCACGAACGATTCCTCCACTGACCCAAGCGAGTCACCGCGCAGGTAGGCGACGCCGATCTGAGCGTCCCCGACGATCGTGCCGATCGACATGCGGTGACGGCGCGCGATCTCGTCGTTCGTGACGACGTACCGATCGCCGACGAGCGTGATCCGGGCGTACTCCGGATATGCGCGCAGCGCGTCGCCACCACACGTCAGAAACTCGAGGACCCATGCCCACTCGGCATCGCTCAGCCCTGCGTACGCACGGGTGGATCGCACCTCGCCTAACAACTGGTCCGCGACGAAGCCGCCACCCAGCGCGACGGTAACGATGTGCTGCGCGAGCACGTCGAGCGGACGCTCGACTGGCAATCGCGCCTCGAGCAAGCCCTGCTCGACCCCGTCACGCGCCGCGGCGACTTCGACGAGCTCCAGCGCGTTCGTCGGCGCGCAGGTGACGCGACTCGTGGCGCCGGGACGGTGTCCGCTTCGCCCCGCCCGCTGAAGGAGTCGCGCGACGCCTTTCGGGCTCCCGACCTGCAGCACGCGATCGACGGGCGAGAAGTCCACGCCCAGGTCCAGCGACGACGTCGCGACGACGCATCGGAGCTTGCCAGTGCGCAGCCCGTTCTCGACCCACTCGCGTCGCTTCCGGTCCAACGACCCGTGATGCAGCGCGATCGTCCCGGCCCAATCCGGCCGCGCGGCGAGAATGGCCTGGTACCACACCTCCGTCTGCGACCTCGTGTTCGTGAACACAATGGCGCTCGCGGCCTCCTCGAGCGCGGCGACGACCTGTGGTACCATGGGTGTGCCGAGGTGTCCGGCCCAGGGGAAGCGTTCGATGACGGGCGGGATCAACGCGTCGATTACGACGTCCTTGGGGTCGACGCCGCGAACGATGCGCGGGGGCCTGCGCTGCCTAACGCCTAGGAGGGCGTCGGCGGCGTCGGCGAGGTTGCCGATGGTGGCGGAGAGTCCCCACATGCGGACGTCGGGTTGGTGGAACCGGAGGCGGGCAAGCGCGAGCTCCACGAGCACGCCGCGCTTCGTGCCCATGAGCTCATGCCATTCGTCGACGACGACGAGTCGCAGGTCCGCGAAGATCCCGGCCGCGTCGCTGCGTGTAAGCAGGAGCGAGAGCGATTCGGGTGTCGTGATGAGCGCGGTCGGAAGTCGGCGGCGCTGTCGGGCGCGAAGCGCGGCGGACGTGTCGCCGGTTCGGGACTCGAGCGACCACGGAATCTCGAGATCCTCGAGTGGTTGACGGAGCGCTTCCTCGGTGTCGGACGCGAGTGCGCGCAGTGGAGTGATCCAGAGGACACGAAGCGTTGGCGTCCGGTCGCGTCGAGGTTGTTGAGGTTGCGACGTGGCACTGCTCATCCACTCCAGCAGCGGACCACCCCACGCGGCGAGCGTCTTCCCCGTTCCGGTTGCCGCGTGAACGAGCCCGCTCTCGCCCGCGCGATAGGCGTCCCACACCTCGCGCTGGAAGGCGAACGGCGTCCAGCCGCGGGATTCGAACCAGCGACCAACGGCATCAATGGGGTCAGCGTCGTATTTCATCGTTTCATTGCCGCGGCAATGAAACGATGAAATACGACGCTGACCCCATATGCATCATAAGAACGCACGCAGCGTGGCGAGCGTGTCGGCATCCTCGGCGCGCTTGTCCGTACGCCACCGGAGAATGCGCGGAAACCGAACGGCGACGCCGGACTTGTGCCGCGCAGATGCCTGGATCCCCTCGAAGCCGAGCTCGAAGACGTGCACCGGCTTCACGTGCCTAACGGGCCCGAACTTCTCGACCGTGTTGGCGCGGATCCACCGATCGAGGTCGCGGATCTCGTCGTCCGTGAGGCCCGAGTATGCCTTCGCGAACGGTACCAGCACCCCGTCGTCCCAGACGGCAAACGTGTAGTCGGTGTGGAGCGACGCGCGACGGCCGTGGCCTGCCTGGGCATAGATCATCACGGCGTCCACCGTGAATGGCTGCACCTTCCACTTCCACCACCCACCCTTCCGCCGTCCCACGCCGTACGCGCTATCGCTCCGTTTGAGCATGAGCCCTTCCGCGGATCGCTCGCGCGCGCCCGCGTACGCCGCCTGCGCATCTGCCCAGCTCGCGAGCGGTACAATCGGAGACGGAAGGAATGCCGTGCTCCTCGACGCCGTGATCACCTCATTCAACATGGCGCGACGACGGGCCAGTGGTTCGTTCCGGATGTCACAGCCCTCCAGCTCCAGCAGGTCGTACGCCACGAGTACCACCGGCACATCACTCAGAATCGATCCACCTAACGACTTGCGACCGATCCTGCGCTGTAGCTGCGCAAAGGGAAGCGGCGCCCCGTCCTTCCACGGCATGATCTCGCCATCGAGCACTGTGCCGTCGGGAAGGAAATCCGCTGCGCCAGCGATCTCCGGAAAGCGCTCCGTCACCAGCTCCTCGCCACGTGACCAGATGAACGTTCGGCCATCGCGCCGAATGACCTGCGCCCGGATGCCATCCCACTTCCATTCCGCCTGCCATTCCGCGGGAGAGCCCAGCGCCTCGATTTCCTCCTCGAGCGGATAAGCGAGAAAGAACGGGTACGGGCGCGACACGTCCGCGTCCGACGTCTCGCTGGCAGAGAGCGACGTGAACGACTCGGCGCGCGGCACCCAGGTACCACTCAACCGGTGCGCAATCACGCCCTCGGCCACACCCGTCGCCTTCGCGAGCGCCCGGACGACGAGCTGTTGGGACACGCCAACGCGAAAGCCACCGGTGATCAGCTTGTTCCAGATGAAGCGCTCCGTCCCGCCCAGCTCGCGCCAACATTGCACGACACTCGCGCGCTGATCCTCCTCGCCTTTGGTGCCCAGTGGAAGCAGGCGTTCCGTGATCCACTGGTGCAGCGCGAGATCCGTCGTGGTCTCGCGGTCGGGCAGCAGCAGCGACATCGCTTCGGCCAGGTCGCCCACGGCGTCATAGCACTCGCTGAACAGCCACTCCGGAACGTCAGCCTCCTCCATGGCCCAGCCCGCGAGACGCCTAACGGGAATGAGGCGCTTCGGGCGACCGCCGCTCAGGAACCAGACGGCCCACGCAGCGTCCGCCGGATCGGCTGAACGAAAGTACTCGGCCATCGCGTCGACCTTTTCGTTCGTCCGCGTCGTCTCGTCGATCGCCGCGAACAGCAACGCGAACCGCCTCACGCCGTGATCTCCTCGCCCGGGACCTCTACAGGGTCGGTGTCCTCTTCGCCCTTCCACTGGCTCGCCACCACTCGGGCCTCGATCCCGCGCTCCGAGAGCCACCTAACGAGTGGCTCCCTCGTGCCGTGAGTGACCCACACGCGCTCGGCTCCCGTGGCCTCGACCGTGGCCAGCAGCGACGGCCAGTCGACGTGATCGGAGAGCACGAAGCCGCGATCGACCGCGCGCCGGCGCCGCGCACCGCGCACTCGCATCCATCCCGACGCGAACCCGGTCGAGATCGCGCCGAATCGCCTGACCCACAGACTCCCGGCGGCCGATGGCGGCGCGACAATGAGACTCCCGGCAAAGTCGTGTCCGCGAGGCATCCCGCTCGCGTACTGCGTATCCGCGAGCCGAACGCCGGCGTGGCGATAATCCCGGTTGAGACGCTCGACCGCTCCGTGCGTGTAGACCGGCCCCACGTCAGCATCCGCGAGGCCGGCGAGCAACCGCTGGGCTTTGCCCAGCGCGTAGCCGAATAGCAGCGACGCCCGGCCGTGATCGCGGTTGGATCGCCACCAAGCGCGGATCGCATCGAAGACCTCCGAGTCCGGCGGCCATCTGTAGATGGGCAACCCGAACGTGCTTTCGGTGATGAACGTGTGACATCGCACGAGCTCGAACGGCGTGCACGTAGGGTCGGGCTGCGTCTTGTAATCGCCGGACGCGACCCACACCTCGCCGCGATGCTCGACGCGCACCTGCGCGGATCCGAGAATATGCCCCGCGGGGTGGAGTGAGACGCGTACACCGTTGACGTCGATGGCTTCGCCATAATCGACGGCGCGGATCGTGGCACCTGATCCCAGGCGAGTGCGGAGCACCCCGGCGGCTTCGCGGGAGCTGAGATAGCGCTCCGAGCCCCATCGGGCGTGGTCACCATGTGCGTGCGTGATGACCGCGCGCTCCACTGGTTGCCACGGGTCGATGTAGAAATCGCCCGCCTCACAGTACAGGCCGCGCTCGGCCAGTCTGAGCAGCGTCATGTCACTAAACTTGTCCGGATGAAATTGCTCGTGCTTGGCGCGTCAGGCGCTACAGGAGGCTGGCTGACGCGCATGGCGGTGCAGGCGGGTCACGAGGTGACGGCGCTCGTGAGGCCGGGCGCCAAGTTCGTGGCGCCGCCGAGCGTGCGCGTCGTGCGCGGCGACGTTCTCGACGGGTCAACGCTCGCGGCGGCGATGGACGGTCAGGACGCGGTCGCCTGCTGCCTCGGAATCCGCCGGGCCGGCAAGGCGCCGTGGTCGGCGTTCTTGTCGCCGCCGGATCTCATGGCGGGGGTTGCCGGAGTGCTGGTGTCCGCCATGCCTGGCGCCGGCGTGCGACGCGTCGTCGCCATCAGCGCGGGCGGTGTAGCCGAGAGCATCACGCAGTGCAGTGGCGTGATTCGGTGGATGGCAGGCGCCGGGAACGTCGGGGTCGCCTATCGGGACCTGGCCGAGATGGAACGACAACTTTCGGCGAGTCGGCTGGACTGGCTCGCGGTGCGCCCAGTGACGCTGATGAACGGCCCTCCCACCGGGCTGGCGGGCAAGGTGGACCGCTATGGGCTATTCTCGATCGTACGGCGGTCGGACGTGGCGGCGTGGATGCTTGGCGCCCTTTCTCGACCGACTCCGTTCGTAGAGCAGACGGTGTTGCTTGGAACAATCGTAGGGCATCGGGAATAGCGCGTTTGTGCCCGCATCTTGCTCTGATTCGCTCTGTTAATGGCTTTCCAGACAGAAATGCCCGAACAAACTGGTAGCGATCGCTCGCCGCCCGACAACGGCGACGAGGGATCGTACGCAGAGCGCTCGGGTGCGACGGAGCAGACGTCCGGCACCGTGAAGCGCGACGCGCTGGCCGCGAGCGAAGCACGGTATCGTCTTGCCGTCGACGCGGCGCGACTTGGGACATGGGCGTGGGACGTCCAGACCGACGTCGCCTCGTTCGACGATCGCGTGCGTGAGCTCCTCGGGCTCAGCGACGAGAACGCGCGATCGCGCGCGAGCATCATCGAATCGCGCATCCATCCCGACGATCGGGACCGGCTCAACGAAGGTCTGATGAGTGCCGCCGACCCGAACGGCGACGGCCGCTTTCAGGGCGAGTATCGAATCGAGCGTCCCGATGGCACCGAGCGTTGGATCCTCGCGCTCGCCCGAATGCACTTCGCGACAGAAGGCGGGACGCGACGTGCGGCGCAGCTGATCGGGACGGCTCTCGACATCACCGATCGGAAACATGCGGAAGCACGCCAGCACCTGCTCGCGAAGCTCGGCGCCGAGCTGCTCGTCACGGCCGATGAGGATGGAGCGCTGCAACAACTCGCCGCTGCAGCGGTCGGCGACCTCGCGGACTGGGCGATCGTCGATGTCCTCGACGTGAACGGCAAGGTCCGTCGGGCGGCCATGGCGCACGCGGAACCCGAGAAGCTCGCCGTCATGCGCGAGCTCGCCGAACGATATCCACCGGATCCGAAGCATCCTTCACTCGGTCGTGACGCGCTGGCGACGGGCCGCCCGCAGCTCTACGCGCAGCTCGACGACGCGTTCATCGGTGCGGCCATGCGCGACGCGGAGCACGCACGTCTCGGTCGGACGATCGGCATGCGCTCCGCGATGATGGTGCCGCTGCAAACGCGCGAGGGAGTGTTCGGCGTTGCCGCGTTCGGATCGGGGCGCCGGCCGTTCACCCCGGACGACCTCCTCGTGGCCGAGGAGATCGGGCGCCGTGCATCGTTGGCGGTGGAGAACGCGCGACTCGTCGCGGAGGCAAAGCGCGCGCAGGACGCCGCGGAGCGTGCCGCCAGCCGGACGGCCCGGCTTCAGGCGCTGAGCGCCGCGCTGGCGTCGGCGCTGACGCCTAACGATGTGGCGACCGCGTCCGTACGCGAGGGCATCGCCGCCGTCGGCGCGGACGCCGCGGTGCTCGTGCTCATCGATCCCGCGGGGACGACGCTCGAGGTGGTGGAAGCGCGAGGGTACGACCGCGCGACGATCGAGCGATGGCGGCGGTTCCCCGTAGACACCCCAGTTCCGATTGCCGACGCGGTACGCTCGGGCGAGCTCGTCGTGTTGGAGACGCCACGCGAGCGTGAGCGTCTCTACCCGGGAATGGACGAGGGGCGGCCGCTGAGCTATCCCGTGTCGATCTCGGTCCCGCTGGAAGCGGAGGGGCGCAGCTTCGGCGCGTTAGGCCT
>JAJKIV010000161.1 GCA_021154285.1 Gemmatimonas sp. | reverse complement strand
TACAAGGCCCGCATCCGCGTAATAGTCATGGTTGCCTAACACGGCGACGACACCATCGCGTGCGCGCAGTCGACGAAGTTCGCTGGCCATGGCGGGTAGTGCTCGAGCATACCAGCGCCGTGACGTGATCGGCGTCTGTTTGAAGGATGATGCATAGTCGCCGAGCAATGCTACGAGATCCGGCGATACGGCATTCGCACTCTCCACCGCATGACGAAGCCAGCGGAGTTCAGTGAACGGGTGCCGATGGTGGAAGTCGGAGAGTACAACGATCGTATATCCATCGAAGTCGATGCCCACATCAGCGACGATACACTGGTATTCGCCGATCCGAGCGAGAGCACGTGGCGGCGCGAACGTCGTCCCGGCAATCTCGAGCATCCTCGACACAATGGCGTTCATTATCGAGGATGATATGCGTGCAGTCACGCGAGCGACGCCTTTGCTGCCTCGTTAGCTCCGTTCATGCATCGGTCAACTCGATCAGGAACTGCGAACCCAACCGCGACCGAGTGCAGCCGGCGGAGCGTGCCGCCCGGCGATACCGGCGAGGGCGACGAGTGTGAGTAGGTAAGGCAGTGCCAGAAAAAGCTGGTAGGGCAGGTTCCAGCCAAGTGACTGGAAGGCGAACTGGAGGGCACTCGCGGCGCCAAAGAGCAACGCGGCGAGCGCGACACGCAAGGGAGCCCAACGGCCAAGCGCAACGATTGCGATCGCAATGAACCCTCGGCCAGCAGACATCCCTTCCGCGAAGGTACCGACTTGCGCCAGAACGAGACAGCCGCCACTGAGGCCGCCTAACGCTCCACCGAACATCAACGCGAGCCAACGGATTCGATCAGGCGAAACGCCGGCCGCGACAGCCGCCGCAGGACTCTCGCCGACTGCGCGAAGCGACAATCCTGCGCGCGTTCGTGACACCCACCATGCGACCAGTGGCACGAGCACATATACGGCATAGGTCGTAGCTGGTTGTGCGAACACCGCGCGGCCGACTACCGGTGCAGAGGACAGGACCGGAATCACCAAGGGCTTGGCTGTCGGGATCGTAAGCGCGACCCCGGTCGTTCCGAATATTGTTCGGTACAGAAGACCAGTTACCCCCAAGGCAAGCAGCGTAAGCGCGGTACCCGCGACGATCTGCTCGGCGCGCAGCGTAATAATCAGGATTCCGAGTAGTGCCGTGCAGGCCAGTCCCGCCATGACCGCCGCGGTAAACGCACCTGAAATGCCCACCACCCCTGCCGTTGCCGCTGCGCCGAACGAGCCAGCGATGATGACGCCCTCGAGGCCGATGTTGACGATGCCAGCCCGTTCGACGATGGTCTCGCCTAACGCCGCAAGCGCAAGTGGCGTCGCGGTGCGCATCGTCGCTTCGAGAAACGAGCTGATCGCGTCCGTCACGACCGACCTGACATAGAGTCGCCAGTGGCCGAAGCGCGATCGGAGGCCGTAGGACGCCACGCCCGTAACCGACGCAGCACCGATCCCGGCACGCGGAGTTCGCGGAACGCGAGGAGCAGCAAAATGATCGATGCTTCAACAACGGAAGCGAGAACAGACGGTACACCCGCGTCGCGCTGCATCGCGGCAGCCCCTGCCTCCAGTGCACCGAACAGGATGCTGCTCACGGCCGTCAGTAACGGGTTGAGCGCTCCGACAAGAGCGACGGCGATGGCGGTGTACCCGTAGCCCGGAGATAGGTTTTCATAGAGCGAATAGGTCACTCCGGTGACCTCGATCGCGCCCGCAAGCCCCGCAAGCGCCCCGCTGGCGAGAAAAGCTCGCATGGCCGTCCGCCTGACGTCGATCTGCGCCGCGCTGACGGCGGCATCGGGATTCATACCCAGCACGCGGATGCGGAAACCCGCCGCGGTAAAACGCAAAGCCCACCAAAGCGCCAGGGAGCAAAGAACGGCGATGGGGAAACCCCAATGGAGGCGCATCCCGGCGGCGAGTAACGGAAGTCGTGCCGCTGCCGGCAATCCCTCGCTCTGAGGATAGATGTGAAGCGGCTCCTGTAGCGGTCCGCGCACGAGATAGCCTACGAGATAAAGCGCGACGAAATTCATCATGATCGTGCTGATGACCTCGAGCACGCCGAAGCGCTGACGCCACCAGGCAGGGATGAACGCCCACAGCGCGCCGGCCAAGCCGCCCAGCACAAGTTCGAGCGGGACCGTCACCAGACGCGAGGCAGATTGGCCGGTCGCCAGTCCAACGGCAACTGCGGCGGTCGCGCCGGCGAGCAGCTGCCCTTCTGCTCCGATGTTCATGAGACCCGCCGTGAACGCGAGCGTCACTGCCAGCCCGGTGAGCATGAGCGGTGTCGCGCGGACGAGCGTAGCCGACAGCACGGCGTATTGCGTGCCTAACGACCCATGCCAGAGCGATCCGAGTGCGACCCAGGGGTCGTAGCCTACGATGGCCGTCATCGTCGCCACCAACGCGGCGACGGCGGCTACCAAGATGATCCACCGGATGAGTACGCCGCTGGCACGCAGTGCGCTGCGTCGCAGGGCCTCGATCATCTAGTGGTGACGGCGGAACACTCGGTACTCCACGATCCCCCGATCACATATGGTCCGAACCTCAGAATACGGAATCGCGAAGAACGTGTATGCACGAACTCGAGCGGTCTTGCCACCGCAATCGCCGGCGTCACCGGTCACGACAGAATCCACACTGACGACACGGACCAGACGGACGATGCCGGTACGCTCAATGGGGCGGTCCCACAGTGACAGCGCAGTGGCTCGTGCCTGGTTTGCGTAGGGCTGCATTGCGGCAGGAATGTGGTCAAGCCCGTCGTCGATCAGCCAGCGCGGCACCGCGGCCCCCACCGTCAACACAACGACCTTCCACGCGACACTGACACCCAACAGCAAGAGCCACGGCCGCCACCGAGAGCGGCGAAAGGATGCCCGCCTTTCTATGGCGGAAGAACCGGAAGCACGAGCCATGGCGATGAATAAGGTGTCGCACTCGCTACCGGCAACGGCTAGTCACGTGGAGTGACGAAAGACTCACGAGGAACGCGAGACCGCCCACGCCACAACGACCACATCGCAACAATCCCAACTGCGGGACCGATGGCCAGCGGCGCGTACGCCAGCTCCCAACCCCACCAGCGAACCCAAACCGGCACCAGCCGGATGGTGACGATCGTCAACAGAAATCCCAGACAAGTTTGGAGAGTGACAGCAGTTCCCACGTACTGGCTAGGTGCGAACTCCGTAATCGCCGCAGAGAACTGTGCTGAATCGGCGACGATGGAAATCCCCCAAACGATGGCAACGATCGTCACGACAACGAGCGGCGCCGTCGTGAGGAAGCCAATCGCAAGCGCGCACGTCGCGCTAATTGCCATCGCGACGATCGTCACAACCGGCCTGCCGACTCGATCAGCGGCCAATCCCCCGAACACGCAACCGAATGCTCCCGAGGCGATAGTAGCGAAGGCGAAAAGCGGTGCCAGAGTTGGGGCCATCGCACGTGGCGCTATCACATACGTCCAAAACGCTCCGATTGAGCTCCACATTGCGTAGAGCTCCCACATATGTCCGAGATAGCCCGCGGTAGCCAGGGCGACCCAACGGTTGCGCACTACAGTGGAAAGTGCCCGCGGGCTGAATGGCGCTGATGCGGCCTGAAATGGCCCGTCTCGAACGGCGCGAGCAAACAACACAGAGGAGACAAGAGCGCACGCCGCTGCAGCGAGAATGATTGTCCGCCATTTCTCGATCGGAGCGATCGCGCGAAGCAGGTTTGGCATCGCCGACCCAATCGTGAGGGCGCCAACCAAGACACCAATCGCAGTACCGCGCCCTGCTCGCCACCACCCCGCTGCAATCTTGATCCCTGGCGGGTAGACACCAGCCAGAGCAGCGCCAGTTAGTCCGCACAGTGCAATTGCACATATGGCGCCAGTATCGCGCCAGGTAAGCGCCGCAGTCGCGATGCTGACCACCAAGGAAGATGCAGCTGCCAGTCGCCGGGCACTGAATCGGTCGCTAAGGAGCAGCAGGGAACTTACGAACGTGCCGATCACGAATCCGAGTTGAACCGCGACAGTCAACCAGGTACTGACGGTAGCCGACGCATTCCACTCGGCTGTCATACCCGGCGCCGCCACAGTGGCGCTGAACCACGGCGTCATTCCGAGCACCATCGCCGAGGCGAGTACGGCAAGTTGTCGAGAGGCCCCCGGGGTGATAGTCGACTTCACGCCGCGCCCAGCATAGCTCGGCCGACGAGGTCAGCATCGGGTACGACCTCGCGAACTAAGCCGTTGTACACCACCAGCACGCGATCGGAAATCGCGAGGATCTCATCGAGATCCGCCGAATGGAACACAATCGCGACACCTTCCGAGCACGCTTCGACCAGTCTATTGCGTACCTCCAGCGTCGCTTGAATGTCGAGCCCGCGCGTCGGATTCTCTGCGACTAGAGCCGCCGGCATCCCGTAAAGCTCCCTACCAATGATGAATCGCTGCTGGTTGCCGCCGGACAGTGTCATAGCAGTCGCGCCGACGCCATCGACGCGTACGCCGAAATTCCGCACGATTTCGCGCGCGATGGCCGTGGCATCGCGCCATTTAATGACTCCTCGTGTCGCCCCGGCGCCCTTCAACAGGTAGTTCTCGATGAGTGACATCGTCAGCACCAGTCCATCGCGGTGGCGGTCACCCGGCACGAAACCGACTGATGTCGGAAGGGTGAGTGTTCCGCTGGTGACGGGCAATCGTCCCGCTATCGCGCGCAGCAACTCGCCGTGTCCCGATCCATCAACGGCGGCAACTCCTACGATTTCTCCGGCATGAACCTCGAACGTTGCATTCCGCACACGAGGCAATCCACGTGAGTCGACAATCGAGACATCTCGCGCAGTGATCAATACACTACCGGTTCTCACACGCCGAGTCGACGCACTCGACCCATCTGGGCGCCGCCCTAACATGGCTTCGATGAGTTGATCTTCGTTCACCTCGGCACGTGGACTCGCCAGGCTGATCGTGCCCTGTCGTAGCACGGTGACATCATCCGCAATCCTCAGTGCGTCGCGGAGCTTGTGCGTGACCAGCACGACTGATTGGCCAGCATCCGCGAGTCCGCGGAGGCGCCGCAGTAGGTCATCGGCCTCCGCGGGCGCGAGCACCGCCGTGGGTTCGTCAAGAATCAGCGTCTCTGCATTTCGAGTCAGGACCTTCAACAGCTCGAGACGTTGCTGGGCGATCACCGAGAGGTCGTTGACGCGCGCGTTCAGGTCTACCGACGATCCTACTGCGCTTACGAGATCTCCGAGTACCGTACCCATCTCACCCGAACGCAAAGTCCCGCGGCGGCCGAGTGCGAGATTCTCCGCAACCGTCATGGTAGGCACGAGCGTGAAATGTTGGTGCACCATCCCGATCCCGCGTTCGATCGCATCAGCCGGCGATCGGAGGTGGACCGCGCGTCCGTGCACCCGAACCACGCCACGGTCAGGAGTCGCCATTCCATAGGCGACTCGCATCAAGGTCGTCTTCCCCGCCCCGTTCTCGCCCAACACCGCGTGGATTGTTCCACGGCGAATCAACAGGCTTGCGTCACTCAGGGCCTGGACGGCCCCAAACCACTTGTCGATGTGCTCCAGCGCGAGTGCCGGCGGATTCTCGGTCACAAGCCGGTAGGCGCGGCGACGAAGCTAGATGGGATGTCGAACTTAGACGTTAGGTGTTCGGCGAGCGCGCTCACGCCCAACGTTTCGGTGGCATAATGACCGGCGTAGATGACGACGATTCCAGCGTCATCGGCTGCAACGGCCGTGTGGTGCGGACCTTCGCCAACGATCAGCGTGTCGATCTCCAGCGTCTGGGCTTCGAGCAAGGTCTCTGACGACGCGCCCGCGCCCGTACAGATTCCCCATCGGCGTGTACGCCGTCCCGGCGCGATGTCGGTCGAACGAGCGACACCTCCTCGCAGTCGCGCGAACGCGTCTGCGCGTGACAACAGACTGGCAGTTTCGCAATCACACTTGCCCCGGATCCCGACATCGATGGTGCGGTATCGTGCGAATCCACCAGCGGGCTCGAGTCCAAAGGCGCGAGCAAGGAGGACGTTATTGCCGAATGTGGGATGTGCGTCGAGCGGCAAATGGGATGAGTACACGGCGACGCCGTGAGCCATGAGCAGTCGCAGGCGATGATACACGCCACCGGTGATCCGCTGGGCTCCTCCCCACATCATTCCGTGGTGAACGAGCAGCAAGTTAGCCCCCTCGCGGATGACCGCATTGATGACGCGCCGCGAAACGTCGACTGACGCCGCGATGCGCGTGATCGGCCCCTCGTTCGCTAGCTGGACCCCGTTGAAGGCGCCCGAATAATCGGGCACGGTTTCCGTTCCGAGCACCGCATCAAGGTAGCTGGCGATAACCGCCAGTTCGGTCATTGAGTGACCGGCATCCCGGTCGAATCGACCAGCCGTAGCGATCCGTCGAAGAGCCGGCGTTGAACCGAATCGATTACGACCCGAGTCGACGGCGGAATCGTCGCTTGCAGGCTCGGGTTCAGGACGAGCCTAACGACATTTTCCCGGACCCCCAACGACACGACGCGGGGCACGAACGTATGAGCCTTGACCTGTTCGGCGAGGAGGAGGAACGCGTGTCGCAGGTCGATGACAACGCTGCCGAGGGTCACCTCTGGAGCGATCGCATTCTGATCGGCATTCGCCCCGATGACAAAGGCAGCGCGCGACTCGCGGGCGGCTTGGAACACGCCTAGACCGGCGGCATCGGCATTCTGAAAGATCACATCGGATTTCCGCGCGATCTGTGCGAGCGCTTGTTCCTTTCCGGCGCTGACATCTTCCCAATTCCCCACGTACGAAACGATCACGGACAGGCCCGGCTTCACCGATCGTGCGCCCGCTGCGAATGCTGTGAAGCTCCGCTTCACGGGTGGCAACTCTGTTCCTCCGATCGCTCCGATCACGCCCGTTTTCGTCATGTTTGCCGCAAGAATCCCGGCGAGGTACGACGCTTCCTCGAACGCGAACTGAACCCCGGCAACATTCGGCCGGACCGTATTGCCGGACATCGTGACGTACAGGGTTTTCGGGAAATCCGGCGCGACGCGTACCGCCGCATCCTGGTACTCGAACCCGTGCCCGATTACCAGGTCGTAGCCTTGTGCCCCGTACTGCCGAAAGTTCTCCTCGAACTCAGCGGGCGTCTTCGTTTGAACGTGGCTGATCTGGGCGCCGAGAGAGTCCCTGATTGCGACCAGTCCATCGTACGCGCTGCCATTCCACGCGCGATCCGAGATCGGTCCGGGTGTTAGCAGGGCCACTCGAAAAGTCCGTCGCGCTGACGCGCTCGTGTCAGCTGATTTCGAGTTTTGTGGAGAAGAGCCGCTGCACGAGAGCGCCGCCAGAGCCACTGCTATGAGAGGAGCCCAGGCGGCGAGCTGACGGACATGCCTCGTCATAAGCTTCGATTACACCGCGTCATGGAGGTGTACGCTCAAGCAGATGTTTGCCGACCGTAGAGCGTAGAATCGCCCGCCGAGGGCCTACAGCGTTATTGGCTCAACGCCAGGCCAGCCCTGACCGGAGCCTCTGGAGCCTCGCGGAGCTCCGGGGCGTCTTGAGCAGCGGTTTCACCCATGCGCACAGCACCGTTAATGACGCCGCCTTCGAGCACCACGATGGACTTCGTGTGGATGTCGCCTTGGACGCTCGATGTCCCCTGAATCTCGACGCGCTCCTCGGCAACGATCGTTCCCACGACGGTTCCGCCGATGATCACTTCATGCGCGCGGATGTCGCCATGTATAGTGCCTTGGCGGCCAAGCAGGAGTTGGCGCGCTCCGCGGACGGCCCCTTCGACAGTGCCCTCGATCTTTACGACTCCTGTGCTTTCAATATCGCCAACGATCTTCATTCCTGATGCGATCACGGACAATCCAGCTTCGGAAAGAGGGGCGTCATTTCGCATCGGAACCTTCTCTGTTGTCGGCTTCGTGAAGATCGACATTGGTACCTACGGGGGTTGCGGTCGGTCGATAGAGGATCGTGCGAGCGTCAGAAATCAAGGAATGGCTTTAGTGGTGTCCGGAACAGGCGTCGGTGTCGGTGGTGCGTCGCGGTCGGCTCGTTTGACGTTAGGCGGTGTTGCGGGCACCGGAGTTGTTGGTTCCTGGCGCTCGACTGTACTACCACCGACTGCGAGCATCTGGCGGACCTGCTCGTAGCGGCCATGCATTCTCGACAGCGCTACTTGCAATGAATCGATGCGGCGATTGTCGCGCTCCAACTTCGCAATACGAATGGACAGCACCGGGACTCGTACGCTCTGAGCGGCGAACAGTAGCCAGGTTGCAATAAACACCGCAATGACCGCGAGGCCAATGCGAGAGCCAACAATGCGCAGCAACGCAACCTGGCGTTCACTCAAGACGATCGTCCGGTTCGCGAGCCCAGTCTCGCGCTGGACCTGGATTATCATGGAACCGGCGTGCGGCGTGTAGATATTGCCGTACCCATTGCGCAACCGATTCATGAATCCGAGACGCATCAGATATCCTCTGTCGTGTGGCCGGTGATCAACTCAATTAATCGATTGAGGTCGTCTGCCGAATAGAAGTTGATTCGCAGCTGGCCTCGATTCTTATCGTCTATGTCAACCGCGACATCTGTTTGTAAACGACGACGGAGCCTGTCCGCTAATCGGCGGAGCTCGGCCTGTCGACCCGTGTCGCTGTTCTGAGATGCCGTACTGGGTGGACGCGTTGACGTGCTCGTCTGTTTCACCCTTCGCTCGACGTCACGAACCGAATAGTTCTTCGCTACTGTCTCTCTGGCGAGGTCGACCATCACACGCTCGGATGAAATGGCGAGCAAAGCTCGAGCGTGGCCAACAGATAGTTGGCCGTCCTGTAGCATCCGACGAACGACGACTGGTAAGTTAAGCAGCCGTAACGAATTAGCGACTGTCGACCTGTCCTTTCCGACAATATCAGCGATCTCCTGCTGTGTAAGAGCGAACTCGGCACTTAGTCGGCTGTATCCTTCGGCCTCTTCTATCGGGTTGAGGTCGCTTCGTTGCAGGTTCTCGACGAGCGCTAACGTCAGAAGGGCTTTATCGTCATAGGCCTTGACGATTGCCGGAATTTCCGCCCACCCGAGCCGTGTCGCGGCGCGCAGCCGACGTTCGCCGGCGATGAGCTCGTAGCCTGAACCGGCTCGACGTACCGTAATTGGCTGCAGCAGTCCGTTCGCCGCTAGGCTTGCCTGGAGTTGTGCAAGCTCGTCATCCCGAAACTCTTTTCGGGGTTGAAAAGGGTTTGGGCGGATCTGATTGATAGGTATTGGCCTGTATGGAAGATCGGCCGAGGTCGTAGCAGCAGGTCCCGAGGTAGAAGTTGTCGGGGCTGCAGCGGGGATGGAGCCGATGAGCGCCTCTAGGCCGCGGCCAAGGCGCCTGGGTTTGTCGGGCATAGGCTAGTGCGGGTAAGGGCGGCGCTCGGAATGCGGGGCCAAGGAATTTCCAACTCGTTTGGGCTTCCGGTCGT
>JAJKIV010000160.1 GCA_021154285.1 Gemmatimonas sp. | reverse complement strand
GAGCGCGACTTCGACATCTGGACGTACGACGTCGCCAGCCGCTCCGCGAAGGAGGTGCCGATCACCGTTCGCGGTTCCGCAATAGGCGGTGGTACGGAGCATCTGGCGTTGACGCAGGGGTTCAGCGATCTGGCCGTTTCGCCCGACGGCAAGAAGCTCGCGTTCATCGCGCACGGCGAGGTGTTCGCCGCGAGCGCCGCCGACGGCGGCGACGCCACGCGCATCACGCAGACGACGGCCGCCGAGGCGGAGCCGGCCTGGTCGAACGACAGCCGGCGGCTCGTGTACACCGCGAACCGCGATGGCGCGTGGAATCTCTACCTCTATGATTTCGCGACGAACAAGGAGACGCCGCTCACCCAGGGACGCGTCCACAGCGTCTCGCCGCAATTCTCGCCGGACGGCAAGCAGGTCGCGTTCCTGCGCGACGGGAAGGAGCTGTGCGTCTTGTCGGTGGACACGAAGCAGGTGCGCGTGCTCGCGCAGGGCATCTTCGGCCGACCGCCGTTCTTCGCCGAGCGCCCGATCGCGTGGTCGCCCGACGGACGCTGGGTTGCCTACCTGTCAGGCGGCACGAAGCTGTTCATGAACGCGTACGTCGTCCCGTCGGCGGGCGGTGAAGCAAGACAGGTGAGCTGGCTCTCGAACACGCGCGCCTCGACGATATCGTGGAGCGGCGATGGTGACTTCCTGCTGCTCGACACCGGCATGCGGGTCGAGCCGGGGAGCGTCGCGCGCGTCGATCTCCTGCCCTTCGTGCCGAAGTTCCGCGAGGATCAGTTCACGGCGCTCTTCCGCGACCAGACGCCCGGCCGTACGACACCGCCGTCGCCCACACCGAATCGCGCACCCACTGACTCGGTGCGCCCCGACTCGGCCACCCGTGGTCGCGCCGAGCCGAAGAACGTTCGCATCGTGTTCGACGGGATTCGCACACGACTCAGCATGGTGCCGATCGGCGTCGATGTCGGCGTGGAGGCGTTGAGTCCCGACGGAAAGCAGGTGGTGGTCACGTCGAACGTCGCGGGCCAGACCAACGTCTTCTCGTACGCGTTCGACGAGTTCGCGACGGACCCCGCGGTCACGAAGCAGGTCACCACGACGCCCGGGAACAAGAATTCGCTGCAGTTCGCGCCCGACGGGAAGAGCATCTGGTTCCTCGAGCAAGGCAAAATCGTGAACGTGACGCTCGAGAACAGAAACGTTAGGCAGGTGGCCGTCCGGGCCGAGCTCGACGTGGACTTCGCGCGCGAAAAGTGGGACGTGTTCAATCAGACATGGGAATACCTGAACGACAACTTCTACGACCCGGAGTTCCACGGCACGAACTGGTCGGCGGTGCACACCGCCTACGCGCCAATGATTGCGGCTGCGAAGACCACGGATGAGATGCGTCGCGTGCTGAGCCTCATGATCGGCGAGATGAACGGCTCGCACATGGGAATCTCCGGACCGCCCGCGCCGGGCCTGCCCACCGCGCAGACGGGCAAGCTCGGTCTCGAGTTCGATCGGGGAGCATACGAGCGGCGCGGCCAGCTGCGCGTGACGGCCGTGATTCCCAACGCCGCTGCGGCGCTCACCGAAAGCATCAAGCCCGGCGACTACGTGCTCGCCGTGGACGGCGTGACGATGGGGCCTAACGTGTCGGTCGACTCGGTGCTCGCCTATAAAGTGGGC
This sequence comes from Gemmatimonas sp., assembly GCA_021154285.1. GTDB lineage: Bacteria > Gemmatimonadota > Gemmatimonadetes > Gemmatimonadales > Gemmatimonadaceae > JAJKIV01. Next base: position 8,306 of record JAJKIV010000160.1, on the reverse strand, counting down.
AAGCGCGTCGTGCTCAGCGTGGCGTCGGATGCCGCGGGTGCGGGCAAGCGCGACGTGGCGGTCAGGCCGAGGAACACGGGGTTCGAGAAGCAGATGCTCTATCGCGCGTGGATCGAGGAGCGTCGCGCGATGGTCGCGAAGCTCAGCAACGGTAAGCTCGGTTACGTCCACATGTATGACATGGGCGGTAACGCGATCGCGCAGCTCAACCTCGACCTCGACTCGGAGATGCACGAGAAGGACGCCGTGGTGTTCGACGTGCGCAACAACAACGGCGGGTTCGTGAACGGGGCCGCGCTCGACGTGCTCCAACGGTCGCCGTACGTGAACATGGTGCGACGAGGCGTTCCGTCGGTGCCTGGCCGCCCGGTGCTGGGCCAGCGCGCGCTCGAGAAGCCGACGATCCTGATCACGAGCCAGGCGACGCTGTCGGATGGCGAGAACTTCACCGAAGGCTATCGCACGATGAAGCTCGGGACGGTGGTCGGCGAGCCGACGGCCGAGTGGGACGTGTACACCGGTGGTGGCACGATGGTCGATGGGACGGTCGTGCGACTGCCGTTCATGCGGAACGCGCAGCTCGACGGCGCGGCGCTCGAGCGCGCGTCACGGAAGGTGGACATTCCAGTCGATCGCCCGATGGGTGAGAGCTATACCGGCCGCGACGCGCAGCTCGAGCGCGCGGTGCAGGAGCTTCTGAATCAGCTACGTGGCTCCCGCGCTCGAGCCGGCAGCCAGCGGTGACGGTTGTGCATGAACTGCCTCAGCCGGTGCGTCCAGGCGCATCGGCTGCGGCGCTCCATACGTTAGGCTTCGCCACACCCATTCCGCGGGCCCGAACCGGAACCGCCCTATCCACCACCGGCTGAATGGCAGCTGGAGACCGAAGAAGAACACGAAGTCGATCCCCAGCCAGAGTGCGGTCGACGGCTGCTTCAGCGCGACACCATAGTGACTGAACAGCACCGTCATCGTGATGGACTGCAGCAGGTAGTTCGTGAGCCCGATTCGCCCGGCGGGCGCGAAATGACGAAACGCTCTGGCCACCGCCGGAACAAACGTCACGCCGACGGAGATGGCCGAGATGTAGAACATCGTCGCGCCATGGTCCTGGAGTGACCATCCGAGCGAGTCAAGGACGTGTGACCCTGGTTTCATCACGTAAATCACGAGCGTCCCCAACACCGATGCGGTCAGCCCGATCACCGCGGCGAGCGTGAGGCCTCTTCGGTGTCGCTCCGCCTCCTGGAGAATGCGCCGCCGTCCCACGACGAATCCGATCAGAAAGAACGCCGGAACGTCATAGAGGAACGATTTGCGCGATAGCAGCCAGCGCACGGTTCCCTGGAATTGGTGCCAGCGCATGCTGACCGAGCTCGTGAACGACGCGACGCGGGTAACAGTCGTGTCCAGGTCGTAGCGTTGGGAGCGCACGCTCACGACCCGCGCCCGTTCATCGGTGGCCATGGTTCGGAGCAGTGCCGCTTCCGCGCCCGATTCACCCCCGATGCGATTCACGAAGCTTGGCACCGCCGGGCCCAGCGAGCCTCCGATCAGCGGAACCGCGGCGAGGGTCAGCAGCCAGCGGTCGGAGAGGCGGTGGAGTGGTACGAGCAGGAGGCCGAGGATCGCGTACGTCACCAGGATGTCGCCGTTCCAGATCACGATCGCATGGAACGAACCGATCAGGAGCAGCGCCAGCATGCGGCGCACGTACACCGTGACCACTCCCGCGCCGCGCTCGCGGGCACGGATGAGCTGTATCGCGAACCCGAGACCGAACAGGAACGAAAACAGCGGATAGAACGACGACGAGACCGCGATCTCGAGTACATCGGACAGGATTCGATCGAGGCTTCGCGCCGTGTCGCCGCTCACTCCCCAGAAGTTCACCGTGAGGATTCCGAGCAGGGCGAAGCCGCGCAGGATATCGATCAGCTCCACACGCTCGCTGATCGCGACAGGGGTCAGCCGCGATCGCGTGTCGTTAGGCGTCGCATTCACTGGGCACCTCCCGGCATCGCTGCGAGCACGGTCTCGCGCGCCCCCGACACGAGAAATCCGCCGCCGGGCCTCGCCGAAACTCCCATGAGGTGCATGCGCGTCCCGGTGCGCTCACGCGTCCAGGTCGCACCGCCGTCGCTCGTTCGAACCGCCTCGCCCCAGTAGCCGACCGCCAACCCTTCCGTCGCGCTGGCGAAGGCGAGCGCACGCAGGTGCGTCCTCGCTGGCGACGGTACTGCGGTCCAGGAAAGCCCGGCGTCCGTCGACCGCAGGATCGTGCCGTCGGATCCAACGATCACGACCGTCCGATCGTCCGCGAATGCGACCCCATTCAACGCGTGCTCGTCCGGCAGCCAACGCGTCTGCCACGTCTCGCCGCCATCGACGCTCCTTGCGACCAGTCCCGCTCCCGCAATCGCGATAGCCGTCCGTTCGACGGCGGCGACGTGGGTCCAGAGGAGGCTTTGCATCGAGCTGCGTCGCCAGGTCTGTCCTCCGTCCGCGGTATGCAGCAGGGAGCCGTACGCCGTGGCGAACCCGGTGTCGCCCGAAAAGGCGAGCGAAAACGTCGCGCCCTCACCGTCGGTCTTCACATCGGTCCAGGTCTCGCCGTCGTTCACGCTACGGCTCAGCTCTCCGTCGAATCGGCCAACGACGACGACGCCATTGTTGGCAAAGGCGACACCGAACGGGCGGCGCAGATCCGGGATCTCCTTCCACGTCTTACCTCCGTCCACGCTGCGGAATGACTCGTTCGGTGCGACGGCGATGACCATGTTCCCGCGTTGTACGACATCGCCCAGGACGACGCCTATTCCCTCGGGGCCGCGCAGCTCACCGCCGTGGCGGTGTAGCGTGGTCCACGTGTAGGCCGAGGAGTCGGGCGGGCTGGGCGGACCGTCGGCCCCCGAGGTGACGGCGAGCGTGACGAGAGCGGCCGCGGGAACGAGAAGGCCCCACGGCACGCTGGACGCGATGGACATGGTCGCTCCTGGGCAGGTCTAGGTGGGACAGCGGGAGCGCAACGCTCCAACGTGAGCCTCGGCGGTGCGCCACGCAAGAGCCCGCTGACCTCAGGCCGCGCTCGCGCACATCCGGCAGCCGCCGCGGCGGGCGGCAGGTTCGCTCGTTAGGCTCGCGTCACCATCATGGCTTGAGCGCCCGGCGCAGCACCTTGCCCACGTGTGACTTCGGCAACTCCGCAACGAACTCGAACTCCGACGGCACCTTGTAGGGCGCCAGTCGCTCCCGGCAAAACGACTTGAGCTCTGGTGCAGTGGCGGACATGCCGGGCCGGAAGACGACGAACGCCTTCACCGTCTCGCCCTTCATGTTGTCCGGCACACCCACGACCCCCACCTCGGCCACGCTCGGGTGGGCCGAGATTGCCTCCTCGATCTCGCGCGGCCAGACCTGGTAGCCACTCGTCTTGATCAGGTCCTTCTTGCGATCGACGATGAAGACGTAGCCATCCGCGTCGAGATACCCGAGATCGCCGGTATAGAGCAGGCGCTGACCGCTCTCGCCCGTCCGCAGCATCGACTTCGTCTCCTCCGGCCGCTGCCAGTACCCCAGCATGAGCTGTGGCGCCGACAGGACGATCTCACCCACCTCGCCTAACGGCACGGGCGTGTCGCCATCGTCCGCGTTGACGATGCGCAGATCCACATCGGGCAGCGGCATGCCGACCGAGCCGATCTTCTTCTCGCCGCGGACGGGGTTCGCGAGCACCGCCATCTGCGCTTCGGTCAGCGAATAGCCTTCCACGATCACGCCGCCCGTGAGCTCCTCGAAGCGGCGCTGCGTCTCGGCCATGAGTGGCGCCGCGCCGCAGAAGCACAGCTTGATCGAGTGAAAGTCCACCTTCCCCTGGCGCGCCAGCTTGTGATTCAGGATCGCGCTCAGCAACGTCGGCACGGCACAGATGAACGCCGGCTTCACCGTCGCGATCTCCTTCAACAGACCGCCGAAGTCACGCGCGTCGGGAATGAGGCAGAGCGGATTGTGGTTGATGAACGCGAGGCTCTGCACGCCCGTGTTGCCGTACGTGTGAAAGAGCGGCAGCGGAAGCATGATGATGTCGCTCCACTCGTTCATGGCGCTCTTGAGCCATGCGCGGAGCTGCATGCCTGCCGCGACCATGCTGCGGTGCGACCCGACGACGCCTTTGGGCGTGCCGGTCGTTCCTCCACTCATGAGGATCACGGCGGGATCGTCAGGCGCCACGTTATGCGCGGGGCGTCCCGTCCTCTCGTGGTGCGAAAGCAGGTCGGCGAACCGCTCGTCGCCATCACGGAGCGTGATGTGCTCACCCTCCTCCTTCTCCTTTAGGAGCGTGTAGCCCATCCGGAGCGTGAACGGCAGGTACTCCTTGATGCCGGTGGCGATGAGCCGCACAAGCGACGTCTGCGGCTGCACGCCTTTCAGCTTGTCGTAATAGCGGTTGAGAACAACAGCCGTTGCGGCGCCGCTCGCGGAAAGCGCTTCGTGAAGCTCGCGCTCCGTGTACGTGGGATTGAGCGGGCACGCTATCGCACCGGCCTTCCACGCGCCCATCTCAGCGATGAGAAACTGTGGGCAATTCGGCAGGCACAGCGCGACGCGGTCGCCGGGCACGACGTTTCTCGCCAGCAGTGCTGCGGCAAACGCGTCGCTCTGTCGCTCGAGCTCCGCGTACGTGACCCGGTGCCCCTTGAAGAGCATGACGGGACGGTCCGGATACGTGCGCGCGCTCTCGGACACGTAGTCGAGCAGCGTGCGGTCAGGGTACGGCGCGAGCGTCGCCGGAACGTCGGTGTCGTAGTGAGCGAGCCAGGGGCGCGTGTCAGCCATCGCGTCTCCGCGGATACCGTGTCGTCACAGAATACTTCTCCCTATTCCCTTTCGCTCGTTTTCGACCTCCGAAACGAGAACAGTTGTGCCGGCCTGCCCGCTCCCGGATTCACAGATTCCTTCAACGGACGCACGACACCAAGTGCATCCACGCGCTTCCGAAAGTTGCGCTTGTCGAGCGGCTCGCCCAGGATGGCCTCGTGCACGCGCTGCAGTTGCGACAGCGTGAACTTTTTCGGCAGGAGCTCGAACCCGATGGCTGTGTAGGTCAGCTTCCCGCGCAGTCGCTCGAGCGCCGTGGCGACGATCGCGTCGTGATCGAACGCGAGCGGAGCCGGCGTGTGCGCCGCCGGCCACCAGCGCGCTTCCGCAGCATCGCTGCCTGCGAGCGGCGCCCGGTCCGGCGAGACGAGCGCGTAGTACGCCACTGTGATCACGCGGCCACGTGGGTCGCGCTCCGGGTCGCCAAACGTGTAGAGCTGCTCGAGAAAGACGTCCTCGACGCCGGTCTCCTCGTGCAGCTCGCGCCGCGCCGCGTCGTCCAGCGATTCGTTAGGCAGCACGAACCCGCCCGGGATCGCCCAGCTGCCCTCGAACGGCGGAATGCCGCGCCTCACGAGGAGCACCTGCAGCTCCGTGTCACGGATGGTGAAGATGACGATGTCGACAGTGACCCGTTCCTGGTCACTCGACGACCGACTGCGCGGGTTCATCGATCCGCTCCGCGAGGGCGTTTTCCGGGCATCACGAGCGTTGCCGTGTTGCTCGACGCAACCACCGTCGCGATCGCGCCAGCGTCGAACCGAAGGAAATCGCTCTCGATGCCATCGCTAAAGATCACTCCGCCCGTAGGCATCAGGGATTGAAGGCGCAAGGTCTCGTTCGCATCGAGAATTCCCGCAATGTGGTCCGCTGTCGAGTGTCGGCTCACGAACGGCTCGCGGACCGCGAACAGCAACCGCCGATCATCCCAATCGAGGCGGATCGGCCGACCGCACGTTCCGCCGGCGAGCGCGGTCACGCCGGCCGCCATGTTGAACACCGACGAGATCCAACCCGTCGATCCTGCACCAGTCGCGACGAGCACACCACTCGATGACTGCGATTCACGCGCCGACCCGCGCGCGAGCACGTACCGCGCCGACACGTGGGAGGGCGCGCCGATGAACAGGTCGTTGAACGCGAGCAAGCGCTGCCCGTCATCCAGCCGCGCCTCGGCGAGCGTCACGCGTCGAACGTTGGCCCGGCCGTCGAGAACCGACGTGACCGCGCCGGCGCACCCATCGGGCAGGAAGGGGAGCAGCACCCCATCGAATCGCTCAGGGTCCGGGTTCACGCCGATCAGCGCGCGCTCGAGCGTGTACTTCGCGACGTTGGCGACGAGCCCGTCCTGCCCGACGGCCACGACCACATCACGCTCGCCGAAGGTGTACGTCGGCACGAGGTCGCGGTCGATGACGTGACGCGGGATACCGACGTCGGTCGCGCGATGGACGATCGCGACCGCGCGCTCGTACGCATCGTGTTCGCGCTCGTATTCGTCGAAGTCTCCCGTTCCTTGCGCGGAGTGCTCGATGTAGAACCGAGCCTGGCCGCGCGTGTTGAATCGGGCGATCAGCTCCTCGAGGCGCGTCCGTCGCGTGACGACGACGATGCGGTCGTACACCTAACGACCCTCTGACGGTGTCGCGATCAACTGCGAGAGCAGATCCGGCGTCACCGTGAGCGAACCGATCTTCCCCGCGTTCTCGGCCATCTCGCGGAAGGCGAGCGCGATCATGAGCTTGGGGTCAGTACCACCGGCCGACACGGCGAGCAGCGTTCGCCAGTCGACGTCGCGGACCGGCTGCAGCGTCGCTGACAGTGCATAGGCACGCGAGTCTGCCTCGGCGCGCTCGTTTTCGGTTTTCTTCACCAGCAGATCCGAGCGCTGCTCCTCGATCGCGATGTCGGCAGCCATTCGCGTCTCGCGGACCTGACGCTGTTTTTCCTGAACGGCGATCTCGGTCTGCAGCTCGCTCTCCTTGATGCGACGCTCCTGCTCGACGGCAGCATTGCGCCGAGCGTAGATGGCTTCGTCGCTCTGGCGTTGGAGTCCCTCTCTGGCTTCGGCCTCGAGCGCCCGGCCGATCTCCGGAGTCGGTTTGACCGCGACGATGGTCACGTCGAGGATCGTAACGCCGAGCATCTGAACTGCCTCGCTGGAGCGGAGGCCGGCAAGGACCTGGGCGACGATGGCGCCGGTGCTGACGAGCGTCTCGCGCAGCGTCAGGTGCTGGACCACAGCGTGGGCCTGAATCTGCGCGGCGTTGACCAGGCGCTCACCCAGCTTCTGTGGATCGTCGCTGGCGTGATTGCCTCGCCGGTCGAGACTGAAGTCCAGGACACCGGCGAGCCGGTGAGGCTCGGTGACCTGATAGGTGAGCTGCCCCTGAATGGTGACCGTCTGGAAGTCGCTCGTGGTCTCGGTGAAGACGAACGGGAGGTCGGCGCTTCCGATGGGGATGGCGACGATGCTGGATGTGGGGTTGTAGTACAGGAAGGCCAATCCGGCGCCTTCGCGCTTTACCCGGCCGCGCTGGTAGTGGATCACGTATGTCGTGGGCCGGGCTTTCATGAATGCGAGCATTTGGCGGCCTCGATGATAGTGTATTACTGACACCAATATTGGTGTCGTATTTACACTAATGCAAGAGGCAGTTTGTTCCCATCGCAGAACCCGGCCGGTCGGTCGATTCCGGGCGCCCACGGGACGTCCGGATCGAGCCCGCGCCAGTCGGCGCGCGTACTACCAACGGCTAATGGCGAGAATGTCACGGGATTGCGTTCGTTTGAGACGCTATGCCATCGCCTTAGCCAGGGCGTAGCGTAGGGGAATCGCCGACTATCGATCTGCTCCAGGCAGTGCCATCGATGTTGGCGCGGTATTCCTCGACGTTCGTACGTGGCACTTCGCACCAGCGAGCCCCGGACCGAGCCATGCGCAACTCGCCGTTGAGTCTGCTCCAATGGAACGTCCCCCGCGCTCGAACGCGTGTCCTCAGGGCGCTGACGATCATCGCTGCCGCCGCCTTCTTTGGATGTGAGGACGACGTCGTCTACCAGGATCGCCCGCCGTTCAACCCACCGGCGGATGCGGCCGCGAGCTTCCTCGGCTACTACGACCCGACCATCCAGAAGACGACCTGCGGCAACTGCCACGCTGATTTCGAGGGCAGCTGGACCGGAACCGCGCACGCCCACGCCTACAACACTCTGAACACGAACCCTGGCAAAAAGGACTCGTGTTTCGGTTGCCACACGACGAACGGGCGTGGCAACGCCGCCGTCGGTACGACCGCCGGTTGGGATGGCGTGCAGAGCTCCGTATACCACGACGTGCAGTGCGAGAGCTGCCACGGGGCGGGGCTCCAGCACGTCGAAGGCATCGGCCAGGGCAATCTCGTTAGGCCGCTGGCAAATCTGGGGTT
>JAJKIV010000159.1 GCA_021154285.1 Gemmatimonas sp. | reverse complement strand
TCGCCCGTCGCGTACCAGTGCACCCAATAGTGAGGCGGTCCGTCGTCGAGCATGTGGGTGTGCAGCGCCGTCGGGCGCAGCCCGTGCTCGTCGAGCGCTCGCAGCACCGGCTCGACTTCACTCGTCAGCAGGTACAACTCGCCGGCCGTTGCGACACGTCCCGGGCCGAGCCGCTGGAACACGACCTCCGATGCTGTCTCGAGCGTGCCGACCGACTCCACTGGCTTCCCGTGCACCCTCAGCCGCTCATGGCGCGGGAACTCGTACTCGGCGGTCCGACCTTCCGCTTCGGAGTGCTTGCCGAGGATGCCGTCGATCACCGTCCAGTCGGCGTTCGTCGCCTGACCGTCCTGCTCGTGCTGCGGCTCGAGTGGCGTGGCGGTGGCGGCGAACACGGCGTGCATTTTCGTCGCGACCGCCTTCGATGGCCCTTCCGCCATCACGTGCATGTACATCACGTGCGGCGATTCCGAGACCAGATGATTGTGCAGCGCTGTGACTGACACTCCCTGCTTCCGCGCTTCGGTGAGCGCTGCCGACACTTCGTCCTCGCGCACGACGACCTCGCCCATTGCCATCACACCGGTTGGCGCGGTTCCGGCCGGTATGAACCCGACGTAGCTCGTGAGCTCGAGTCCGGGCTCGAGGGTGTCAGGTCCGATGCGCACGTGCAGGTCCGTGCGAGGGAGATCGACGCGGAAGTACTTGCCCTCGGCCTCACCCTGCCCGAAGACCTCGCGAATCGCAGCCCAGCGTGGATTCGCGTGTGAGCTGTCCTTCGCGGAACCTCGTTGAGCCGCGGCGTCACGAGGCGTCACAACGACGAGAAGCGCACACGGCGCTTCCACGATCATCGCGACAATCATCAGTCGTGCGACAATGCTGCGCATATACGCGGCACGTCTGCGCATACGCAGTGCCGGTCTGGATCTTTCTACGGGGAGATCCGTGCCGGGTCACCGCACCCGGTAACGGGCACTACCGAAACAGCGTGCGACGCACCGCCGAGCGTCCGCTGAAGAAATGCACCTACGCGGCGCTGATACTCCGCCGGCGCGTAGTCGTACAGATCCTCATGTGCAGCGCCGTCCACCGCCCAGAACTCCTTCGGCTGCGCGAGTCGCTCGAACAGCGCCTTCGACTCATCCATTGGCGTGTATGGGTCTGCGCTGCCGGCGGCCATGAGCACGGGGACTTTGACTTCCGCGATGCGATCGATGGGACGCAGCTCGGCGGGGCTCACGCCGACGGTCGGCTCGAGTGAGCGGACGAGGCTGGGCGCGAGCCAGGAACCGATGGGGCCGAACCAGGCGCGGAGGCGGTTCTTCGCCGCCTGATCGATCGTCGGGTAGACCGACTCGAGCACGAGCGCGTCGACCGGAAGCGGCTTCTGGCCGAGGATCGCCGCGGCGCCGCCTAACGATACGCCGATTGCCGCGACCGGCTCATCCGGTGCCAGCGTGTGGAGGAGACAGGCGGCCGCGTGTGCGTCTCTGGCTTCGAGCGCGCCGAACGTGGTGTGATTCCCCGAGCTCTCGCCGTGGGCACGAAAGTCCGGCATGAGCACGGCATAGCCGAGTGCGTGGAGGAACTTGGCTCGCGGCAGCATCGCGAGTCGGTTGGCGTGGACGCCGTGCAGGAGGAGGACGGCCCCTTTGCCGGGACGTCCAGGAACGAACCAGCCGCGGAGCCGGCTTCCGGAATGGCTCGGGAACTCGACCTCGACCGCGCCGAGGCCGGCCGGAGCCGGTCCGATGGCGTGAGGTGAGCCGGCCGTGAAGGCGCGCGTCACGACCCCGCAGGACGTGAGGACGCCCAGACTCGACGACAGCACCATGATGTTCCGAACCCAACGCCGCGGCCGCACCACGTTCCACTCGACTCCCTGCCCGCGCAGGCGTCTGGCGCCCTTGGGCCTGATCGACAACCCCAACCGCGGACTGAATGTCACTTGCGGTCACGTGGTGGACTAGTGCAATCGGGGGACCGCCACGCTCCTCGGATCGTGCGCGACAGCGTCTCAGAACTAAGAAACTCACTACTGCCAAGGGGTTGGCAGTCCTGAGTTGTTTAGTTCTGAGTTTCTGGCATCCGTGAGCTGGCGTAGATGCGCGCGTGATGGCGGAGTCGAGCATCCATCAGGCTATGACAGGGCAACGCTCCTGCGCCGAGCTACCGCCGCCCGCCACCAGACCACCCCAACCGCCAGGAACGGCAGCAACGACAACACGAGCACGAACGGTCCGGGCGACACGTTAGGCACCGCGTTCACCTGCGATGTGAGCTGCCCACCGCCAGCGGAGCCGTCGATGACGACTCGCAGGTTCCATCGTTCGGCGCGATCGAACATCACGTCCGTCATGAAGCGCCCGCCGCGCCGCACCGGCTCGGCGTGCGCGTCGTGCAGGGCTTCGGGAAGCCGCCCCGACACCGGGGCAACACCTACGCGCACGGCACTTGGCGGCGTGAACGCCCGACCATCCGCGGCCTCCAGCACGACGTACATCGGGCCGTGGCCGACCTCGGGATCGGTCCACACCGACGCGAGATACGGCCCGACGCGCTGATCGCGCACGATCCGCGACGGCGCCCCGCGATGCGACATCATCATCTCATGAGAGTGCGCGCTAGCCCCACTCATGTGTACCACGTGTACCGCGAGGGCTGCGACCGCCACGCCGAATATCAGGAGCGCGCGACCCACGTTAGGCGGCGGCCAGGCGAGGTTGTCCGGCACACGTGCAGCCCATGCGAGCCCGCTCGGATTCCGTCGGAATCAGATGGCGGTACATCGCGATCACCATCGGGACGAACACGATCGTGTTGTAGATCAGATGCAGCTCCAGACGGGGAATCACGAGCTGCGCGAGACTCATGGCCACCGGCGAGTCGAACAGGTTCCGGCCCACGATCACCTGCCCCTGCAGCAGGGCATGCTCGATGTGATGCCAGAACTGGATCCAGAAGGCCACCATCCACCACGTGTAGGAGCTTCCGACAAATCCTCGGCGAAGGATCCACAACCCCACGAGCATGATGAGGGCGTACCCGTAGTGCATTGCCTCGGACGTCACCAGCCACGGGAACCAGAGTCCGAGCACGCCACGCGCCTGCGTCATCGGCCAGTGCAACACATACACCTGGTACGCCTGCGCCAGGTGCTCGGCCCAGTGTGCGAGAACGATCCCCATGAATATCTGGAGGCCACGTTCGTGCCATGGGCCGTTCAGACGCGCCAGGAACGACTGTTCCGTGAGGGCGACGTGGTTCGAGATGGCGACTGGTGATTGCGCGGTGGTCATGCGGTAGCTCCTGCCGTGAAGAATCGGGATCGCGAGTGCTCGAAGCTCGTCGTGGTCAAAAGGTAGGATGTCCCCTTTCGGCGCAAGAGCGGCCGACATACTTTGGCGGCCAGTGAGTCTGTTAACCAGACAGAGTTGTACGACGGACTCGATCGTCCTCCTTCGCGGAAGGTCTCACGGTCATGCGTCGCTCTCGCCGCAGCGTCGGCTTCAGCTACTGACGTGGGAACGTTAGGCGCCCGGCAGGCGCTTCCGGCGCCATCGCGGCCCGAGGCACAGGATGATGGCGGCGAGGGCGACGAACGCGAGAAGGAGCGCCACGCCGCCGATGCCGGCGGCAGACGATGCCCGCGGGCCGTCAGGCTGGGCGGCGCTGAACATCATCGTGTTGATCACGACGCCGATCACCACCACGGACAAGGCGAGCAGCGGAAAGCTGGCTGCGCCGATGACGGTGCGCGCGTTCCGAATCACCACCGGACGCGCGCGTCACTTCGCCGCACCGAGAAGGCCTTCGAGGCCTCGCCAGAGCATGAGCTGACTGTCGCGGACGACCCTAACGGCACGTACACCGCGGGCGCTCACCTGATAGAACCGTCGCGCATGGCCCGCTCGCTCCGGCGTGGGCGGGTCCAGTCGCCATCGCAACAGTCCCTTTCGTTCCAGCTGATTCAGGCAGGAATAGAGGGCGCCACGCGAGACCGACCGATCGATCGTCGCGTCGAGATGTCGCGCGATGCTCGGGGCGTACGCATCGTCGCCGAGCTGGAGGATCGCCAGCATCACGGTCTGCTCGAATTCGCCCAATACGCTCTTGCGCCCCACGGGATGATCTGGGAAGAAGATGCATCAATGTGCCGGTAGGCTCCGGTGTCCGCCAGCAACGATCAATGCATCCTGTGCAGTGTGATCGTGCTCTGAGTCGGCAGCTCGGCGTTGGTGCCGTCACTGCCTTCGTCATCGGGCAGGTCATCGCCGTCGGGATTTTCCTCACGCCCGCGAGCATGGCCCGGTCGTTGGGATCACCAGCATGGTTGCTGCTGGTGTGGCTTGTCATGGGTGGCATGGCACTGAGTGGCGCGTTGTGCTACGGCGAGCTGGCCGCTCGGTTTCCCGAGGCGGGCGGTGGATACGTGTATCTCCGCGAGGCCTATGGCCCACGAGTGGCATTCCTGTACGGTTGGAAATGCCTGCTCGTGATGGATCCGGGGATCACGGCCGCGCTCGCGACGGGGCTCGCGAGCTACGTTGGGTACGTCGTGCCTCTCTCCACCGGAGCACACAAGGCCGTCGCGATCGCGGCCATCATCGCGCTGGCGATGGTGAGCGTCGCCGGCGTGCGAGTGGGCGCTCGCCTGATCGAGTGGCTCACGGCGCTCAAGATCGCCGCGCTGCTCTTCATCGCCGTGATGGCCGTGGCGCTCCGCGCCGGAGACTGGTCGAATTTCGCTCCGTTCGTCGCGCAGCGCGCCGGCTCCGATCCATTGCCGGGAGCGTTTGCTCCTGCCTTCGTCGGAGCGTTCTTCGCGTTCGGCGGTTGGTGGGAGACCGGCAAGTTGGCAGGCGAAGCACGTGACCCGGCACGCACGCTTCCGCGAGCGCTCGCGATCGGTGTCAGCGCCGTGACGCTGATCTATATCCTCTCGAGCGCGGTGTTCGTGTATCTCGTTCCGCTCGAGCACGTCACGTCGGGCGAAACGTTCGCGGCGCAAGCTGGCGAGGCGCTCTTCGGCCGTGCCGGTGGCGTTGTGTTCGCCATCATCGTGATCGTGGCCGTGCTGGGCAGCCTCCTTACGCTGCTCATGGCGCTGCCGCGCGTCTACTTCGCCATGGCGCGCGATGGCGTGTTCGTTAGGCAGGCGGCCGCGGTCCACCCACGATTCGGTACGCCCGCGCGGGCGACGGCGATCCAGGCGGTGCTCGCCTCGGTGCTCGTGGCGTCGGGCACCTTCGAGCAGATCGTCTCGTATTTCGTATTCATCACCGTCCTGTTCGTTGGACTGACCGTGGCGTCGCTCTTCGTGTTGCGGCGGCACGGAGGCGTCCCTGCTTACGCGACGCCGGCGTTTCCCCTGACGCCATTGATCTTTCTCACGCTGACCGCGGCTTTGCTGATCCTCCTCGCGGGCCATGGCCCGCTGCAGGCGGCCCTCGGCGTCGCCATCGTCACGCTGGGCGCCCCTGTGTATTCGTTGACGTTCCGAACTCAACCCAAGAAGGCGAGACTCAATGACCTGGATCCGGACCATCCCGCTGTCTGAGGCGGACGAGAAACTCCGCCGCGCGATGGAAGCGCAGCGCGCGCTGTATCCGATCGAGTACGCCAGCCCGGTACAACCGACCACCGACGGCACGTCGGGCATCGTCGCGTCGCACAGTCTGATCCCCGACGCGCTGTATCACGCCTTCTCTACGTTCGGCGTGCTGATGTCGGACGAGCTTCCGCTCACTCGACGCCAGCACGAGATGATCACGACGATGGTGTCCGTCACCAACCGGTGCCGGTATTGAATCACCTCGCACGCAGAGTTTCTGCGTCGGGTGACGTTGGATGACGCGCTGGTCACGGCGCTGGAGAGCGATTACACACAGGCTCCCATTTCGCCGGCGGACCGCGTGATGCTGGACTATGTCGTGCAGCTCACGCGTGACGCGACCGGGATCGGTCGAGCTCATCACGACGAGTTGCGTGCGGCCGGATTCGACGACCGCGCGATCCTGCAGATCACGCTCATCGCGTCGTGGTTCAACTACATCAACCGCGTGGCGGACGCATTGGGGGTGGGCCGCGATTGAAGCCGGTTAAATGGGCGCCGCCGGGGAGCGTCCTCGTCAACCGAGCCCGAGGTCGTCGGACGCACACCGACGTTAGGCGGCCGAGGCGCGACCTCATGGTGTCACACGGCTCGAGGCGTCAGTCCGCGGGCCTGTCCATGACGCACCAGCTGTAGCAGCCGCCGCATCTCGGCCCGCGCGACCGCCTGGCCGAATGGCGTAATCCGATAGTATCGCCGACGCTCGTCGTCGGCGCGCGTGCGTCGCTTCTCCACCTCGACGATCAGCCCCTGCTCGACCATACGCGCCATCGCGCGATAGAGCGTCCCCGCGCTGAGCCGCAGCTCGCCGTCGGTGCGCGCTTCGACGTCCTGCATGACGGCGTAGCCGTGGCGGTCCGTTTCCGCCAGCGCCAGCAGGATGTGCAGCGTGGCCGGGGGGAGCGGAAGAAGCTGTTCTGGCGCCGCGTCGTTGGTCATATCAGAGTGCCGCCGCGAGGGATGGATCCGGACTCCGTGCTTCGGTAATATAGCCATGGTGGCTATATACGCCAGCGGTGGTCAGATCGATTCCGGGTACCCGATCTCGGCCAGATCGGACGCGAGGTCCCGCACGTCGCGCGTGTGGTTGAGACGCGCCACCAACGCAGGGGTGACCGGTTCGTGGTGATAAATCGCGGCGACGACGTCGAGCGGAATGGCAACTTCGTGGTACTCGGCCGCGAACGTCACGTAGGTCTCCGGCCGTCCATCGAGATGGCGCAGGAGGCGCGCCGCTCCGTCGGGGTCGTCGCCCGGTGGGAATTGCACCGGTCCGTGCTCCCATACCGGCGCTCCAACCCGGCGCCAGATGCAGAATGTCGTGTTCCGTGTGTCGAAGGCCGGTTCGTCGCGGAACGGCGCGAACTCAGGTGGGATGCCGTCCAGCACGCCCGGCCATGGATTGTCGGCACGATACATCGGCGACTCGTGATCGAGGCCAAACAGGATTACCCCGCTCGCGTTCATCAGGGCGAACCATTGGTCCCCCTGCCCGTTGCGCATCGACGCCATGAGCTCGCCCGGCGCCCAGTGTGCGTCGAAGGAGTGGTACCGATCCTCCCAGGCAGGCGCCAGAACGGCGTCCAGGACCGCGAGGGAGCGGGTCAGGCGCCGAAAGGTCGGAATGTCGGGCTGTTCGCCCAGGCTGCGGGTGTTCACTATATGCATTGACAATATAGCCACAGTGGGTATAGTGGAGTGAGCCGCGAACAAAATGTGGCATCGTCACTCACACCTGTGAACCTCCCATGAGTCTTTCGGTCTACAGGGCTCTGTTGCACCTCTATCCGGCGTCCTACCGCGTCGAGTACGAAGCGGAGCTGCTCCGCGCGTTCGCAGAATCCACGCGCGGGCAGGGGAGCGTTGCCGCCACGCTCGTCGCCATTGGCGACGTCGTGCCTAACGCCATCGCCGCTCACTGGGCCATCCTGCGTCAGGACCTGCACTACGCCCTCCGCACCATGAGCCGCTCACGCGGCTTCGTCACCACCGTGGTGCTCGTCACCGCCCTCGGGGTCGGCGCCAACACCGCGACGTTCTCGGTGGCCGACACCGTGCTGCTGCGCCCACTGCCGTTCCCGCGCCAGAACGAGCTCGTGAGGCTCTGCGAAGGGCCGAAGGAGGGAGGCGGCTGGGGATGCATGAACGAGCTGTCCCCGGCGAACTTCCGCGATGCGGCCGCGATGGCCACCAAAACGCGCGGATGGGGTGCGTTCACGTATAACGACGTGAACCTCGTCGGCATCGGCGAACCGGCACGCATCGCCGGCATGCTCGTCACCCCAGAAGTGTTCTCCGTCCTCGGTGTTCGCCCGCTCGTGGGCCGCGTGTTCGATGCCGCGGCCAATGACCACGACGCGGGATCGGTCGTGCTGTCGTACGGGCTCTGGCAGTCGCAGTTCGGGGGCGACCCGGGTGTGATCGGCAAAACGATCCGGCTCGATGACACGTCGCGGGTCGTCATCGGCGTCATGCCGGCACGCTTTCACTTCCCGGCGCCTAACGTGCAGCTGTGGACGCCTCTCGTGCTGCGCGAGGATAACTACGCCGATCGCAACGACACGTACCTTCAGGCAATCGGCCGGCTCACGCCCGGAGCGACGTTCGAGCAGGCGCGCGCCGAGCTCTCGGCCATAGCGGCTCGACTCCAGCGCGATCACGCCGAGACGAACGCCGAGACGGGGTTCTCGTTCTTCAGGCAGCGCGATTTCGTGCTGCCGCGATACCGGATGATGCTGCTCGCTCTGTGTGGAGCGAGCCTCAGCCTCCTCCTGCTGATGGGTGCCAACCTTGCCAACCTGCTGCTGGTGCGCGCGGCCGCGCGCGAGCGGGAGCTCGCCGTGCGCGCGGCACTCGGGGCGGGGCGCGAACGATTGGTGCGACAGATGCTGACCGAGAGCATCGTGCTCGCGGTCGTCGGTGGCGCTGCCGGGGTGTTCGTGGCGATGCTCGCCGTCCCTCTGTTGTCGCACCTCGTTCCCACCTCGTTGCCGCTCGCGGAAGCGCCACGCGTCGACCTGCGCGCGCTGGTCATCGGCGCGGCATTCACGCTCGTCACCGGCATCGGCTTCGGCCTGATCCCGGCCGCGGTCGTTGGACGTACGGGATTCACGGCACTGCGAGACGGAGCGCGTGGCGGAGGCGCACGTCGTCAACGGCTGCGGACCGTGCTCGTCGCGCTGGAAGTCGCCGTCTCGGTCGTGCTGCTCGTCGCATCGGGGCTGCTCATTCGCGCTGTGTGGAAAGTGCAGGGCGTCGACCCCGGCTTCGCGTCCGAGCGCGTGTTGACGCTGCGCACGTCGCTCGTGTCTTCCCGTTCAGCCGATTCGGTGCGACGTACGGACTTCTACGATCGCGTCCTCGCCGGAGTGCAGACGCTTCCCGGCGTTCAGGTGGCGGCGTACACGAGTGGCCTTCCGATGGTGCTGACCGGCGGCATTGCCGGGGCGGAAATTCCGGGTCAGGAGGTCCGCCAGCGGCGGGACAACGCCGTGAGTCTCCGGTACGTCACCCCGCAATTCTTCGCAACGTTAGGCATCCCGGTCGTCCAGGGACGTGCCGTGGGGGACGGGGATCGGCCCGGGCGGCCCCGGGTGGCGGTCGTGAGCGAATCGTTCATCCGTGAGCTGATGCCTAACGAACCACCCCTCGGCAAGTCGTTCCGCGTGCGCGGGCTGGAGCCGACCATCGTCGGCGTCGTGCGGGACATCAAGGTGCGCGGGCTCGAGCGCACGAACGAGCCGCAGCTCTACATGGC
>JAJKIV010000158.1 GCA_021154285.1 Gemmatimonas sp. | reverse complement strand
GAACGCCGAGTTCAAGGCACGTGAGGCGAACGAGTCGATCGACGTCGATCAGCTCTACGTGAAGCACGCGATCATCAACGAAGGGCCGAAGCTCAAGCGCTTCATGCCGGCGGCGATGGGTCGCGCGACGCCGATTCAGAAACGCACCAGCCACGTCGAGATCATCGTGGCGGAGAAGGAAGGGGGGAGACGCTAATGGGACAAAAGGTCAATCCGATCGGCTTCCGCCTGGGTATCTCGAAGCAGTGGCGGTCGCGCTGGTACGCCAACCGCGATTTCCCGCAGCTTCTCCGTGAGGACGAGCTGCTCCGGAAGTACCTGAAGGCGCGGCTCGGTCACGCGGCGATCTCGGACATCACGATCGAGCGCAAGCCGGGCAAGGTGGTGGTCACGATCCACACCGGCCGGCCGGGCGTCGTCATCGGGAAGAAGGGCGCCGAGGTCGACAAGCTGCGTGACGAGCTCGCGCAGCTGACCGGGAAGGAAGTGGGGATCAACGTCGAGGAGATCAAGCGTCCGGAGCTCGACTCGCAGCTCGTCGCCGACAACATCGCCAACCAGCTGTCGCAGCGCATCTCGTTCCGACGCGCCATGAAGCGCGCGGTGCAGAGCGCGATGCGCATGGGCGCGCAGGGCATCAAGGTGAAGGCGGGTGGCCGGCTCGGTGGCGCCGAGATCGCGCGCGTCGAGGGCTACCACGAGGGTCGGGTGCCCCTGCACACGCTGCGTGCGGATATCGATTACGCGACGTCCACGGCCAAGACCACCTTCGGCACCATCGGTGTGAAGGTCTGGATCTTCAAGGGCGAGATCGTGGAAGATCGTCGCGGCAAGACGTACTCGACGGGCGTGTAAGGAGACCTAACGATGCTGAGCCCGAAGCGAGTCAAATTCCGAAAGATGTTCAAGGGCCGGACGAAGGGTCTCGCCACGCGTGGTGCCGAGATTTCGTTCGGGCACTATGGCCTGCAGGCGCTGGAGCCCGGCTGGGTGACGAATCGGCAGATCGAGGCGGCGCGTGTCGCTCTCACGCGGCACATCAAGCGCGGCGGGAAAGTCTGGATCCGCATCTTCCCGGACAAGCCGATCACGAAGAAGCCGGCCGAGACGCGCATGGGGAAAGGCAAGGGGTCGCCCGAGGGGTGGGTGGCCGTCGTGCGGCCCGGCCGCGTGCTGTTCGAGCTCGAGGGCGTGACGCCCGACATCGCGCAGAAGGCGATGGCGCTCGCGGCGGCGAAGATCGGCCTCAAGACGAAGTTCATTGCGAAGGAGGAGGCGCACACCGATGAGAGCTGAGGAGATTCGCGAGATGTCCGATGCGGACATTCGCACGCGGATCGGCGAGATGGAGGAGGAGCGCTTCCGCCTCAAGTTCCGCTCGGCGACCGAGACGCTGGAGGATCCGCTGCGCCTGCGCACGATCCGCCGCGACATCGCGCGCCTCAAGACGATACAGCGTGAGCGGGAGCTGGCGGCGTCGGAGACGACGACGCGCCGGACCGGCAAGCGTCCGCGCGCGCGCCGTTAGGCGGCGCTGAGCCCCACGAGTAACCATGGCCGACATGACGACGAATCAGCAGCCCACCACGTCCGCAGGAGCTCGCCCGGCGCGCAACGCGCGCAAGGTGCGCACGGGGACGGTGGTGAGCGACAAGATGCAGAAGACCGTAGTCGTGGCGATCGATCGCCGCGTGGCCCATCCGGTCTATGGCAAGATGGTGACCCGCACGAAGCGGGTGAAAGCGCACGATGAGGAGAACTCGGCGAAGACCGGGGACACCGTGCGCATCATGGAGACCCGCCCGCTGTCGAAGGACAAGCGGTGGCGCGTGGTCGAGATCGTCGAGCGCGCTCGCTAAGGACAGTGAGGAGGGTGACCCCATGATCCAACAGGAATCGATGGTCAAGGTCGCGGACAACTCGGGCGCGAAGCGCGCCCTCGTGATCCGCGTCCTTGGCGGAACGCGGCGGCGCTACGCCGGGCTCGGCGATCTCGTGATCGTCGCGGTCAAGGACGCGCTGCCGAACGGCACGGTGAAGAAGTCGGAGGTGGCGCGCGCGGTCGTCGTGCGCACGGTGAAGGAGACGCGCCGCAAGGACGGCAGCTACATCAAGTTCGATGAGAACGCCGTCGTGATCATCAACGATCAGGGCGAGCCGCGCGCGACGCGTATCTTCGGTCCGGTCGCTCGCGAGCTGCGCGACAAGAAGTACATGAAGATCGTGTCGCTGGCCCCGGAGGTCATCTGACATGCGAATACTGAGATACAGGAAGACCGACCGCGCGAACGCGAAGAATCGAGCGCGTCACGCGATCAAGGTCGAACGGATCAGGATGCCCGTCACGCGCGGCGACACCGTGCGCGTCCTGCGCGGCGAGGACAAGGGCAAGGAAGGGAAGGTGCTGCGCGTGTTCCCCAAGACCGGTCGGGTGACGATCGAGGGGATCAACATCGTGAAGAAGCATCGCAAGGCGCGCCGGGCGGAGGAGCAGAGCGGCATCATCGAGATGCCGGCGCCGGTTCACCACTCGAACGTGATGCTCCTGGATCCGAAGTCGGGACACCCGACGCGGCTCCGGGCGCGCATCGACGAGGACGGGACGAAGGAGCGGCTGGCCGTGAAGAGCGGCGAGTCGATCCCTCGGTCGCGCTAGCCGCCTAACGCTCCGGTGCGATCACGCGCCCGCGCAGCTTATACGCTTATCGGGTTTCAGACCATGGCGACGAAGGACAAGGAACAGAAGGACCAGCGGGAGTCGAAGAAGGGCAAAGGCGGCGGCGACAAGAAGGGCGAGTCGCCGAAGCACGCGCACGCGGGTGCCGGCACGCCGGCCCCGACCCCGCGACTCCGGACCTACTATCAGAACACGGTGCGCGAGCGACTGTCCAAGCAGTTCGCGCTCGCGAACAAGCATCAGATCCCCGGGCTCGAGAAGATCGTGCTCAACGTCGGCCTCGGCGAAGCGATCAAGCAGCCGAAGCTGCTCGACAAGGTGGTCGAGGAGCTGGGCGTGATCACTGGCCAGCGTCCGGTGCGCAAGAAGGCGAAGAAGTCGATCGCGAACTTCGGTCTTCGTGAGGGACAGGAGATCGGCGCGGCCGTGACGCTGCGCGGCGCTCGGATGTGGGAGTTCCTGGACCGTTTCATCAGCACGGCGGTGCCGCGGATCCGTGACTTCCGCGGTCTCTCCACGCGCTCGTTCGACGGCCGCGGGAATTACTCCCTCGGCGTGAAGGAGCAGATGATCTTTCCCGAGATCAACTACGACATGATCGACCAGATCCACGGGATGGACATCACGTTCGTCACGACAACGGACAGAGATGACCAGGCGTACGCCCTGCTTCGTGAGCTGGGCATGCCCTTCCGCGGCGACGACAAGCCGATCGTCGTCAACGCATAACGTCGCGTCGCCGCGCCCTATCAGCCGATCGCCGGATCGCTGATGGCGGATGGCTGATGGCTGATAGCTCAAAAACACGGAGTGTTTTTGTATGGCTCGTAAAGCAATGATCGAGAAGTCCAAGCGGAAGCCGAAATTCCAGGTGCGGCAGCACAATCGCTGCGGCCGCTGCGGGCGATCCCGCGCGTACCTGCGCAAGTTCGGTCTCTGCCGTATCTGCTTCCGCGACCTGTCGCTCTCCGGGATGATCCCTGGTGTGCGCAAGGCCAGCTGGTAAGCCCCAACACGTTTCACCCTCATTCCTACACGTCTCCTGGGCGCGTGACTCGGCCCCAAGGGATACGGTAGGGACCCAAGGACCAAGACATGAGCATGACCGATCCGATCGCCGATATGCTCACGCGGATCCGCAACGCCTGCGGATCGAAACATCGTCGCGTGGACATGCCGGTGTCGAAGGTGAAGACCGAGATCGCCCGAATCCTGAAGGAGAACAACTTCATTCAGGACTACCGGGTGCTCGAGACGGACAACGGGCGCCCTGTATTGCGCGTGGTGCTGAAGTACGCGCAGGGCGGGCAGCCGGTCATCCGTGAGCTCAAGCGGGTGTCGAGCCCCGGGCTCCGCAAGTACGTCGGCGTCGGCGACATTCCGCGCGTGCGGAATGGACTCGGCATGGCGATCCTGAGCACGTCTCACGGGCTCATGTCGGATGCCCAGGCGCGACGCTCGAACACCGGTGGCGAGCTCCTCGCCCTCGTCTGGTAAGGAGCCAGGACAATGTCCCGAATCGGAAGGAAACCGGTCCCCGTGCCTAACGGCGTGACGGTGACCGTCAACGGGCCGGCGATCACGGTGAAGGGCCCCAAAGGGGAGCTCTCCCGGAAGCTGCACCCGGACATGCAGGTCAAGGTGGAGAACGGCACCGTGACGGTGGACCGGCCCTCGGACGAGGATCGGCATCGCGCGCTGCACGGCCTCACCCGCTCGCTCATTGCGAACATGGTCGAGGGTGTGACGCAGGGCTACAAGAAGCAGCTGGAGATCACCGGCGTTGGGTACAAGGCCGAGGTGAAGCCGTTCGGGCTGCAGCTCGCGCTCGGGTACTCGCACCCGGTGGAGTATCGCGCGCCGGCGGGTATCAAGCTCACCGCGCCGCAGCCGATCGTCGTGGTGATCGAGGGCGCGGATAAGGAGAAGGTTGGCCAGGTCGCGGCGGAGATTCGCGCGCTGCGGAAGCCGGAGCCGTACAAGGGGAAGGGCGTGAAGTATCAGGGCGAGCAGGTCCGCCGGAAGGCGGGTAAGGCGGGAGGCAAGTAATGCCCAAGATTCGCAGGCCGAAGACTCGGCAGGAGCTCCGGTATCGTCGCCACAACCGTGTGCGGCAGCGCTTGATCGGCACGACGGAACGTCCGCGCCTGGTGGTGTTCCGTTCGCTCAAGCACATCTACGCGCAGCTCATCGACGACACGACGAATCGCACATTGGCGGCGGTGTCGGATCACAAGCTCGAAGGGAAGAAGAGCGCGAAGTCGACCGAGGTCGGGAAGTTGATCGCGCAGAAGGCAAAGGATGCTGGTTTGTCGCGCGTCGTGTTCGACCGCGCGGGGTACAGATATCACGGCCGCGTGAAAGCGGTGGCCGATGGCGCCCGCGAAGGCGGGCTGGAGTTCTAACATGGCAGAGAATCAGGGGCCGAGTTCCGGCGGTAGCGCGGGCGGTGGCGGTTCTGAATCGCGCGGTGGTTTCGGCGGCGGCGGCGGCGGTGGTGGTGGTCGCGGCGGCCGGG
>JAJKIV010000157.1 GCA_021154285.1 Gemmatimonas sp. | reverse complement strand
GGGACCGTCAGCGTGAACCTCGCCCAACTCGCGCCGTCGCTGTCGGCAACGAGATCCCCGCCCATGCCGCGAGCCAGCGCGCGGCTGATCGTAAGGCCCAGCCCTGTACCGCCAACGGTTCGCGTTAGGCCGCTGTCGACCTGAACGAACGGCTCGAAGATCGCCGCCAACTTGTCGGGCGGAATACCCGTTCCCGTGTCCGCGACCGTCACGCTCACGTCGTCATCGCCCGCTGTCAGCGTAACCGCGATCGTTCCGCGCGGCGGCGTGAACCGCACCGCGTTCGACAGGAGGTTGAGCAGGATCTGCTCGACCCGCGCGCGGTCGGCATGCGCCACCACCGGCGCATCACACCCGACGCACTCCACGCGCAACGACTTCTCGTCGAGCAGCGGCGCCACGCCGGTCAGGACGTTGTGGACCACACGATCCATGTGCACGTCGGCGAAATCGAGGGGCAGCTTCCGCGCATCGATCCGGCTGAAATCCAGAATGTTGCCGATGACCGTGAGCAGATGTCGCTGGTTGAACCGGACGCGCCCGAGATCGCGACGCTGATCGTCGGTCACCGGGCCACGTACGCCAAGCTCGATGAGGTCGACGTATCCGCCGATCGCATTGAGCGGTGTCCGGAGCTCGTGCGACATCGTGGCGAGAAAGTCGGCCTTCGCGCGGTTCGCCTCCTCGAGCCGCTCCGCGAGCTTGCGTGATTCGGCGATCTGGCGCTCGAGGTCATCATGCGACCGCTGCACCCGCTCGGCCATCGTGTTGAACGCCTCGGCCAGCCGGCCCGTTTCGTCCCGCCGTGCAACCGGTGCGCGATGGGCGTAGTCGCCCGCCGAGATGGCGTCCGCGGCCAGCGTGAGGTCGCGCAGCGGGCGCGTGATGCGACGACTCAGGACCCACGCGGCGACGATGCCGATGACGAGCATGGCGATCGCCACCATGACGCTGCGCCGCAGGAATGCGCTCGGTCGATCGAGCAGCGTCTCGTATGGCATCTCGGAGATGATGCGGAACGGCGTCTGCGGAATGTGCGCGAACACCGCCACATATTCCTGTCCGTCGGCGCGCTCGTAGCGCGCCACGTTTGCTCCGTCGGTGGAGTCTGGCGTGAGCGGCGGGGCCGGCGTGGCCTTGCCGCTCAGGCTCGCCCACTTCGACGTGTTGTCGCTAGCCAAATAGATGGAGACCTGGTCGGTTCCCGTGAGGTCGCGAATCTGCTGCTCTGCGCGCGGACTGCTGCTGAACGTCCGGCGAAGCAGGATGTGGCCGAGCACACGCCCTCGAGCGATCACCGGCGCTCCGACCCAGAAATAGGCCGAGTCGTTCCGAAACTGCAGATCTCCGGTGGCTGGTTGGCCGTCCTTCATCCGAGAGATCAGCGTCGCAATCGGCTCCTCTTCGCCGCCGGCGACCTCCGGCGTCGTCGCCATTCGAATCGCCTCGCTGGTCGGCCGAACCTCCGCGACGATCGTCGTGTCGGTCGACGAAATCGAAAGACCGCTCAGTGCGCGAACCGCACGAGCCCGGGCGGCGCTATCGGACTGCGCCCCAAGCAGATACTGCACAACGGCGCTGTCGCTCGCGACACGTCGCATGGCCGCGACCCGTTGCCGCGTGGTGGTTCCCGCAAGCTCCGCCAGCTGGCTGGTGAGTCGCTGCAAGCGCTCGACACCCCGAGCCTCGGACGCCTGCTTCACCTCGTGGTACCCGGCAGCCGTAAGGCCGACCGCGAGCGCCGCGAGGAAAACTGAGATGAGTAACGGAAGCTTCCGCTCGAGCGAGAGCGATGCGCGAGCAGCCATTACCCGGTCCGACGTGGCCGAGGTGTCATGCGCGAGAGTGTGGTGGTGGCGTCGGAGCTTTGCAAGCGACGCACCAGAGCGACCTCGTCAGCCCGCCCGCGCCTTCCCCATTACCACGGTCACGTTGTCCTGTCCCCCGCGGGCGAGCGCGAGGTCGATGAGCGACTGACACACCGACTCCGACGGCTGGGCGCGTAACAGATGCTCCCGAATCTCCTCGTCCGAGACGTGCTTCGTGAGGCCGTCGGTGCACAGCAGCATGACGTCCTGCCGCTCGAGATCGAGCGACCGGACCTGAGGGTCGACCTCGGGGCTGCCGAGCGCGCTCACCAGGACGTGCCGGAGGGGGGACGCGTCGGCGATCGCACGCGTCCACTCCCCGGAATCGACCATCGCCTGGGCCATCGTCTGGTCTGTCGTGAGCTGCGTGAGCTGACCGTCGCGCAGGCGATACGCCCGGCTGTCGCCGACGTGCACGACGAACAGCCTGGGCCAGATGGCCACGAGCATCGTGAGCGTGGTCAACGCCGATCCCGGAATCCCGTCCTCTTCGAGGGAAAGCAGCGTCTGGTGGGTCTCCACGACCGCGTCGTGGACGCGCGACACGACCTCCTGCTCTCGTGCCGGATCGGCCGACAGCGACACTTCCGACATGTCGATGAGGTACTGCGCCACCGATCGAATCGCGCGTGCGCTGCCGTTGGCCGCCTGCGCGAACGCCCCAACGCCATCGGCGACGAGGAAGACGTAACCGCGCGAGTCCGCGGACAGCGCCGGGAAGGCGGTGCTCGGGATGCTCGAGTTATGTACCTGCATCGCGCGGTGGAAGCTGGCGATGAGGAAATGGTCGGCGTTCTCGCTGCGAACGCGCCCGCGGTGCGTGAGCCCGCAGACGTCGATCTCGGCTGGAAGGGGTTTCTGCACTGCGCGCGAATCGGTCACGCCGCTGGTCATGGAGCCTCCGCCGCTCTTGGCCGCCCCGTGAACAGCATGCCATCCGGCGAGCGGCGCCGCCAGCCCCGGCGATCTAATGGGCGGCGGTGAACATCGCGACGAAGGTATGCAGCTCGGCGACGTTCAGGTCGGACACCGCCCAGTACTCGATCCCGCCCGATCGCCAAGTGACGAAGTGGTAACCATTTCGGCTGAGGTCGTTAGGCGGCGATCCGCCCGGGCTCGACGAAGGCCACGCGTACACGTTGATCATGTGTTGGCGACGCCCGTATACGACCACCGGGACCACCCGCCCGCGCACATAGTCGGCTCGTCCGCCAATCAGCGGGAAGCCTGCCGTGTCCAGGTTGGGCACTGCCGGCGACACGTCCACTCGACCGTTGAACCACGGTTTGACCGTGTGCTGCTCGGTGGACAACACGTCGGTCAGGTGCCCGGGCATGAGCGAGCGAACATGAGACGCCAACAACTCGTCCTCCGCTGAATAGCGCACAGCGGAACGGTTCGCCGTCACGAGCGTGATCCCACTGCTCACGATCGCGATCGCGACGCCGGCGGCGATTTCTCGCCACCAGCGAAGCGTCTTTCGCGTGCTCGCGGTAACAGTGGGCGACGCGGCTCGCGCCACGGCGCCGCGAATGCGGGCCTTCAGCACATCGGGCGCGTTGTACCGCATGGCGTTCTCCGAGACGAGGCGACGAGTCTCATCGAGGGTTGCAAACTGGCGCGCACACGCCGGGCAGATCGCGAGATGCCGATCGATCTCGCGTGCCTCGTCCATCGAGAGCTCGCCGTCGAGCCGCGCCTCGAGCGCGGCCTGGCACGAATCGCACTGCATCTCAGCTCGCCTCCCGAGCATCGATCTGCAGCAGCACGGCGAGCCGCTTCCGCGCCCGAGCGAGCCGCGACATGACCGTGCCGATCGGGACGCCCACGACGTCCCCGATCTCGCGATAGCTCAGGTCCTGCACTTCCCTCAGCACGATGACCTCGCGGAACTCATCGGGAAGCGACGCGATGGCTTGCTGTACCCTGGCCTGCTCTGATGCGTGCACCACTGCGGCGTCTGGCGCGTCGGCATCGCTCGTCGAGATCGGCGCGGTGTCCTCGAAGGGCACGGTCCGATCATCCACCCGCCGTCGCTTTCGCCATGTGAGCGAACAATTGCGCACGATCGCGAGCAGCCAGGCGCGCGCGTCGCCTCCGCTATAGCCGTCGAAGTACCGAAGCGCGCGGAGCGATGCCTCCTGAACGACATCCTGCGCGTCGTGCTCGTCGCGGAGCAGGTACCGCGCGAGCGTGTACGCATCGTCCAGGTGCGGCAGGACGACGCGCTCGAACCGCTGCAGGTCGCCCTCGTTCATCGCTCTCCGCTCGTGTGCATGCCTCACACCCACCAAGACCTCGAGAGCCCGCGATCTATTCCCGATGACGACGACAGGAATAAAGCGAACGGGCTTCGGGTCAACGTGTGGTCCCTGTTTCGAGGCACAAATTCATGACGAAGCATTCTGATCGCGACAATGGCCGGTTCGACGACGAAGGCAACACGCGTCCAACCGGCAGCAACTACATCTCGGTCGATCGCGGCGAAGACGGACTCGATCGACGCGGCTTTCTCCGTTGTATGGCATGGGCCGGTACGGCGACGGTCTGGGCGTTGAGTGGCGGCATCCCGAAATCGTTCGCCATCGGGCGCGCGGCGCTGCTCAGCGAATCCGAAAAGAAGAGCATCTTCTTCGCACAGATCAGCGACAGTCACATCGGCTTCAATAAGGAAGCGAACACCAACGTCACCGCGACGCTTCAGGAAGCGGTGGGGAAGCTCAATGCACTTCCGCACGCCCCGGCGTTCGTTCTTCATACCGGCGACATCACGCAGCTGGCGAAGCCCGACGAATTCGACACGGCGAACGAAGTGCTGAAGGGGGTGAAGACGGACCGGATCTTCTACGTGCCGGGAGAACACGACGTTGCGACCGACAACGGCGTCTCCTACCTACAACGCTATGGGAAGGGTACGAAGGGCCAGGGCTGGTACAGCTTCGACCACCACGGCGTGCACTTCGTCGGGCTGGTCAACGTGCTCGGGCTGAAAGCCGGGGGGCTCGGCTCGCTCGGCGGGGAGCAGCTGGCCTGGCTGCGCGACGACGTCACGCATCTCTCGAGCAGTACGCCAATCGTGCTGTTCGCGCATGTGCCGCTTTGGACGGTCTACCCGGAGTGGGGGTGGGGCACCGACGACTCCGAGGCGGCGCTCGCGCTGGTAAAGCGCTTCGGGTCAGTGACCGTGCTCAATGGCCACATCCATCAGATCATGCAGAAGGTCGAGGGACACGTGTCGTTTCACACGGCGTTGTCGACCGCCTTTCCCCAGCCCGCGCCCGGCACCGCGCCCAGTCCGGGTCCGCTCAAGGTCGCGCCCGAGAAGCTGAGGAGCGTACTCGGCATCGCCGACGTGACGTTCGTGCCGGGTCGTGGGTCGCTGGCGATCGTCGACGGGACGCTCTCGGGGGATCCTCCGGGGATGGTCATGGGGCCGGGAGCGTCGAACGGGAGCCGCACCGCGCCGAAGCTCGGACCTAACGAGATCGGGATCGACAACTTTCAGTTCACGCCGCCGACCCTCACGGTCAAGGCAGGAACGAACGTCTCGTGGGTGAATGGGGATGACGTGCCACACGTGATCGCGAGCGCGGACGGCCACTTTCAGTCCTCGAAGATTCTGGACACCGGCAATCGCTTCACGGTGTCGTTCCCCAAGGCCGGCACGTACGCCTACTTCTGCTCGCTGCATCCCAAGATGCAGGGCAAGGTTGTCGTGGCGGGATGAAACGGCACGTAAGGGGTCAGACTCCTATTGCATCGTTCCAACGCCCCGCGGGGCGTTGGAACGATGCAAT
>JAJKIV010000156.1 GCA_021154285.1 Gemmatimonas sp. | reverse complement strand
TGCCCTCGACGAGGTGTCCGGCGCCGTGCGCCGGATCGTTTGCCCAGCATAACGCGGGACTCGTGGTCTACTCAGCGAGTGCTGGAACGGACTACGATCTGCAGCGCACGCTCGCCCACGAGAGCGTGCACCTGGCCCAGCAGACGCGCGATGCCGTCCTCGCCGCGATTCCGGCGAGCGACGCAGCCCTCGATCGCTTCGGGCCCGGCGGTCGCACGCTCTCACGCTTCCTCGTGGTCGACATGGTCATGCCACTTCGGTTCATCGACGAAGGCGAGCTGCGCATGCGCGGCGGGCCACGTAGGAGCTCGTGGTACGAAACCGAGGCGCGGGCTTTCGCGCCCGGCGGTGAGCTCCGCTGAAGGATCAGATCGCCCAACGGCTCACGCCACGACCGCTCCCGACCATCCGCTGACGTTATAGATTGCGGATAGCCTGTCGCGCACGCTGCGTGCGGTGCGGCAGTGGCTCCGTGATCCCTCGCGCCCACCCTCCAAGAAATCCGGGCGCACAGCGAGAGACGACCCATGACACATCCGAACACCTTCGGCAGCCGCGCGACGCTGAATGTCGCGGGGCGGCAGTACACCATCTACCGCCTGGGCAGCGTTGCCACGCTCCCCGGTAGCACCGTGAACAAGCTGCCATTCAGCCTGAAGATCCTGCTCGAGAACCTGCTTCGAAACGAGGACGATGCGTTCGTGAAGCGAAGCGACGTTGAAGCACTGGCGCGCTGGGATGTGAGGGCGAACGTCGAGAAGGAAATCGCGTTCCGAACGAGTCGAGTGCTGCTGCAGGACTTCACTGGCGTGCCATGCGTCGTGGATCTCGCCGCCATGCGCGACGCCATGCGACAGCTCGGCGGGGACCCTACGCGAATCAACCCACTGCAGCCGGTCGACCTCGTCATCGACCACTCGGTTCAGGTCGATGAGTACGGAAGTGAAGCAGCGTTTTTCCTGAACACCGAAAAGGAGTTCGAGCGCAATCGCGAGCGGTACGTGTTCCTGCGCTGGGGGCAGAACGCGCTGAACAACTTTCGCGTGGTGCCCCCGGGCACCGGCATCTGCCATCAGGTGAACCTCGAGTACCTCGGCCGCGTCGTGTTCACGAGGCAGGAGAACGGTGCGACCATCGCATATCCCGATTCGCTCGTGGGTACGGACTCGCACACCACGATGATCAACGGCCTTGGCGTGATGGGCTGGGGCGTCGGCGGCATCGAGGCCGAGGCGGCGATGCTCGGACAGCCCGTGTCAATGCTGATTCCGGAGGTCGTCGGGTTCAAGCTCCACGGCAAGTTGCCGCCCGGTGCGACTGCGACCGACCTCGTGCTGACCGTCACGGAGATGCTTCGCAAGAAGAAGGTCGTCGGCAAGTTCGTGGAGTTCTACGGCCACGGCCTCTCCACGCTCCCGCTCGCGGACCGCGCGACGATCGGCAACATGGCACCGGAATACGGCGCGACGATGGGCTTTTTCCCCGTGGACGCCCAGACCCTCGACTACCTCCGCCTAACGGGACGCGGCGGCGAGCACGCCGCGCTCGTGGAGGCGTACTGCAAGGAACAGGGCCTGTTCCGCACGGACGACACGCCTGACCCGGGGTTCACGGACACGATCGAGCTGGATCTCACGACGGTCGAGCCGAGCCTCGCCGGACCGAAGCGGCCGCAGGACCGTGTGCCGTTGCGTCAGGCGAAGCCCATGTTCCGGGACGCCCTTACCGCGGATCTGGAGCGCCTCGCAGCAAGCAGCGGTGGAGCGGCACCCAAGCGCGCGACGGCCGCGTCGGCGACGCCCGACGTTTCCGCATCAGCGGTCGCGGTCGCGTCGCAGAACGTCGCCGACGATGCTGGCGTCGCGGTTGAGATGAATGGCCACCGGTTTGCGTTGCGGCACGGATCGGTCGTGATCGCAGCCATCACGAGTTGCACGAATACGTCGAACCCATCGGTCATGCTGGGTGCGGGCCTGCTGGCACGCAACGCGGTCGCGAGGGGGCTCGCGACCAAGCCGTGGGTCAAGACGAGCTGCGCACCGGGGTCGAAGGTCGTAACCGATTACTACGAGGCGGCCGGCCTGATGAAGCCCCTCGAGGCACTCGGCTTTCACATCGTCGGATATGGCTGCACGACGTGCATCGGGAACTCGGGACCATTGCCGGAGCCAATCGCACAGGCCGTGGAAGAGAACAAGCTGGTGGTCTCGGCCGTGCTCTCGGGCAATCGCAATTTCGAGGGGCGGGTGAATCCGCTCACCCGCTTCAACTACCTGATGTCGCCACCGCTCGTGGTCGCGTACGCGCTTGCCGGCCGCATGGACATCGACTTCAACACGGAACCGTTAGGCGTCGGCAAGGACGGACCGGTCTTCCTCCGCGACATCTGGCCATCGCCCGCGGAAGTCGACGCCGAGATCATGCGGTCGGTCAAGTCGTAGCAGTTCGAGCCACAATACTCGAACGCGTTCCAGGGCGACGACGAGTGGCGAGCGCTCGAGGTGCCGACGGGCGATCTCTACGCCTGGACGGACGCGTCGACGTACGTGAAGAACCCGCCGTACTTCGACGGGATGACGATGGCCCCTCCGGGCGTGCGCCCGATCAGCGGCGCTCGGGCGTTAGGCATGTTCGGCGACTCGATCACCACCGACCACATCTCGCCCGCGGGCAACATCGCGGCTGCGAGCCCGGCCGGCCAGTGGCTGATCGCGCAGGGCGTCGCGAAGGCGGACTTCAACTCCTACGGCGCACGTCGCGGGAACCACGAAGTGATGATGCGCGGCACGTTCGCGAACATTCGGCTCCGCAACGAGCTCGCCGGCGGGAAGGAAGGCTGGTGGACGGCCACGGCGCCTGGCGCGGCGCCTCGCCCGATATTCGACGTCGCGATGGAGTACCAGACGGCCGGTACGCCACTCGTCGTGATCGCCGGAAAGGAATACGGGACGGGATCCTCGCGCGACTGGGCGGCGAAGGGCACGATGCTGCTTGGCATTCGGGCCGTGATCGCCGAGTCGTTCGAGCGGATCCATCGCTCGAACCTGGTGGGCATGGGGGTACTGCCACTCGAGCTCACAAACGGCGAAACACGCCAGTCGCTCGGCCTAACGGGATTCGAGACGTTCGACATTGGCGGTCTCGATGACTCACTCAAGCCGCGAGCGACGCTGACCGTCACCGCGAGAGCAGCCGACGGTTCCGCCAAGACGTTCACGGTGCTCACCCGCATCGACACGCCGGAGGAGCTCAGCTACTACAAGCACGGAGGGATTTTGCCCTACGTGCTCCGCCAGCTCGTTGGCGGCAGAGCGTAGCGAATGGGGGTCAGAGTCGAATTGCATCATTCCATTGCGGCCGCAATGGAATGATGCAATTCGACTCTGACCCCCATTCAGTGATTTTGGTTTTTCGACTCTCGAGCGGATTTGATCTGATCCATCAAGTCGCGTTCGATCTCATCCGCGTCGAGCGGCCCGAGCATCTCGCGTAGCTCCGGGTCGTCGCCGACTCGATGGCCGAGACGCGTGTACAGGCCGGCCACGAGCTGCAGCGTCTTCGTCACCTCCTCCTCCATTCGAAGGACGACCTGCAGACTCACCTCCTCGCGAAGTTCGGCAACGGCCGACTCGTGCGATTGCGCCATCAGGACGAAGATTGTGAGGAAGATCGCTTCGAGAGACACGACCAGCGTCAACAGCCCAAACGGGAACGGATCGAATGGGCGAATGCCTACGAGGCCCGTGTTCACGAGCATCCAGATAATGAACCACAGCGCGTGGAACACGAGGAACGGCGTGGACGCGGCGCCTCGAGCGAGCGCATCGGCAGCACGCTCGATTCCCGATCGCTGCGCCGCGTGATGCGCCGCGAGCGACCGGCGAGCCTGGTGCGTGCCCGCACTCCGGGATGGGCTGTGCTGGCGTCGGTCGTCGGGCCGTACGGCGGAGTTGCCGCTCGAGTCTTCGCTGGTCACAAGGTACCCCTAGGCGAGAGGCGTGCCCAACAACGACCAATCGGCCGCTACAACGGCGAACGCGGCGCCCGGAAACCCGGACGCCGCGCTCCATCATGGACGTGTCCTGCGTACCACGGTGCTTAGAATGGGATCTTCTTCACGTCCACGTTGTTGCCGATCACCGCGCCGAGCACGCTGCCCGCGACCCCGCCGAGCACTGCGCCCTTGAGCTTGTCGCGCGAGCTCACCGCACCGATCGCCGCCCCGGCCACGCCGCCGATGATGGCGTCACGCTTCGTGTTCTTCACGACCTGCGTGCCGCCTTGGGCGGTCCCCGTCGAAGACGTCCCGCTCGATCGGGCCGTAGGCGCACGATAGATCCGGCGCTGCGCGACCGGCTGCGGCGCGCTGGGGTAGTACCCGTTAGGCTGCTGCGCGTACTGGCCATACCCATAGCCGGTGTAGCCCTGCTCCATCGGGGACACGAACTGCTGCGGTTGATACGGTTGCATCGATGACGCAAGGCTGAGGTCGTTCTTCAGCGCGTCGTCCATCGGCTTCTGGTCGCGCCCGCACGCGGCTGCGAGCACGAGCGCCGGCACTACGAGCATCTTCACGGATCTGGTCATTCGCTCCCTCCTCGTTGAGCCGAGCCGCGATTGCCGCGGCGTCCGGGTCCACTGAAAAGGCAGCCCGCGTGCCCTCTGTTAGCTCGCGTTTAGGCGGGTTAACGGGGTTTGGTATCCTCGGGAGAGGACAGAGGTTGTCCCCTCAGCCAGACCCGGCCGTTCGATACATGGCGGCCCGGCCTGAGCGCGGCCCGATTCGCGTTTCCCTATTCCCGATCGACGGTTCGATCATCAACTTCCACCTGGTCCAACCCGGAGAGTCTCATGGCATCCAGTTTTGCGGCGCGAGGCCGAGTCGCCGCGTTCACAATTGCAGCGGTGTTGGGCTCGGCGGCGGTCGCCGGCGCTCAGCAACCCGCCGCAGCATCGCCACCCCAGACCGGCCCGAAGGTCGGTGACACCGCCCCCGATTTCTCACTGCCAGGGGCAACGCGATACGGGCTGCTCCGCGATCCCGTCCAGCTCTCGTCGATGAAGGGAAAGACCGTCGTCCTCGCGTTCTTCTTCAAGGCAAGGACACGCGGCTGAACGGTTCAAATGGAGGCGTACCGTGATCAGTACGCCACGCTCTTCAACAACGGACGCAAGGTCGTCGTGGTCGGCATCAGCGTCGATGCCGATACGGTCCAGGCCAACTGGGCGCGTGACTCCGAGTTCCCGATCGTGTTCGCCAGCGACGTGGACGGAAAGGTCGGCGCGTTGTACGGCGCGTACGATGAAAAGAACAAGATGGACAACCGGTCACTCTATGTGATCGGGCCGGATGGCAAGATCGCGTACAAGACGCAACCGTTCCGCGTGCTCGCCGCAGACGCGTACACGGAGCTGGGCGACGTGATCGACAAGCTCTCACCACCACCTACGCCATCAGACAAATGAGATGGCGCCCCGGCTTCGGCCGGGGCGCTTCTTTTTCCGAATGAGCGAACCAGGGTCTCTGACGGCGCGCGAGATCGCGATCGCCATTCATGCGGCCGCGGTCGGGGGAGTCGATCCGCGATCCGCAACGCGACGCACCGTGTCGGCCCGCCTAACGTCCGCTGCCGCACCCATCTGGATCGTGGCGCTTGGAAAGGCATCGACGGCAATGGCCGAAGCGGCCGTGGACGCGCTGCACGACCATCGGATGGAGCTGGAAGGCGGCGTGATCGTCGGGCCCGAAGTGCTGCCCTCCCCGCATCCGCGCCTCGTCAGCGTGGCCGGCGATCACCCGGTGCCTTCCGCCGGCTCGAATCGGGCTTCGGAGCTCGTCGATGAGCTCACGCATCGCATCGGCGGAACCGGAACGGTGTTCGTCCTGCTGTCCGGCGGTGCCACGAGCCTGGTCGCCGCTCCTGTGCCAGGGGCAGCCGAACGCGATCTGTCATCGATGTTCGACGCCCTGCTCACCTCGGGCGCGGATATCACCGTGATGAACGCGATCCGAAAACGCTTCACGCGCTGGGGCGCGGGACGCCTCGCGAAAGCCCTCGCCCCAGCGCGCGTGCACTGCCTGATCGTCTCCGATGTCGTTGGAGACGACATACCGTCGATCGCATCAGGCCCGTGCGCGCCGGATCCGCGGAGCGCTCGAGATGTGCTAACGCTCATCGAGCGCGATGGGCTCGAACCGTTCGTTCCGCGCGCCCTCCGCGAACTACTTCGTTCCCCAAGCAGCGAGAGCGAACCGCCGCCACCCAACGACCCGGCATTCGTGAACGTCGAATGCGCCGTCATCCTCGGCAACCGTGACGCCCTCGAGGCAGCTGCCGCCACCGCGCGGTCGCTCGGCGCGGCACCAGTCAGAGTCGTGGGCGAGCCCCTGCTCGATGATGCGACGTTCACCGCGCAGCGCCTC
>JAJKIV010000155.1 GCA_021154285.1 Gemmatimonas sp. | reverse complement strand
GCGCTTGTTGGGAACCGGGAACTGGGAACCGGGAACAGACGCTCCTCTGTTCGCAGGCTGCCGCCTTCGCGCAGCATGGTTCCCGGTTCCCCGTTCCCGACTCCCAACAAGCGCCGGCCCCAAGGCCTGAATGAAAACTACGCCCGAGAGCTCATGGAGCTGCACACGGTCGGCGTCGATGGAGGCTACACACAGAAGGACGTGATCGAGGTCGCTCGAGCATTGACTGGATGGAGCATCCGCCCGCCTCGGCAACTTCTGATGCAGGCGAGGGACCCGCGCGTGAAACGGTTCGCAGAACGTGCGCCGACCGCGGGCGCCGGCGAATTCATCTTCCGGCCGGAAGTGCACGACGCGGAGACGAAGGTCATCCTCGGCCACACGCTCAAGAGCGGACGCGGGATCGAAGACGGCGAGGAGGTGCTCGACATCCTCGCGCGCCATCCGTCCACAGCGAAGTTCATTGCGCGAAAGCTCGCAGTGCGGTTCGTGAGCGACCAGCCACCACAAGCGCTCGTCGATCGGGCAGCCGCCACGTACCTGCGAACGGATGGCGACATCCGCGAGGTCGTGCGCACCATCGTGACCTCGCCCGAGTTCTTCTCTCGCGCCGCGTTCCGCGCCAAGGTGAAGTCGCCATTCGAGGTCGTCGTGAGCACCATGCGCGCGCTCGACGCCCCGGCCGATCCCACGCCGCGCACCGCGCAGCTCGTGGCCCGGCTCGGCCAACCGATCTTCGGCCACCAGGCGCCTAACGGGTGGCCCGAGACGTCGGAGCCGTGGATGAACACCGGCGCGATCCTGAACCGGATCAACTTCGGCCTGGCCGCTGCCGCGAATCGCGTTCCGGGCGCCTCGCTCGATCGCTGGCCGGATGCCGCGAGACTGCGCGCCGCGCCCCGGACCGAGCAGGTCGATGGCGTGATTGCGTCGCTCCTCGGCGGGCAGGCATCGTACCAGACGCGGGAGATTCTCACGACCGGCGTTCACCCCCTGGTCGCCCAGGCGGCGGCGGACTCCTCGGCCTCGATGCTCGCGAGCGCGGACACCGGATCGGACCCGGCGATGTCGGCCGACGATCCGACGGCGCGGCGGCGCCAGCGCATGGGGGCGCAGGGTTTCGGCAACATCCCCGAGCTCACGGGCCTCGCGCAGGTCGTCGGGCTCGCGTTAGGCTCACCCGAGTTCCAGCGACGATAGCGCGGCGTACCGCGCGAGGCGTTCTTCCACACAGGCCGTACCATGCAACGACGAGTCTTCGTGAAATCCGGCGCGCTGGCCCTGGTGACGATGGGCCTGAGCCCGCGCTTCCTGCGGCGAACGGCGTTCGGGATGGAGCTGCCAGGCGCCGCGAAGGGCAAGACGCTCATTTGCCTGTTCCAGCGCGGCGCGGCTGACGCGCTGAACGTCGTGGTGCCTCACGGTGAGACGTCCTATTACTCGCTTCGGCCGCGCATCGCGATTCCGCGACCGAGTGCACGCCTGGGCGGCGGCCAGGCCGCCATCGATCTCGATGGATTCTTTGGGCTGCATCCGTCGCTGCAGCCGCTCAAGCCGCTCTGGGACCGCGGCCTCCTCGCGCCGGTTCACGCGGTGGGGAGCCCGAGCACGACCCGCTCGCACTTCGACGCGCAGGACTACATGGAGTCCGGCACGCCGGACGTGAAGTCGACGCCGGACGGCTGGCTCAATCGCTACCTCGCGACCAAGGGCACGTGCGAGGAGTGCGCGTCAGGCAGCGTTAGGCGGTCACCATTCCAGGCGGTGGCGATGACCGACCAGACGCCGCGTATTCTCGAGGGCTCGGCGCCAGCGGTAGCGATGACGAGCCTGGAGGCATTCACGGTGCGGGCGGGCGGCACGTCGGCAGCCGAGATCGAAGCGCTCTATAGAACGGGGTCGAGCGATGTCGTGCACGCGTCCGGATCGGAGATGTTCGACGCCGTGAAGATGCTTCGCGCAGCAAACCCGCAGCGCTATCAGCCGGAGAATGGCGCGGACTACCCGCGGTCGCAGTTCGGGCAGCGGCTCCGCGAGATCGCACAGCTGATCAAGGCGGACGTCGGCATGGAGATCGCCTTCGCCGACGTCGGCGGGTGGGACACGCACGTGAACCAGGGCGCTGCGACCGGGCAGCTTGCGAATCGCCTCACGGACTTCGCGCAGTCGATCGCGGCTCTCGTCACGGACCTCGGCGACCGTATGGAGAATGTGGTGATCATGACGATGAGCGAGTTCGGTCGCATGGCGCGCGAGAACGGCAACGGTGGGACGGACCACGGCCACGCGGGCGCGATGTTCGTCATCGGCGGATCCGTGAAGGGACGAAAGGTTCACGGCAAATGGCCGGGTCTCGCCGCGGAGCAGCTCTACGAGGGCCGCGATCTCGCCCTGACGACGGACTTCCGCGCGGTGTTCAGCGAGATCGCGTCGAAGCATCTGGGGGCAGCAAAACTCGACGCCGTGTTCCCGGGCTATTCGTCGCACGCTCCGGTTGGGGTCCTGTAGTCTCCTGGCTGCTCGCTCCTGACGGCTTTACGGTCGGCATTGCTGTCTTGTGGGCGGCGTGTCGAGATTCGTGCGGGCCAGCGAGCTAGGCTAGAACTTGAAGATCTTCTTGAGCGCCTTGCCGAGCTTCGAGCCGAGGCCGATCACGAATGGCTGCGCCTCAGGCAGCTCGTAATGCTGGTCGCAGACCTCCGTCGGTTCGGTCCCGGGCTTGAACCACTCCCGCTGCGTGATCGGGCACCAATCACTCGCGAGCATGCCCGTCTCCGCGTCGATCATTCGCGGGACCATCCCTGGCGGCGGCGACCAGTCCGTGTCCGTCGCGCGATCCCGCCAACCCTGCTGATAGAACTCCGCCCACGCCGGCGCGGCGAGACGGCCGCCGCTCGCATCACCCGTGATGCTGTGCGGCGCGTCGTACCCGAACCAGAATCCCGCCACGAGCGACTTCGTGTAGCCCACGAACCACACGTCCGCCCCGTTATTCGTCGTCCCGGTCTTGCCCGCCACCGGCTGCGTCACGCCCGCGGCGCGGATCGCCGTGCCCGTGCCGAGATCCACGACCGACCGCAGCATCGACGTCATCTGAAACGCATCCCGCGGATCCATCACCGGCACCGGCGCGGCCGGCTCCTCGGACCAGAGCACGCTGCCGTCGGCGCGCTCGATGCGCCTAACGAGCCTTGGCCGCACGCGGAGCCCGCCGTTCGCGAACGGAGCGTACGCCGTCACGAGCTCGTACGGCGTCACCTCGAGCGCGCCGAGCGCGATGGCCGGGACCGGCGAGAGCGGACTCGTTATGCCGTTCCGGTGCGCCGCGAGGATCACGCGCTGCTCGCCGACCGTGCGGCTCACGCGAACGGTCGCGGCGTTGGCCGACTTCATGAGCGCGCGTCGCATCGTCACGCGCCCGAGGTACTCATCACCGTAGTTGGACGGTGTCCAGATGCGCCCGCCCTGCTCGACCTCGACCGGTTCGTCGTCCACCAACGACGCCGGCGTGAACCCCGCAGCGAGCGCTGCCGCGTACACGAACGGCTTGAACGCCGAACCCGGCTGTCGATGGGCCGCGAACGCGCGATTGAAGCTCCCCCGTTCGTACTCGCGCCCGCCGACAAGTGCGCGGATGTCGCCGTTTCGCGGATCGATCGCTATCATCGCGCCCTCGATCGTCCCGCCGTTCCGGCCTGACCACGATCGCGCTTCCTGTTGGATCGCCGCCGCGCGCCGCCTAACGGCGCGATCGCCCGCGCGCTGGGCCGCCAGGTCGAGCGTCGTGTAGACCACGTAGTCGGTCGACACCTCGGGCTCCTTGAGGGCGCTCGTGACGGAATCGACGAGGCTGCGCACCGCGTCGAGTGCGTAGGAGTCGTCCGGCTGCGGCGGTCGCCACTCGTTCTCGGCAACACGGAGCGGCTCCGCTCGCGCCGCGGCGAGCCCGATGTCGTCGAGATATCCCTCGCGTTTCATCAACCCCAGCACGAGATCACGCCGAGCCAAGGCGCGCTTCCGGTTGTTGCGCGGAGTGT
This sequence comes from Gemmatimonas sp., assembly GCA_021154285.1. Classification (GTDB taxonomy): domain Bacteria; phylum Gemmatimonadota; class Gemmatimonadetes; order Gemmatimonadales; family Gemmatimonadaceae; genus JAJKIV01. The sequence continues at coordinate 2,080 of JAJKIV010000155.1, read as the reverse complement.
ATGCCGACGGGCCTTTTGGGAGCGCTGCCAGCATCGCGCCTTCGGCGATCGAGACATCCTCCACGCTCTTGCCGAAGAGATCGCGGCTCGCCGCCTCCACGCCAAACACCCCGTTGCCGAGGTAAATGACGTTGAGGTAGAGCGACAGGATCTGATCCTTCGTCAGGCTCTTCTCGATGAGTCGCGAGAGCCGCAGCTCCATAAGCTTACGCCGCATTGTGCGCGACCCCACAAAATGCTCGGCGACGAACGTATTCCGCGCCACCTGCATCGTGATCGTGCTGAACCCTTCACGCACGCCGAGGGCGCCGACGTTGCGCGCGCCGGCACGCAGGAGGCCGTGCCAATCGAGCCCGTTGTGCTCGTAGAACCGGCGATCCTCAGTCGCGAGGAAAGCATCCCGCACGTGCTTCGGGATCTTCTCGATCGGGACGTTTACTCGCCGGATCACGGTCAGCCGGCCCATGAGACGGCCCTGCCGGTCGAAAATCTTGCCGCCCTCAGGCGGTCGGAATCCACGAATCTCGCCGGTCGTGGGGCAGCCGTTGTAGCCACACGTGCCGAGCCACACGTCCATGGCGCCAACGCCGATGATGGCCAGCACCAGAGCCGAGACCCAGGGCCACTGCGAACGAAGCCAACGGCGAGCTGGAATATTTGGATCCGGCCGCATGCGCAGGCGGAGCAAGCGCGCGCGATCGCGGACGAAAGACGAAATGGACAAAGGCGTCAGCCGCGTAACGTCAGTCATATGACACCCCGCCCTTTATGCAAAGTTTCGACCCCGGCGGGAGGGGCAAATGGTGGCGTCTTTCATGTCACATCGAGCATTCCGGTGTAGAATATCCACGAGGTCGAGCACGCCACTGCCGCCGGCCGTTGCGCTCTGTTAGGGTTGTCGTCCTTCGATCGACCCGCCTCGGTTCCTCCACCAAACAACAGGTTCGATGTCCCCCCGGTTCGTACTGCTCGGGTGCGTCGCCGCGTCGATCGCGGCGGGCGTCGCCGCATGCTCTCGCTCCACGGATTCGCGCGCTGCCGGTTCCGCGCGCCCTGATAGCGCGTCGCTCGCAACCGTCGCCAGCTCCGGCGAGGCCGCGCAATCGCTGATGCCGAACGAGCTCGGTCGGATCCCGGTATTCGAGTACCATCTGATCGTCGACAAGAACGGCCTGTACGAACGCACACACGACGGATTGCGACGCGATCTCGAAACGATGTACGCGCGCGGCTACCGCCCCGTCTCGATCACCGAGATGATCGACAAGAAGATCGACTTGCCAGCTGGGCAGTCGCCCGTGGTGCTCGTGTTCGACGACGCGTCTCCGTCGCAGTTCCGCTACGTCGAGAAGAACGGCCAGCTCGAGATCGACCCGAATTCCGCGGTCGGCATTCTGACGGCCTTCAACAAGGAGCACAGCGACTGGAAAAACCGCGCGGTGTTCTGCATGCTGCCGGCAGCGCAGGCGGGCCGATCGTTCTTCGGCGACAAGGGAATCGAAGGCCAGAAGACCGAGTGGCGGTACAAGAAGGTGAAGTTTCTCGCCGAGCAGGGCTTCGAGCTATGCAACCACACCCTGTACCATGCCCGCCTCGATCGGGCCGGCAGTATGGTCGAGGAATTCATCGCGCGCGGAAACATGGCGATCGACTCCGCGGTGCCCGGCTACAAGGTTCGAACGCTTGCCCTGCCGCTCGGCATGTGGCCAAAGAACCGCGAGCTCGCCCAGCGTGGCTCGTGGACGGACAAGAAGGGCCACACCGTCACCTACGCGAATGACGCGATCCTCGAAGTGGCTGGCGGCCCATCGCGGAGTCCGTTCGATCCGCAGTTCAACCCGATGTCCATTCCGCGAGTCCAGGTGATCGGCGATTCGGCGGTCGCGCGGACACTCACGGCGATGGAGAAACACGGGCAGCGCTACGTCTCGGATGGCGATCCCAAGACGGTCGCCAAGCATCAGACGACGGCGGCAGCAAAGGACTGACAAAGGGTCGCGGTTTCAAGGGGTCAGAGCCCTTGAACCGATCGGTTCAAGGGCTCTGACCCCTTGAAACCGCGACCCTTTGTCAGTCCTTT
>JAJKIV010000154.1 GCA_021154285.1 Gemmatimonas sp. | reverse complement strand
TCAAGAACGCGGCGGGAACGTTCGTGCCGCCGTCGGTCGAGTCCGCGACGGCAGCTGCCGAGGGCGTGGCGGCGAAACTGAGCCCGAAAAGCGACTACCGCATCTCGATCGCCAATGCGCCAGGGGCGCAGGCTTATCCGATCACGTCCTTCACATGGCTGATCGTGTATCAGGACCAGACCGACCCCATCAAGGGGAAGAAGCTAGTCGACTTCATGCGGTGGGCCCTAACGAGTGGCCAGGCGTCAGCCGCAGCACTCGACTATGCGCCACTCCCGAAGGCCATCGCCGACCGATTGGTCGAGCGCCTTGGCTCGATCCGGATGGCGGGCGCCGCCGCGACTCACTGACCACGGGTAAGGGCGAAGCACAGTGTGACCTGGCCGTTACGTGGCGACGCGCATCACGGTCCGGTTCTCGAACAACGTTCAGTAAGTCCTTCCTGGAGGCGGCAGTGACTCGTTCAACGCTTTTTGCCCTGGCGGCGGCCGGACTCGTCTCTGCGGCGTGCTCCGGTACCGAATCCAGGGGTACCCGCGACTCGGCGGCGGCCAGCCCATCGCCGGCAACCGCACGCTCTGGTGGTGTCGACCTAACGGGGGCGGGAGCAACCTTCCCGTACCCGATCTACTCCAAGTGGATCTCGGACTACACGGCGAAGACCGGCATCAAGATCAACTATCAGGCAATCGGGTCTGGTGGCGGCATTCGACAGCTGAGCGAAGGCACCGTGGATTTCGCCGGGTCCGATGCGCCAATGACCGACGAGGAAATGGCGAAGGCCAAGGGCGGGCCGATCATTCACATCCCCACCGTGCTCGGCGCCGTTGTCATCACGTACAACCTTCCCGAGGCAACGCAGCCTCTCAGCCTGAGTGGGGACGTCGTCGCGGACATCTTCCTCGGAAAGATCACGAAGTGGAACGACGGCCGCATCGCCTCACTGAATTCCGGGGTGAAGCTGCCAGCGAAGGCCATTCTCGTCGTGCACCGGGCCGAGGCGAGCGGAACGACCTACATCTTCTCCGACTACCTAACGGCGGTGAGCCCCGCCTGGTCATCGGGACCGGGTAAGGGGAAGGAGCTCAAGTGGCCGGTCGGGTTGGGAGGTAAGGGCAACGACGGTGTGTCCGGCCAGGTGAAGCAGACACCCGGAACGATCGGCTACGTCGAGCTGGCGTATGCGAATCAGAACAAGCTGCCCGTCGCGAAGATCAAGAACGCGGCCGGCCAGTTTGTCGTGCCCACCATCGAATCGATCACCGCGGCGGCGGCCGGCGCGGTGGAGAAGCTGCCACCGACCACGGACTATCGAGTGTCGATCGTCAATGCGCCCGGTGCCCAGGCGTATCCGATCTCGTCGTTCACGTGGCTGCTGATGTACGAGAAGCAGACCGATGCGACCAAGGCCAAGAAGCTCACGGACTTCCTGAAATGGGCGCTTACCGACGGTGAGGGATCAGCCGGCGCGTTGGATTATGCCCCGCTGCCGGACGCGTTGAGCAAGCAGCTGCTCGAGAAGCTGGCTTCGATTCAGGGCGGGACGGCATGGTGAGCGAAGCTGCTCGCCCGGTGGTGACGACACGCCCAGACGATACCGGGCTGGGCGCGCGCATCGACGGCTCAGCCATCGGTGACAGCATCTATCGGTGGATGACGACCGCGTTTGCGTTAGGCATCCCCATCCTGCTGCTTTTCATTGCGATCGAGATCGGGGCCGCCGCCTGGCCTGCCCTCAAGGCCTTCGGCTTTGGCTTCCTGACGTCGAGCGACTGGGACCCGCCACACAACATCTTCGGCGCCGCGCCGGCGATCTACGGCACGATCGTCTCGTCGTTCATTGCGCTCCTCATCGCGACACCGCTCGCGCTGGGTGTCGCGATCTTTCTGTCCGAGTTCGCACCGTCGTGGCTTCGTCAGCCGGTCGCATTCCTGGTCGACCTGCTGGCCGCGATTCCGAGCGTGGTGTACGGGCTGTGGGGCATCTTCGTCCTGCAGCCGCTGCTGCGCGATCACGTGATGCCGCTGCTCTCTGCGATTCCGCTGCTCGGTCAGACGCCACTGTTCGAGGGACCGGCCTACGGACCCAGCATGCTAAGCGCAGGGCTGATTCTCGCAATCATGGTACTGCCGTTCATCTCCGCCGTTTCGCGCGAGGTCCTCATGGCGGTCCCGCGGTCGCAGCGAGAAGCTGCGCTGGCGCTTGGCGCCACGAAGTGGGAGATGATCTCCGACGCGGTCGTCCCGTACGCCCGGTCCGGCATCATCGGCGGCATCATTCTCGGGCTTGGCCGAGCGTTAGGCGAGACCATGGCCGTGACGATGCTGATCGGCAACGTCCACAAGATCTCGGCATCGCTGCTCGCCCCTGGATACACGATGGCGTCGCTCATCGCGAACGAGTTCGCGGAGGCGACGGGTGATCTTCACCTCTCGGCCCTGATGGCCGTCGGCGCCGTGCTGTTCGTCGTGACGCTGATCGTCAATGGGCTCGCACGCTGGCTGGTGTGGCGCGTCTCGCGCGAGGGGCAGTCATGACGGATATCAACGCGCCGCGCGGACCCGCGTCGCCTCCGAAGCCCGCCGTGCGCACCGCGCGCCCGTCGGTCATGCAACGCGCCGCGGCAGAACGAACGCAGACGACCATCGGTCGTCGGCGGGTCGTGAACGTCGTGATGGTCGGGGTCACATTTGGCGCGGCAATCCTCGCCACGTTGCCGCTCATCTTCATTCTCGGCCATCTGATCGTGGCCGGCGCGTCGTCGATCAACGTCGACTTCTTCACGCAGATTCCGAAGCCGCCTGGCGAAGCGGGCGGCGGCATGGCAAACGCCATGGTCGGCACGCTGGTGCTCATCCTCGCGGCGTCGGCATTTGGTCTGCCGATCGGGATCGGCGCCGGGCTCTACCTGGCCGAGAACCGTGGGACGCATCTCGCGAACGCCGTTCGATTCCTGTCCGACGTCCTCAACGGACTGCCGTCGATCGTGATGGGGATCTTTGCGTGGCAGTTTCTCGTGAAGCCGATGGCGAAGTTCACGGCCCTGGCGGGCGGAATCGCACTGGGCGCCATGATGATCCCGCTCGTCACGCGCACGACGGAGGAGATGATCCGGATCGTACCCGTCTCGCTGCGGGAGGCGGCGCTCGCGTTAGGCTACTCGCGGTGGCGAACGTCGCTCGTCGTCGTCCTGCGCACTGCCCTGCCCGGCATCGTGACCGGTGCGCTCGTCGCCGTATCCCGCATCGCGGGCGAGACGGCTCCGCTCTTGTTCACCGTGTTAGGCAACCAGTTCTGGTCGGCATCGCTGCGGGAGCCGATTGCCGCACTGCCGCTCCAGATCTTCAACTTCGCGATCAGCCCGTACGATCAGCAGCACGCGCTCGCATGGGCGGGTGCGCTCGTTCTCATTGGCATTGTCCTCATCATCAGCCTTGCAGCCCGCTTTGCCACACGCTCCCGATTCGGCCTCGGTGGCGACTGAGCCTCCCCGTGCTCCGGTCCCGACGGCCGTCACCGCTCCGCCCCCGGCCGCGGGTGCCGAGCGTCGCCGCCTCGAGGTCGCGTCGCTCAGCGCGTATTACGGCTCAGCAGAAATCGTCCGCGGCGTCTCGATCACGTTTCGGGATCGGGAAGTCACGGCGATCATCGGCCCGTCGGGCTGTGGCAAGTCGACGCTGCTGCGATGCCTCAATCGCATGCACGAGACGGTGCCGACTGCGCACGTCGCCGGCTCCGTCTCGCTCGACGGGCGCGACATCTACGCGAAGGGCGTCAACGCGATCGAGGTGCGACGGCACATCGGGATGGTGTTTCAGCGCCCGACACCGTTCCCCACGATGTCGATCCGGGACAACGTCGCCGCCGGTCTTCAGATACTCGGACGCGACAAACCATCGCGCGCCGAAACCGATCACATTGTCGAGGACGCGCTCAGACGGACCGCGCTCTGGGACGAGGTGAGCAATCGGCTCAAGGACAGCGCCATCGGTCTCTCCGGCGGCCAGCAGCAGCGGTTGTGCATCGCCCGTGCGCTGGCCACGAGACCCGCGGTCCTGCTGCTCGATGAGCCCACGGCGTCGCTCGATCCGATCAGCACGCAGAAGGTCGAGGAGCTCGTGTACGAGCTGCGGCGGGACATGACCGTCGTGATCGTCACGCACAACATGCAGCAGGCAGCGCGCGTCTCCGATCGCACGGCGTTCATGCTGATGGGCGAGCTGGTCGAGATCGCGGCGACCAACACGCTGTTCACCACCCCGTCGGATTCGCGGACGGAAGCGTACATCACGGGACGGTTCGGATGAGTTTGCAGATTGTCGGAACAGGGAACAGGGAACGGGGAACAGAGGCTCCACGGAGCGTCGGTTCCCAGTTCCCGGTTCCCGATTCCCGACATCCTGGCAACATCCAGGCGAAGGACTTCTCGTTCTGGTACGGGCCAAAACAGGCGCTCTACGACGTCAGCATAACGATTCCCGCGCGAGCCGTAACCGCGTTCATCGGGCCATCGGGATGCGGAAAGTCGACGTTTCTGCGCTCAATCAACCGGCTGCAGGGTCTCATTCCGGGCGCGCGACAGACCGGCGCGATCGAGCTCGATGGGGAGAATATCTACAGCGCTTCACTGAACCCCGTGTCTCTTCGGCAACGCGTGGGCATGGTGTTCCAACGCTGGAATCCGTTTCCGAAGTCGATATACGACAACGTCGCGTACGGACCGCGGATCAACGGCACAGCGTCGCGCTCGAAGATCGACGAGATTGTCGAGCAGTCGCTCCGCCGGGCCGCGCTGTGGGACGAAGTGAAGGATCGACTGCGGCAGAGCGCCCTGGGTCTCTCGGGTGGCCAGCAGCAGCGGCTGTGCATCGCACGAGCCCTCGCGAACGAACCGGAGGTGCTCCTCCTCGACGAGCCGGCCAGCGCCCTCGACCCGATCGCCACCCAGAAGATCGAGGAGCTGCTGTACGAGCTCCGCTCCGAATTGACCATCGTGATCGTGACGCACAACATGCAGCAGGCAGCGCGCGTCTCGGACTACACCGCCTTTTTCTACCTCGGGCGTCTCGTGGAAGTCAACAACACGGGGCAGCTGTTCACCACGCCGCGCGAAGAGCGCACCGAGGCGTATATCACCGGGAGATTTGGATGAGCCCCGAGAACCCAGGCTTTCGCCATTTCCACGACCAGCTGCAAACGCTGAAGGAACGCCTCCTCGACATGTCGGCACGAGCCGAGGAGCTGATCGACCTTGCCGTCGATTCGCTGCTCACGCGCGATAAGGAGAAAGCCGACGCGGTCATCGCCGGTGACCGCGAGGTCGACATGATGGAGCTCGAGTGCGAGCAGCTCGCCGTGTCACTGCTCGCGCTGCAGCAGCCGATGGGCCGCGACCTGCGCTTCATCATCAGCGCGATCAAGATCACGAGTGACCTGGAGCGGGTCGGCGATCACGCCGTGAACCTGGCGCAGTCGGCGTTGCGTCTCATCGCGTTGCACGTCGAGATTACGCCGACTCCGGAGATCGAGGACATGGCTCGGCGGGCACGGCGCATGCTGGCCGAGGCATTGGATGCGTTCATCCGGGCGGACGGGGCCCTCGGCCGCGAGGTGTGCAAGGCCGACGACGCCGTCGACGCGCTGCACGACTCGGTGTTCCGAATCTTGCTTACGCACATGATGGCCGACGCCAGAACGATCAACCCGTCACTCGAGCTCCTGCTGGTCAGCCGAAACCTCGAGCGCGTGGCAGACCTGGCGACGAACATCGCCGAAGACGCAGTCTTCTTGGCAGAAGGCAAGCAAATCAAGCATCATTTAGAGGACCTCGGCCGCGATCGGCCTCACGTCCCTCAAGCGACTGGTTAGGTGGCACTCCCCGCATTCTCCCGTTCCTCCGACGCAGCGCGATCGCCGCGAGCCGAACACGACGTTCGGCTCGCGGCGATCGACATCGGCTCCAATTCCATCCGCCAGATCGTCGCGGACGTATCGCCCACCGGCTCCATTCGCGTCGTGGACGAAATGAAAGCGGCGCCGCGGCTGGGTGCCGGAGTTCGCGAGAGCGGCCTGCTCAGCGAGACCTCGATGCGCCAGGCGCTCGAAGCGCTCACCCGCATGGCCACGCTGGCGAGGCAGCTGGGCGCGTCACGGGTCGAGGCCGTCGCGACGAGCGCGGTGCGCGACGCCACGAACGGGCTGACGTTCCTCGAGGTCGTTCGCTCGGAGACCGGACTCAAGGTCAAGGTGCTCCGCGGCGACGAGGAGGCGCGGCTGTCGTTCCGCAGTGCCCTCGCGCACTTCGAGCTCGGCGTGGGGAGAGCGGTGGTCATGGACATCGGCGGCGGATCGCTCGAGCTCGCACTCAGCGCTGACGGGCTGCTCGAACGACTGATCTCGCTCCCCTTCGGGGCGATCCGGCTGACCGAGGAATTCCTCGGCGCGAAGGTGCGGCGTAAGGGAGTGCGGAAGCTCCGTGACGCCATCCGCGACGATATCCGCAAGGCGCTGCCGGTGCGAGACTGGCGTGGCGCGCAGGTCATTGGTTCGGGCGGGACGTTCACGAACCTCGCCGGCATCTATCTGAATCGGCAGGGCGTGCAGACAGCGCGCACGACACACGGGACTCGCCTGCCGCGCGAGGAGCTCGAGCACATCCTCGACATGCTGCAGGACATGTCGCCGGATCAGCGCGCCGCGGTGCCAGGGCTCAACCCGGCCCGCGCCGACATTATCGTCGCCGGCTTTGCGGTTGCGGCCGAGGTCCTCGCGAGACTCGAATCGCGCGAGCTGATCGTGTCAGCCTACGGCATTCGCGAGGGTCTGCTCCTCGAAACAGCGCGTGTCGTCCCCACGTTCTCGGATCGCGGCGAGGCGCGCGAGCGATCGGTGCGGGAGTTCGCGGAGCGGTGTCACTATGAGGAGCCGCACGCGCGCCACGTGCAGCGTCTCTCACTCCAGCTGTTCGACGCGATCGGCCCGCGCATCGGTCTCGCCGCGACCGACCGGCAGATCCTGGCCGACGCGGCGCTACTGCACGACGTTGGCTATCACATCAATTACGAGAACCACCACAAGCACTCGTATCACCTGATCGTGCACGCTGACATGCTTGGCATGTCGCCCGAGGAGCAGGTGGCGATCGCGAACGTGGCGCGGTATCACCGCGGCGCACCGCCGAAACGCAAGCACAGGAACTACGGCATCCTCGACCGCGCGCTCCGGCGGCGCATTCGCAAGCTCGCCGCCATTCTTCGCGTTGCTGACGGGTTGGATCGCGGGCACATCGGCGGCGTGGAGCGCGTGAAGGTCAGGTGGCTCGATCGGGCGCTTCGACTGACCTGCGTGGCGAATCGCCGGGCGCAGTCGGTACGCCTCGACCTGTGGGGTGCGAGCCGGAAATCCGAGTTGTTGTCGAAAGTGGCGCGGATCCCCGTGGAGGTCGTTGCCCCCGACGGCACTGTGATCTCCCCGCAGGACTCGGACGGCGAGCAGCCGGACTGACGCGTGAGAAGCGTTAGGCAGTGCGCTCGACGCGAAGCTCCGTCGGCGGCTGGGTTCCGTCGGCAACGCGCGGCGGCGACCGATCGACCACTTCCAATCCCAGCGGATCGCGCAGCAGCAGCCGGTGTGTGGACCGCTCTGGCTCATCGCCTGGCGTGCGCTGCACGTAGCTGCCGTCGGGACACAGTTCCCACGCCTGACGATTGTCCGCGAGACAGGTGTCGAGCAGCGAGCGGAGCCGAGGATGCAGGGCCCGGTCCTCGACGGGCGTCACCGCTTCGACGCGTCGATCGAGATTGCGCGGCATCCAGTCCGCCGAACCGGTGAAGTAGCGGTCTTCGGCGCTGTTGCGGAAATAGAACAGTCGCGAATGCTCGAGGAAGCGCCCGACGATACTGATCACGCGAATGCGCTCACTCACGCCGGGCACGCCGGGCCGAAGGCAGCAAATGCCCCGGACGATGAGATCGATGTCCACCCCTGCCTGAGACGCCTCGTATAGCGCCGCAATGAGGCCCGGATCCACGAGGGCATTCATCTTGGCGATGATCTGCGCCGACTTCCCTTCCCGGGCCGCATTCGTCTCGTTCGAGATCAGCTCCAGGAATCGGTCGCGCATGTTGCCGGGCGCCACGAGGAGCTTTCGGTACACGCGCTGCCGCGAGAAGCCCGTGAGGGAGTTGAACAGGTCGCTCAGATCGGCGCCGATCGACGGACTCGCCGTGAAGAGGCCGATGTCTGTGTATGTCCGGGCTGTTTTCGTGTTGTAGTTACCGGTGCCAATGTGCACGTAGCGCCGTATGCCGTCGGCCTCGCGCCTAACGACCAGCGCAACCTTCGCGTGCGTCTTGAGCCCGGGCAGCCCGTACGCGACGTGGACGCCGAAGTTTTCCAGCGTGCGCGCCCAGGTGATGTTGTTCGCTTCGTCGAACCGCGCCTGCAGCTCCACGAGCACCGCCACCTGCTTCCCGCGCTGTGCCGCCTCCGTCAACGCCCGCACGATGGCCGTGTCGCCTGACGTGCGGTAGAGCGTCAGCTTGATGGCCAGCACGTGGTCGTCGCGCGATGCCGCGTCCAGAAACTGCTCCACCGTCGCCGTGAACGATTCGTAGGGATGGTGGACCAGAAGGTCGCGCTCGCGGATGACGTCGAAGATCGATCGCGTCGCATCCCGGACCGCTGGTGGAACGGCCGGCACGAACGGCGGGTCGTGCAGCTCGGGGATGTCCAGCGAGGCGATCGACATGAGGTCGCCCAGCTCGAGCAACGGTCC
>JAJKIV010000153.1 GCA_021154285.1 Gemmatimonas sp. | reverse complement strand
CGGTGATTCGTGTGGATGGCGTGTATCGCCATCAACGGGGAGAACGCGGGGCACCAGGAAACGCGGACACTAGTCGCCACTCGACAGGGGCGAGCCCTAACGATAGACAGGGGTCTCCCCGACCAGCGTTAGTACCTCAGCGTGGGATCGGCACCAACCCTGGCGTAATGCGTGTTTCGGTCGCGCCATTACCCAGTTGACCGTACTTGTTGCTGCCCCAGCAATAGATGCTTCCATTCGCGACGACGCCGCAGACGTGACTGTCGCCGACGCTGATCGCTCCGAAGGTGTGATTGCCCACGACGGGGCCGGGTCGAGTCGGGTCACCAATGTCGTGCTGGCCGAGTGACTCGGATTCCCATCCCCAGCAGAACGCCGCCCCGTGGTTGGTGAGTCCGCAGGTGTTGCTGTGCCCCGTACCTCTGTGGGCGATGATGGTGCGAAACCGATGACCGCCCGCGACGGCTCTCGGCACGAGGGATCGTTTGGTCGTGCCGTCGCCCAACTCTCCGGACTCGTTGTTGCCCCAGCAGTATCCCGCACCGGTGGTCGTGACGCCGCACGTATACAGGTCGCCGGCGTTGAGCGCGGAGAAGCGCAAGGCGCCGCCGACAGCGACGGGTCGCACGTGCGCTGTACTGTCTCCATCGCCGATCTGCCCCGCCCGACCGGCTCCCCAACAGTAAGCGCGGCCATCGGTCGTGAGCGCACAGCTGTGATTGAGCCCCGCGCTGACCGACCGGAACGTCACGTTCGTCGCCACCTTCACCGGCGTTAGGCTCGCCGCCTTCGACCCGTTCCCCAGCTGTCCGTCGTCGTTTTCGCCCCAGCAGTACGCGACGCCCGCGGTGGTGACGCCGCACGCGTGCGCAAACCCGGCACTCAACGACGACAGCGTGAGGTTACCACTAATCGCGACGGGCACACCACGCTCCGTCAGTTCGCCCGGGACGGGGCCGGCATCGTCGGGCTGCGTGTTTCCCCAACAGTACGGCACGCCTGCTGTCGTGAGCGCACAGGCGTACGACCAACCCGCGCTCACGCTCGCGAACTTCTGCTCGGTCGAAACAGGAACGGGCGCGAGACTGCTGCCGCGCGTGCCGTTGCCAAGCTCTCCATGATCGTTGTCGCCCCAGCAGAAGGCGGCGCCATCGCGACGCAGCGCACAGGAGAATCCAGCTCCCGCGCTCACGACCTCCGGTTCGGCGAGCGCAAACCGGCCGCGCAGTGCCACCGGGAACCGCCACGCCTCGAGCTGGGCGATCGCTTGCGTGATGCTGCGTGCCGTCGCGTCCGGCGGCTGCACATTGAGCAGCACGCCGACGATCTCGCGCCGCTGGTTGAGCAGCGCGCCGCCGGAGTGCCCAGGGCTGACCAGCGTCGTCTCGAACGTGAGCAGGCTATCGCTCGTAGACGAGATGGGCGCGGGTGCGACGTTCGTACCCCACGGTCTTCCCTGCGGGTAGCCTAACGCGAATACGCCGTCACCGCGCGACAGCGATGTCGGCGAACCCAGACGATCGAACGGGATCTTCGCGACCTCGATGCCTGCCGCCTTCACGCCGGCGATGCTCAGGACCGCCAGATCCAGCTTCGCGTCGAAGGCGGTGGTCAGCGTCGCCCGCACAGGCTCGCCCGGCAGGGAACGCAGCTCGACGCGAATATCGCTCGCTTCGTCAGCGCCATGTCGAACGACGTGACTGGCCGTCACGACGTAGAGCCGATCGTTCGCCGCACCGAAGATGATCCCTGCCCCGATGCTCTCCTTGCCATCGAGGGTGCAGCGAATCATGACGACGAGCTGTTCCGTCTCACCCGATTCGCCCTGGGCCGCGAGTGGCGCTGACATGAAGGTTGCCGCGAGCAGCGCCCCGCCCATCACGACCGCACGGCAACGCGCGGCCGCGCTCATTCCGGCTTCCGCCACCATTTACGAAACGTCGTGACGACGCCGAACATGTAGAGCGCGGTTCCCCACAGCAGCGAGAGTCCCTGACGCTGTCGCAGCCAGTCGAGCAGCGTCGGCATGATGGACCGAGGATGCTCGCCCGGCCCGCTGCGCAGCTCGCGAACGTCTCCCTGAAATGTCGCGGCGATCCCGTCGTCGCGCAGATCGAGCGTCAGGAACGTGCCGCTCGCTCCACCGAATCGCAGCGTCTCGCCCGGCCGAAGCTTGCGCTCGGTGCCACCGACCGACTCGAAGAAGATGGACCCGGAGAGAACCGTGGACACGGGGCGCACGAGCGGGCGATCCGCGTCCTGGTCGTTCTCTACCCGATACAGCTCGAGGTCGCGCGCTTCGATCTGCTGCCATCGCGGGGCCTGCGCCGCGGGCGCCAGCGTTAGGTCCAGGTCGAGCGCGCTCGTCGTCCCGGTGAAATCGACCGGGCGTGGCGCTCGCAATGTCGTCGTTGTTGGCGGTGCGTTCGCCGGCGCAATCGCTACCGTCCCCAACACATCCGCATGCACCGTGACAGGGACAGGCGCCATGGAACGAAGCGAAAGACGGTACTGGCGAGGCAAGTCCGTGCGCGACAGCCACACGTGCGTTCCGGCCGGCACCACGATTCGGTCGACGACGATGCTGCCGCGTTTCCCGTCTTTCGTGCTGTCGATCGCGATGCGAGTGGCGGGCATCCCTCCGTCCTGATGCGCCACTTCTTCGGGAAGCTGTGCGCCTTTCAGGCCAGCAACGCCGATGGCCGTCACGTCGAGCGGACGATTGAGCGACTGCTCGACTGCGGAAACGAAGCCGAGTCCCGTGAACGAGCCGCTGAATTCGATGGTGGTCGTCGGGACACGCGTGAATAGCAGCACGCTCGCAACCACGAGGGTCACCGCGAAGATCGTGGCCGGGAGCCAATGATTCGCACGAGGTGACGCGGCCGGAGCCGCGGCCGTTTGAGTGCCTGGCACCGTCATTGATTGCCCGGTGCAGGCGGGGGCCCGGGATGGAACAGCAGAAACTCCGAAGTGACTGACCCGCCGCGCTTCCGCGTCGCACCGATGCTCACGACGTAGAAGCCTCGATCCGTGAGAGGCTTGAGCCTGATGTCGATCGGCCGCTCCGCAGGATAGAACCCATACGCGAGATTCTCGTCGCGCTGGAGATACTTCACGGGCTTCCCATCACGGTCGACAGTGGCGAGCGTGATGAACACATCGCTCAGCTCGACGTTCGACCATAGTGCGACTCGGTACCGCGTCGAGCGAGCGGGCGGCTTGCGCTGACCTATCCGCAAGGGCACGAGCACCTCGCGGCGTTCACCGCCTAGCGTGGCCGAGGCGGAGCCCGTCACTCCGATGTCGGCGCTGGTGATCCGAAGGGATTGAAGGACGTCTGACGGCCAAACGTACGAGCTCGCGGCGATCGGCTTGGCAGTGTCCATCCGATAGAACAGGCCTGGCTTGATCGAATATGCGCGGAGCCTCACTGCCTGGCCATCCGGCGATGTCCACTCGACGCGAAGCGGAAGTGACGACGTGTCATCGATGGCCTCGAAGCTTTCCACCAGCGATGCCACGAGGAGGTCCGAGCTGCCGGCGACGTCCTGGGCGTAAACTCCCTCGCACCGATCGCCGCGCTGGCGATATCGCAATGGGTCGGTCCCGAGCGTCTTGAGCGAATCGCACGCGACCCTGACGTTAGGTGACACTTCGCCCGACTCTCCTGAGCGGGCGAGCAGGCCGAGTCCGAGCAGGCAGAGGGTAGCAGGTGTGCGCAGCATGTGTCACCTTACTCCTCTCGTCCCACAGCCGCCAGAGCGACCTCTCATGCATCGACGTGATTTCGCGAAGCTCGCCGGAGTAGCCGCAGTCGCGCCGCGTACCGTCTTCCGCGCACAGACCGCGCGCGCGACCGACATCGTGCGCGAACCCACAGCGTGGCCAGGCTACGAGCGCGCCATCGCCATTGACTGCCTAGCGAGCCCCGGCCCGTTCAACACGCCCGGCTCCACGGACAATCCGCTCACGCCGGAGATGATCGCGAACGCGAAGGCGTCAGGCATCACCGCCGTGAACCTGACCGTGAGCGCGAACACGTTCGCGGACACGTTCCGTCAGATGGCGTACTGGGAGAACGAGCTGCAGGCGCATCCCGATGTCCTGATGAAGATCTATTCGCTCGCGGACATCCGCCGAGCGAAGGAAACCGGGCGCCTCGGGCTCATCTACGGATTCCAGAACGCGACGATGCTCGAGGGCGACGCGGCGAACCTCGACCACTTCCAGCGATTCGGCGTCCGCATCATCCAACTGACCTACAACGACCGCAACATCCTGGGCGACGGCTGTCTCGAGCCGGCCAACGCCGGATTGAGTCGCTACGGTCGCGACGTCGTCGCGCGCATGAACGAGCTCCGCATGGTGGTGGATCTGAGCCACTGCGGGCTCCAGACGACATCCGATGGGATCGCCGCGTCGACTCGGCCGGTCGCGATCACGCATAGCGGCTGCCGAGGCGTGTTCGATCATCCGCGCAGCAAGACTGACGACATCCTGCATGCCCTCGCGAACAAGGGCGGCGTGATCGGCATCTACATGATGCCGTTCATCAACGCCCAGGGTCAGCCCGTAGCTGCGGATCTCATCAAGCAGATCGAGTACGCCGTCAACGTGTGTGGCGAAGACCACGTCGGCATCGGTAGCGACCTTTCGATCACACCGCACGTGGTGAACGCGGAGTACGAGGCGCGGCACCGCAAATTTGTCGAGGCCCGCAAGCAGCGTGGCATCGCGGCGCCACGCGAGGAAGACTTCATGTTCGTGAAGGATCTCAACACGCCACGACGACTCGAGCAGATCGCGGATCAACTCCTCGCGCGCAAGCACTCGCCGGCGCGTGTCGAGAAGGTCATCGGTGGCAACTGGATGCGACTGTTCACCGAGGTATGGGGCTGATGGAACCCGTTGGATTTAAGCACATCGCGAGTATTCCGGTCGCGGTGGTTCGCCGTCGTGCGAGCGCCGCCCAGTTATCGACGCTGGTTCCCGAGTGCTGCGGGCTGGTGTGGCGTGCCGTGCAGGCGCAGAAGGACACGGGCGCGAAGGGTGGCCGTCACGTTGCGATCTACTGGAACGGCGACATTCGCCTCGAGGTCGGCGTCGAGCTGCAGGGGCCGTTCGAGGAGACGGGCGAGGTTTTTCGGTCGGCGACACCAGGCGGGCCGGCTGCCTTTGTGAGGCACCTCGGCCCGTACCATACGCTGGGCGCGGCGCACGAGTCGGTCCGAACCTGGTGCGAAGCGAATGGACATCGCCTCGCGGGTCCGAGCTGGGAGATCTACGGGCACTGGCAGCCGGAGTGGGACACGAATCCGCGGCTGATTCGCACGGACGTGTTCTATCAGGTCGCGTCGTAGCGGAAGCCTGGCATCATCTCGGCAGCCGAAAAGCAGGAACGCAGATCGACGCAGACGCTCCGTCTGCGGCCTGCTTTGGACCTAACGCAATGCCGGTGAGCCAATCACCGCGGACGCAACGCGATCGCCGGATCGGTCCGCGTCGCTCGGCGCGCGGGGACGTACCCAGCCAGCACGGCCACGACAGCCAACACCGCCAGCACACCCACGTACGTCACGGGATCCGACGAACCCACATCGAACAGGAGCCCGCGAATCGCGCGCGTCGCCAGCCACGAAGCCGGAAGCCCAATGGCAACGCCGAGGAGCACCAGCACCCCTGTCTCGCTGAAGATGCGCGTCCGTAGACTCTCCGGGGTCGCGCCTAACGCCATCCGGATGCCGATTTCCTGCGTGCGCTGACTCACGGAATACGAGATGACCGCATAGAGGCCCAGACAAGACAGCAGCAACCCGAAGGCGGCGAATCCGGCCACCAACAGGACCGTAAAGCGTCGCGCGAACGTGGAATGATCGACCAGCTCCTCCATCGTGCGGAACTCCACCACCGGCAGGCTCGCGTCCATTTGGCGGAGTGCCGCGCGAACGCCGGCAGCGAGAGCTGCGGGCGGAATCGTTCCGCGGACGACGAGATCCACCGACTGATAGTCGCCCGTCTGACGGATCGGCATGTACATCTCGGCGTCGACTGCGCGGTCGAGCCCGAAATACCGAACGTCACCCACGACACCGACCACGCGACGGCTCTTGTTGCTCGTATTTACGACGCGGCCGATCGGATCCGTACCCGGCCAGAGCGTGCCCGCCAGCGTCTCGTTGATGATGATGACCGGTTCGCTCACGGAATCATCGGCTGCCGTGAACGGCCGACCAGCACGCACGGGGATCCTCATCGCCGCCAGGTAGCCCTCGTCGACCATGCGCACGAGCGGCTGGATGCGTTGGCCGGCGTTAGGCTCGGCGCCGTCCGCCAACGCGTCCCACCGACGCCAGCCGAAGTTGTCGCCGAGTGGCAGGGCGTCGGTGAGACCGAGCGCTTGAACGCCGGGCACCGATCGTACCGCGCGCAACGCTTCCTCGAAGTAACGCGTGCGCTGAGCGAACGTCGACTGCACGCGGGATGGATCCACGCGAACCGCGATCAGGTTCTCTGTTGCGAACCCTGGCTGCACATCCAGCACGCGCCCGAGACTCCGGATGAGCAAGCCGGCGCCCGCGCAGAGAACGCACGCCAGCGCGACTTCCGCGACGACGATCGCTCGCCGCGCCCCACCGCCGCGCCGCGACGTGGACCCGCGACTCGCCTCGGACAGTGCGACAGGCAGCGCGTCCCCGGAGGTCTGGAACGCGGGAACGAGACCGAACACCACGCCCGTCACGACGGCCATCAGCAGCGTGAACGCGAGCGCCACGTGGTCGACACGCACGTCACGCACGAGCGGAATCGTCGTGCCCTGCAGGCGCGCTACGAGCGCGGTGGCGCCCACGGCGAAGATGACCCCGACGCCGGCACCGGCGACCGAGACGACAAGACTTTCGGCCAGCATCTGTCGCACCAGATCTCCGCGCGTCGCACCTAACGCGGCGCGGATCGCCATCTCACGCTGGCGACGTGAAGCGCGCACGAGCAGGAGATTGGACACGTTCGCGCACACCAGCAGCATCAGGAACGCAACCGCGCCGGCGAGCACGAGCAGGGCCGACTGGAACCGTCCGCTGATGTGCTCGCGCAACGTGGTGAGCCTGGGGTCGAAGCCGTTGCGGTAGCTGTCCTGAACCCTTCCCTTCGTGAACCGCGACGCGATCAGCGTGGCTTCCGCCTGCGCCGCTCGGAGGTCGGCACCCTTCCGCAGCCGGCCAACCAGCGCGAGCGTGTTGCCCTGCCTGTTCGTCTCGGGACTCAACGGAAATGGCAGGAACAGATCGACTCGGCGACCGGGAATGAACGTCGCCTCGAAGTCGAAGGATTCCGGCAGGACGCCAACGACCGTGACCGGCTTCCCGTCCAGGACGATCGATTTGCCGACGATGCCGCGATCTCCGGCAAAGCGTCGCTGCCAGAATCGGTAGTCGAGCAGCGCTGTCCCTGGTGCATTGAAGCGACTCTCTGACTCGTCGAAGAACCTCCCGACCTGCGGCCTAACGCCGAGCAGCGGAAACAACGTCTGGGTGACAGGAACGCCGGTCAGCCGTTCCGGCTCGCCACTGCCCGTGAGGTGGATGTCCCCCGGAGCGTAGAACTGAAAGAAGCCGGCGACGCCCTCGAATGACCGACTTTGCTCCCGGAAGTCGACGAGGTTCGCCACCTGAACCGTCTGCGCCGAGAGATTCTCCGACGTACCGTTGGCGATCCAGATCAGCCGGTCGGGGTCCTCGAACGGAAGGGGGCGCAGCAGAAGCGCCTGGCAGATGCTGAATACGGTGGCGCTGGCTCCGATCCCGAGCCCGACGATCGCGATGCTGAACAGCGCGGCGCTTCGGTCGAAGCGTAAGGACCGAAGCGCATTCCGGACATCGTGGGCGACATTCAGCACCGAAGCCTCGCGGGGTTGAGCCGCGGAATTAGACAGCCCGTTCCAGGCGAAGGTTTCGGCGCTTCAGCTTCCTAACGAGTCGCCTCAACCCCCTCGCCGGCCAACTCGGGCTCTTCGGCCGCAAGGAGCTCTCGCACGCGCGGAATGACCTCGCGTCCGTACAGCTCGATGCTTCGCATCATTTTTTCGTGCGCGAGCGTGCCGGCGCTGTACTTCATATCGAACCGCGTGAGGCCGAGCGCGCTCGACGTCGCCGCGATCTTCTGGGCGACCGTCTCCGGCGTGCCGACGTACAGCGAGCCCGCCTCGATCTCGCGATCGAACTCCACTCGACTAGTCGGCCCCCACCCACGCTCGGCGCCAATGCGATTCCGCATCTCGCGCCACGCCGGCCACAGGTCCTCACGCGCCTGCTGGTCCGTGTCGGCAATGTGGCCGGGCGAATGAACGCCAATGGGAAGCGGGTCGCCGCCGACCTGCTCGAGCGCCTGATAGTAGAGGTCGACGTAGGTCGCGAACCGCAGCGGGTTGCCACCGATGATCGCCAGCATCAGCGGCAAGCGATAACGGGCCGCTCGCACGACGGACTCCGGGCTCCCGCCGACGCCGATCCACGTCGTGAGGCGCCCGTTGGCCGTGGGCGGGTACACGCGCTTGGCATCCAGTGACGCGCGCGTCGTGCCACTCCAGGTCACCGGTGTGCCGGTGCGATTCGCCTCCAGCAGCGCGGCGAACAGCTCGAGCTTCTCCTCGAAGAGCGTCTCGTACTGGTCCAGCGGATAGCCGAATAGCGGGAACGACTCGATGAACGATCCGCGGCCAAGGATGACTTCGGCCCGCCCGTTCGACGCGGCGTCGAGCGTGGCGAAGCGTTGAAAGACGCGCACCGGGTCGTCGGAGCTCAGCACCGTGACGGCGGAGCCGAGTCGGATGCGGCTCGTGCGGCCGGCGATGGCGGCGAGAACGACTTCGGGGGATGAAACGGCGAAGTCGGCGCGGTGATGCTCACCGACGCCGATGAAATCGACGCCCAGCTCGTCGGCGAGGACCGCCTCGTCGATGAGGTTGCGGATGACCTGGGCTTGCGGGAGGGGTCGACCATCGGCGCCAAGGGTGACGTCGCCGAACGTGTCGAGCCCGAGCTCGAGATATGGCTTCATGATGACGAATCTGGCGTGAGGATTGGGCGGATGGCCGCGCAGCTCGTGGCGATGGAGAATCACCCATCGCCACGAGCTGCGATCAGCGTTCGGCCGTCCTGCTAAACTGATCCGTGAGGCGGTCGAATGGTTCCCAAGGGGTCAGAGTCCTGAGGCACCATTCCAACGCCCCCGCGGGGGCGTTGGAATGGTGCCTCAGGACT
>JAJKIV010000152.1 GCA_021154285.1 Gemmatimonas sp. | reverse complement strand
CTCGTGCTCTCGACCGACCCCGCCGGCACGCTCGCCGACGCGCTCGGCGCACCCTTGAGCGGTGACCCGCGGACTATCGCCGACGTCCCGTCGCTCGCGGCGTCGCAGCTGGACGCTGCCGCTGCGCGTAGCGATTTCATCTCGCGCTTCGGCGACATCGTAGCGACGATCATCGATCGCGGAACCTACCTCGATCGCGAAGATATTCAGGGACTCGTCGATTCGACGTTGCCCGGCATCGACGAAACGATGGCCTTGCTGGCGCTCGCGGATCTTCCGGAGCGTGACGAGTGGGAGCGGGTTGTCCTCGATACCGCCCCGACGGGTCACACGCTCCGGCTGCTTGCGCTGCCGCAGACCTTCCTCGCGCTCATCGAGCTGCTCGACGCGATGCAGGGCAAGCACCGTTTCATGGTGTCAGCGCTCCTGCACCGCTATCGTCCCGACGCGGCCGATGCGTTCATCGACGACCTGCGACGGAAGGTGACACGGCTTCGGGCTCTGACGACGGACCCTGCGCGGGCGGGCGTCCTGCTCGTTACTCGACCGGAGCCACTCGTGCTCAGCGAGACTGTGCGCTATGCAGCGACGCTCGCCGCAATCAACATGACGGTAAGCGCCGTGCTGCTGAATGCGGTGCCGGCGGCGCGTGGTCCGGACACGGAGACGGCTGTGGAAACCGTTAGGCGGGCCGTGCCGGACGCCGCGCTGTTCACGGCCTCCGATTTCGGTACGCTCGATCCGGGGCGGCCAAGCCTCGAGCGTTGGAGTAATGGCGTTAGGCAGCTCGTGCGCGACAACCGCTCGAAACGCACCAGCGTTCGGTCCGGCGACACACGCGATAGCCGCGCGACGCTCGCCGCGCTTCCCGCCGCGGCGCCGGCGCTGGAATCGCTCCCGCCTGTGCTCCTCGTCGGAGGGAAAGGCGGAGTGGGGAAGACAACGGTGTCGTGCGCCCTCGCGATTGCTGCCGCCCGTCGCGGCCACCGGACCTTCCTCGCCTCGACCGATCCGGCACCGTCCGTTGCCGACGCCCTCGCGCAGCCGATTGCCGACGCGGACGTCGAGGTGCAGGGCGGGCACGGGCTCGTCGCACGTCAGATCGACGCGACCGCCGCATTTGCGCGATGGCGAACCGCGTACGAGGCGCGCGTCGACTCCGCGTTCGATGCGCTGCTGGGCCCCGGCCTCGACGCGACTCACGATCGCGCGATCGCGCGCCAGCTGTTCGCGCTTGCCCCCCCCGGCATCGACGAGCTCTACGCACTCATCTGGCTCGGTGACGCGGTTGCCGACGGGGCGTACGAACGCATCGTAATAGATCCGGCGCCGACCGGTCACCTCATTCGCCTACTCGAGATGCCGTCGTTGGCCCTGGATTGGTCGCACCGCCTTCTGCGGCTGATGCTCAAGTATCGGGAGCTCGCTGGCGGCGGCGAGCTCGCGGCGGACCTCGTGGCATTCGCGCGCCGCACGCGCGCCGTGACCGCGCTCCTCCAGGACCCCGCGCAGGCGGGCGTGCTCGTCGTCGCGCTCGACGAGCCTGTCGTACGGCTAGAGGCGTGCCGGATCATCGACCGTGTTCGTTCTCGCGCGAATCACGTTCCCGCGCTCATCTGGAACAGAGTCATCGAAGCGCCCGCGCCTCTTCCTGTCGAGCCAACCGTCCGTCAGTTTGTTGCCGCCGCCGTGCCCTCGCCGATCGGTCCCGCGCGGCTTCTGCAATGGCTCGATGACTGGAGAGCGCTGAGGGTCGATGGCTGACGATCTCTACTACGTGTACGCAGTCGTACCGCCGACGACTGCGATCGAGGCTGCGCCAGCCGGCATCGATGGGCACGCGGTGACGCTCGTGGTGAGCGGCGACGTCGCGGCGCTCGCCTCTCGTGTCGATGTCGCGGTGTACGGCGAGGGACTTGACGAGCGTATCGCGGACGTGGCGTGGATCGCGCCGCGAGCGAGGGCGCACGATGCGGTGCTGACGTGGGCAGGAGACGTCGGTGCGGTTGTCCCGCTCCCGATTCTCTCGCTGTTCCGGTCGGAACAGGCCGTTCGCGCGATGCTGACAGCCAGGCGCGATGAGCTGGTCGCGCTGCTGAGGTACGTTTCTCGCGGTCGCGAATACGGCGTCCGCATCTTCCGTCTGGACGATGAGCTGCGACGCTCCCTGGGGTCGCTCAGCAAGCGAGTCGCTGCGCTGGAAGCCGAGGTGGCCGGCGCAACATCTCCTGGCCAGGGATACTTGCTCGGTCGAAAGCTGGACCAGGCGCGGAAGGATGAGCTGCGAACCGTGGCGGCGGAGATCGCGACAGTCGCGTACAACGAGCTCGCGGCGAGATCGATCGCGTCAACTCAGGACGCGCTGCCGAAGGCGTCAGCGGAGCAAACTGGCGCCGCCGTGCTCAACGCGTCGTTTTTCGTCGCGCACGATCACATCGATGAATTTCGAGCGGCGGTGACCGAGCTCGTTCGCGCTCATGAGCGCCGCGGCTTCCGCGTCGAGTTCACCGGCCCCTGGCCGCCGTATCACTTCACTCGGGAGACGATGAATGTCCGGTGAGGTGGTCGACAACGCGCCGCTCGAGCTGTCGGATCTCATCAATCGCGTGCTCGACAAGGGCGCTGTGATCGCTGGGAGTGTCACCATCTCGGTGGGTGACATCGATCTGATCCAGCTTGACCTCACCGTGGTGCTCACCGCCATCGAGACCGTGCGGAGCGCCGAACGCCGTCGCCGCGAGCTACAGACCGACGTGAATGCGGACGTACCTGTACTGCCTGCGGACTGATCGCGCAGGCCCACCCGATGGGTTGACCGGGGTGGACGACGCGATGGTACACGCGGTTCATGCGGCGGGGCTCATCGCCTGGGTGAGCGATGTGGCCGACGGGATCAAGCCCACGGTGGATCGTGTGAGGGCACACGACGCGGTGTGTGCGGCCGCGCTGGCCGGAGGTGAGACGCCCCTCCCGATTCGCTTTGGGCAGACCTTCCCTGACGACGCGGCGGTGGTCGTGGAGCTCGCAGCACGTGCGGCGGTGTTGCGGCCGCGTCTCGCCCGGATCGCGGGCTGCGTCGAGCTGCGCGTCGTTATGCCGCGCGACTCTCTTCGGGCGAGCCACGAAGAGCCGATTGCTGGCGCGCGCGCGCCGGACGCGGCGTCGGCGGGAAGCGACGCGTCTCGCGAGGCGGATGGTCCGGGAACCGCCTTTCTCAAGCGGCTCTCGCGTCGCGGCCGCGAGGATCTCGCTCGCGCGGTCGGGTGCGAGGAGGTTCGCGACGCAGTGAGTTCGGCGGCGAAGTCGCTGATCGTCGGCCAACAGCCTTGCGAGTCCGCGCGCGGGATATCGTTCTTTCCGGTTCTGATCCGACGCGCCGAGGTCGACGCGTTTCGGTCGGCGATTGCGGAAATCTTGCGAAGCCAAGGAATCCCGCTTTCGGTGCTCGGTCCCTTCGCGCCATATTCGTTCGCTGGCGATGCCTGAGGATCGCGTGACGAGTTTCGATGCGGACGATTCGATGCGAGAGGAGCTCGCGACGCAGTTGTCGGAGATCGCTCGCGCGTTACCGGATCGTATCAATGCGGATCCGGAACGCGTCGAGCAGGGACTCGCGCGGCTTGTCTTGACCCTGATCGAGGTGGTGCGTAAGGTCTTGGAGCATCAAGCAGTCCGGCGCATGGACGGTGGCGGACTCAGTGCGGAGGAAGTCGAGCGACTGGGCCTCGCGCTCCTGAAGCTCGACGAGCGTATGCAGCAGATGAAGGGAGCCTTCGGGCTCACGGACGAGGATCTACAGATCGACTTGGGCCCGTTAGGGGGCTTGCGGTAGCAGACGTCTCCGCCCGCTCGCTTGCCCTCACATCAATCGCTTACGCTAACAACGGCCGCGCAGCTCGCCGTCGGAGTGTTCCAGCTTGGCGGATCTCGTTACCCCATCACGCGGTCACGGTCTGGTCGAGATTCTCGACCGCGTGTTGGACAAAGGGCTGGTGATTGCTGGCGACATCAAGATCAATCTCGCCAATGTCGAGCTGCTCACGATTCAGGTGCGGCTGCTCGTGTGTTCGATCGACAAGGCCGAGCAGATCGGATTGAACTGGTGGCGACACGACCCGCGGCTGACCGCGGTCCCGTCGAGCCCGCTTCTTGCGAGTGACATAGAGCGACGCCTGGAACGCATTGAACGCGGGCTCGAGCGACTCACGTCAGAGTCGGAGCGTACTACGCGTCGCAAGAAGTAAGACCTCTTACCTGCGGAGTTGGCTGAAATGGCCGTAGAACGCTCCCCCAGTGGGAGTTCTCTCATCGACGTGCTCGATCGCGTGCTCGACAAGGGCATCGTGATCGATGCGTGGGTGCGGGTCTCGCTCGTTGGGATCGACCTTGTGACGGTCGAAGCGCGCATTGTCGTGGCGTCGATCGATACATACCTAAAATACTCCGAGGCGGTGGGCATCACCGCGCCGGTCTCACGCCCGCGTGAGCTGGTCGCCGATACGGAGTCGGAACTCGAGCGCGTCATGCGGGAGAACGTGGAGCTACGTCGTCGGCTTGAGCAGGGCGGAGCATGACCTGACCGACGACGGACGTCCGTCGTCCGGCACTGCTACTGATCTCGACGAGCTGCTCGCCACGCTCGCCGAGGCGCCGGACTTGGCTTCCTCGGCAGCGTTTCTGCTGTCGCGGCTCGGCGAGCTGACCGGGTCCAGCCGCGGGTTCGTCTGTCTCCTCGATCCAGCGCTGGAGACGCTGGGCGTCGTGGCGATGGTTGGCCTCGAGCGCGATGATGTCCCGGCCGCGCTGTCGGTCAACGACCTGTCACACCCTGTCGTCGTGGCCGCACTGTCGCTGCATCCGGTGCGCTGCGAACGCGGCGCGATCGGAGACGCGCGCGTCCCGTTCCGCGAGTGGATCGCGCTCCCGCTGCCGCGTGGAGATGACCGGGCGGGACCGCCGGCCATTCCGGTGTCCCGCGCCGCCGACCTCCTCGCGCCGGCGGGACTTCGGCCCACGGACCGGCCCGTTAGGCAGCAGGAGTGGTTCGGGCACGCCCCGGCCGGCGTCGTCGTGCTCGAGGGCGACCCGGGTGTCGAGGCCGTCTCGGCGCTCGCTCGCGTGACGATGTTCGCCGGGCCGATCCTGTCGCGCATGGGGATGGCCTCGGCCGTGCGCCAGGCGGCCGACCGGACGGCGAAGGAGCGTGATCGCCTAACGAGCATTATCGACTCGCTGCCCGACCCGATCGTCATCACGAACGCGGCGAACGACATCATCGTGCAGAACGCGCGCGCGGAACGTCTGCTCAACACGCGGGACTCGGACTCGGAGGGGCGCCGCCGCGCCGTCGAGGTGAACAACCTGCTGTTCACCTCCTACCTCGCGCGCGCCGTAATGACCGGCGGGCTCCAGAGCGGGCCGCGCGAGCTCAACCTCGTGGACCCGGGCGAGGGAACCGACCTGCTGTTCGAAGTGCTGGCCCATCCGCTGAGTGGCGAGGCCCAAGGGGCAGGTGCTGTGCTCTCGGTGCTGCGAGACGTCACGGACCTGCGCCGCGCGGGCCATGAGCTCGAGCGTCAGATGCAGCGCGTCCGCCTGGCAGAGTTCGAGGCGACGCGCGAGCGCGATCGCCTGAACCTCATCCTGGAAAACGTCGCCGACCCGATCCTCGTCACCGACGACCAGTCGAACATCATCATGATGAACGACGAGGCCGAGCGGCTGTTTCAGGTTCGTGAGGGCGGCCGGCGGAACTACGGCGCCATTCAGGCCATCCGCGGCAACGACACGAAGTTCACGTCGTTCATTTCGGAATTCACGTTAGGCACCGCCATCTCGCGCCGGGCGCGGATGGCGCTCGCCGACCCGCAGAGCGGGCGGGAGCTCCCCGTCGAGGTCGTGTCGGGCAAGATCATCAACGAGCACGGCGAGCCGAGCGTCATCGTGTCGGTCGTCCACGACCTCACGAAGCAGGTCGAGAACGAGCGCCTGTACGAGGAGCTCAAGAAGTTCTCGGCGCAGCTGGAAGAGCGCATCCGCGCCGCGACCGGCGACCTCGAGGCGCAGAACCTCAAGCTGCAGTGGCAATCGCAGGAGCTCGCGCGCGCCAACCGGCTCAAGTCGGAGTTTCTCGCCAGCATGTCGCACGAGCTGCGCACGCCGCTGAATGCGGTGCTCGGGCACACGTCGCTGCTCCTCGACCGTCTTTTTGGCGAGATAACGGCGCAGCAGACCGACAGCCTCGAGCGCGTTCGTGCGGCCGGGCAACACCTGCAGGCGCTCATCGACGACATCCTCGACCTCGCCAAGATCGAAGCCGGGAAGATGCCGCTGCACCTCGAGGACATTGCGCTCCGCGAAGTCGTCATCGAGGTCGCGCAGCAGCTGGAGCCGATGGTGCGAAAGAAGGGCCTCGATGTGACGTACCGCGTGGGAGAAGACGGCATGCGCGTGTACACCGACCGCACGAAGCTCAAGCAGATCCTGCTCAACCTGCTCTCGAACGCCGTGAAGTTCACCCACGTCGGATGGGTGCGCCTCGACGCGACGCGGAGCGACGATTTCGTGCGAATCGCCGTGAGTGACAGCGGCATCGGCATCAAGAGCGAGCATCTGGACGCGATCTGGGAGGACTTCCGGCAGATCGATCAATCCCGCACGCGCGAGTTCGGCGGCACAGGCCTCGGCCTGAGCATCACGCGGAAGCTGCTGGAGCGACTCGGTGGCAGCGTGCAGGTGGAGAGCAGATACGGCGAAGGCACGACATTCACCGTGTGGCTGCCGGTGCGCTTCGCCCCCGCCGGCGAACCAGGATTCGCCGAGCCGCACACGCTAAAACTCGGGACTGGGGACTAGGGACTCGGCCGGGGCGTCGCGGAGTCCCCATTCCCTATTCCTCAGTCTCCGTTTCTAAAGCGGCGCGAAGCTCAGACGCGAGTGTGAGCGGGTCGAACGGTTTCGTGAGACAGGCCGTGGCCCCGAGGGCTATCGCGCGGCGCATCTCCTCCTGCTGGGTCTTCGCTGTCAGGAAGACCACGGGAATCGCGGCCGTCGCCGGGTCATCCTTCAGCCGCCGACAGGTCTCGTATCCGTCCAGACCCGGCATCATCCCGTCGAGGACGAAGGCGTCATAACGAGTTTGTGACGCACGCGCCAGTAATTCAGCGCCTGACGACACGATCTCGACGTCGAGTCCCGGATCGATCGAGAGCGCCAGCTCCAGGATCGTTCTCAGATCCGGCTCGTCATCGGCGCAGAGGAGTTTCATCGTCCAGACCGCATCGAACTGGGGGCGTAGGGCGGCGTGACCGGCATCAGTTCTCGGACGTCTCTATCGCGTACGACGTCACCGCGCCTTCGGCCCGGCCTCTCGCCGAGCGTTCGCCACAGGCGCGCGCTCGGGACTCCCGTTTCCATGACCGATTGATGGCGAGCGCCCAAACCGTCGCGCGGGCCAGCGATGCGCTGCGGACGTTACGCGAGCGTTTTCGCGAGACGAGCGCCGGCACAATTGCGTTGCTCGAGGATCTGGCTCGGCAGCTGGCTACCGACCCGTCGGGGCCGGAAACCGTCGCGGCTCTTCGCCGTGAGCTGCACCGGGTGCACGGCACCGCGGGGAGCTACGGTTTCGCCGAGGCGAGTCGTCTCGCGGGGAAGCTCGAGCAGCGCGCCGACGCGTGGGAACAGGACCCGGAGCTCGAGCGATCGCAGCGAGCGACGATCATCGGCCATTTCGTGAGCGCGTTGCGGCTCGCGATGTCGGCGGAAGCCGCGCTCGGGCACGCACCGGTGTCCCGGCGGCGGATGATGCTCGTGGACGTCGCGCCGCCGTATGCGCGGCGACTGCGGTCGGAGGCGGCGCTGCGCGGGTATCAGCTCTCGTCCGCCCGGGCGAGCGATCTCACGCCTACGACGCTCCGGGAGCTCGCGCCCCACGTCGTGGTGGTCGCGGCAGAGCAGCTGGCGGACCTGCGCGAGCTGATGGCGTCATCGACCGCCGGCGTGATCGCCCTCGGCACTGCGGCGTCGGCCGCGCAGATCGACGCCGCGGCTGCCGGCGTCGCGACTGTCGACGAGGCCGACGAGCTCGGGGCCCTGTTCGACATTGCCGACCGCTTGTCGCTCGGAAGCTCCACCACCGGCGCGACGATTCTCGTTCTGGACGACGACCCCTCCATCCTCACGATCGTCCAGTTCCTGCTCGAGAGCGAAGGGGTGCGCATCATGACGTGCGACACGCCTAACGAGCTGCACCAGCAGCTTGCCGCCACGGCGCCGTCGCTCCTCGTGATGGACATCCGCATGGGCGCGGTGTCGGGCATCGAGCTGGCGCGAGAGCTCCGCACGCTGCCGGCCTACCGGGACCTCCCGATCGTCCTCATCTCCGCGGATACCGAGGAGCGCACGCAGGAGCAGGCGCGACGTGCCGGCGTCGATGACTTCATCGCGAAGCCGATCGCCGCTCCGGAGCTCCGTGCCTGCATCGCCCGACATCTCGAGCGGCAACGGATCGTGCGCCTGAGCGAAGGGCGTCACCCAGGCACCGGCCTCGCGCTGCCGCCGCGGACGACGTCTGACGTCGCGCAGTTCGTCGGCACTGCGACGGACAAGCCCTTGTCCCTGGTGATCGTGCGCCCCGACGGTGACGACCTCGCGGGTGATGCGGCGATGGGGTGGCTGAGGGAGACGCAGCGCATCGCGAACGCCGTCGCCGGCTCGGCGAGTGTTGTCGGCTATCATGAGGGCGTTTCGCTCATGGCTGTCATCGAGTGTGACGGCGAGATTGCCGAGTCGCTGTTCGAGGCGTTGGTGGTCGGTCGCGTGGAAGGTGCTCCCGCCTGGCGATGCGGTATCGCGGACACCACGGAGGTCCCGGCGGAGGTGGGCGCACTGCGCCGCGCCGCCGACGAGGCCATCGAGGTCGCGCGTCAGGAGCGCGCCGTGTTCGTTAGGCGATGGCGCCGCCAGGAGGCCGGGCTCGCGCCAGACATCATCCTGATCGAGGACGACCCGGCACTCTCGGACATGGTGCAATACGTGCTGCGCTCCGCCGGTCTCACCTTCCGGGCCTATGCGAACGGCGAGGCGGCATTGGAAGCCCTGATCTCGTTCCAGACCGACGGACGCCGCCCGCTGGTGCTCCTGGACGTGGACCTCCCCGGCCTCGACGGCCATTCCGTGCACGAACGGCTGCGGGCCGAACGACCGGGCGTGTACGCGGTCGTGTTCATCACCGGCCACATTGGCGAAGGAGACCAGATCCGCGCCCTCAGGGCCGGCGCGCTCGATTACGTACCGAAGCCCGTCAGCTTCCGCACGCTCGCTGGCAAGATCACGCTCTGGCGAGAGCGCGCCGCAGAGCGTTGACCGGGCGCCCGCCTAACGCGGCGGAACGCAGTTAGGCGGGGATCGCCATCGCGCGCCGCGGACGGCGCACGGCGAGCACGGCCTTCAGTCGAAGCACGAGATCCTGCTCGCGGTCCCTCGCTTTCACGAACGCGTGTGATGGCGCGAGCGTGATGCCGTCCAGCTCCTTGTCCGAAAACTCGCGGGCGGAGAACACGAGCACCGGCACATCCGCGTAAGCCGGGAGCTCCCGAAGCCGGAAGACGAGGTCGACGCCTGGCGAACCGGGGGACGAGGGGTCGATCACGATCGCGTCGTACGGCGTACTCGTTAGGGCACGCCAGGCTTCCTCCGGCGACCCGACGGCCGTCACGGCACCCACGGTCTCGCAGAGTGACCGCAGGACGCTCAGCATGTCACGGTCGTCGTCCACGAGGAGCAAACGGTGGTCGGCCGCGTTCGCTGAGGTCTCCGATGCGCTCGGGGCGGTGTACGGCAGCTCCGTGATGAATGTCGTCCCGTGCCCAGGCGCACTGTCGAAGCGAATGGAACCGCCGTGCCGCTCCACGATGGCGCGCACGATGGCGAGTCCAAGCCCGGCGCCGCCTGACGCCCCCGCGGGATCCGCCTGCTGGAACTTTCCGAAAATCCGCTTGCGGAATTCGAGCGGAATTCCCGGCCCACGATCGGACACGAATACCACGACGCTCGTTGGCGTCGTGCGCAAGGTGACGGTCACCGATTCCCCGCGGGGTGAAAACCGTACCGCATTCGAGATCAGGTTCGTGAAAACCTGCACGAGTCGGTCGGGGTCACCCGTGACGACGGCGCTCTCCTCCGCTTCGATAACGAGCGAGACGTGGGTCTCCACCGCGACGGTTCGCAGGGATTCCACCGTGGTCCGCAGAATCTCCGCCAGCTCACATGGCTCGCGTCGCACGAACAGGTGGCCCGACTCGATCCGCTCGACATCGAGGATGTCGTTGATCAGGCGGATGAGGCGCTCCGTGTTCTGGAGGCCGATCTGCAGGAGATCGCGGGTCTTCGACGCAACCACTCCAGTCGTGCCAGCGAGTACGAGACCGAGCGCGCCACGGATCGCCGTGAGTGGCGTGCGAAGCTCGTGACTCACCGTCGAGACGAATTCCGTCTTCAGGCGTTCAACTTCCTTGAGCTGCCGAATATCGTCGCGGAGCCCGAGCTCGCGCTCGGCCACTGCGGCGGCGAGCCTCCCGAACGCTTCACCGAGTTGCCCGAGCTCGCGACTGCCGCCGGCAACCGATCGAACAGCAGCGCGGTGATCTCCCGCGGCGAGAGCGCGTGCGTCGAAGACGATCGCGTCGAGGGTGGTGGTCACTCGTCGAAGGCTGGCCACCGTCGCCAGCACGATCATCGCGACGAGCAGAAGGCGAACGAGCAGCGACTCACGGGAATCGACCTCGATCTGGCGGGCCGCTTCTCGCGCACGACGTTCCGCCTGCGTGTGCGTGACCCGCTCGAGCATCCCGGTTGCCGCTCGAGCGCTGTCCATCAAGACGATGACGCGATGAGCAAGGGCGACCGCTGTGTCTTCCGGAATGTCCGACACGCGGGCGGCGAATTGGCGCGTCGCGGCGCGGCGCCACGACAGGATTGCCCGATCGAGGCGTTCCGTGGCGAACGTCAGCTCCTCGTTATCCTTGCCCAGCTGCGATAGCGAATCCATCGCCAGGTCGAGCTGGATCCGACCGAGCCGGTACGGCCCGAGAAAAGATGAGTCACCCGTGAGGGCGAAACCGCGCTGGTCGGTGGAAAGGTTCGCGAGGATGGGGTCGAGCCTGGCCGTTACCAGAACGGCTGCTCCCGCAGCCGCCGCCGCCTGTTCCGCGTTTGCGCGGCGGCCGTCCTGCAGCGCAATGACCTGCCGAGTCGTGACCGCCCAAATTGCCACAACGCCGAGGTTCGTTAGGACCAGCTGGCCCGCGAGCGATCTCGAGCGCCACCACCGGGCCGCGGCACGGTACGCGCTGAACGATTTTTCGGTCATCGTCCGTAACGGCTACGTGACGAGACCGCAACACATGAGGATGCGCGCAGGGCGCGCGGGCCATGGCCCGTCGACGCCATTGGCCAGCGTGTGGTATGTTTCGGTGGGGCTCCCGTGACGGGATCCCGAATCAGGTCCATCACTTCGATCGCACACCTGAAATGACGACCAATCGGCTCAACGCGCTACACGAGGTCGGCCAGTCGATCTGGCTGGATTTCATCGATCGAACGATCCTCCAGAACGGTGACCTTGCGCGCATGATTCGCGAGGACGCGCTCACCGGTATGACCTCGAACCCGACCATCTTCGAGAAGGCGCTCGCGGAAGGCGACGAGTACGACGACCAGATCAAGTCCGCGCCGCCCGGGCTCACGGCCTGGGACCTCTTCGAGCTGGTCGAGACGACCGACGTTCGCACAGCGTGCGACATCTTCGCCGACACCAATCGGGCGGCCAAGGGCAAGGACGGGTTCGTCTCGATCGAAGTCTCGCCGGGCGTCTCGCACGACACCGACGCTTCGATCGCCGAGGCGCGCCGGCTGTGGGCGACCGTGAGCCGGCCTAACGTGATGGTCAAGATCCCCGGGACGCCGGACGGGGCGCGCGCCGTTCGCGCGCTCATCGCCGACGGAGTGAACGTGAACATCACGCTGCTGTTCTCCATCGACGCCCATCGGAGCGTGATCGAAGCCTACATGGCCGGGCTCGAGGACCGCCTGGCAGCCGGCAAGGAGATCTCCGGCATTTCCTCGGTGGCAAGCTTCTTCGTCAGCCGCGTCGATTCCGAGGTCGACAAACGACTCGACGCGATCGCGGCGAAGGGCGATGCGAGCCTGAAGGACCGCGCGATGGCGCTCAAAGGCCGCGCCGCTGTAGCGAACGCGAAGCTCGCGTACAAGCTGTTCCAGGACATGTTCGCGAGCGAGCGGTGGGCGAAGCTGTCCGCGCGAGGCGCGCAGCTGCAACGCCCGCTCTGGGCCAGCACGAGCACCAAGAACCCGGCGTACCGAGACGTCGTGTATGTCGAGGAGCTCATCGGTCCCGACACCGTGAACACGATGCCGCCTGCCACGGCCGAGGCGTTCAAGGATCACGGGACGGTCGAGCGAACCGTTGACCGTAACCTCCGTGAGGCGCAGCGGGTGATGGAACAGCTCGCGGAGATCGGCATCGATTTCAACGACGTGACGACGAAGCTTCTCGTCGACGGGCTGGCGAGCTTCCAGAAGTCCTTCGATTCACTCATTGCGGGCCTCGAGCGCAAGACCAAGACGCTCGGACGGCCCATCGGCGCCGGTCGCTGACACGCGCCTCGTCGGCATCGCGATCGCGGGTCACCCTCTTGTGATCCGCGATCGTCGGCCGGTGCACGATCGCGTCCGCGGCCACGCCTGACGCCCCCTCACGCATCCCTAACGCTCCGTGCCCACGAACCACCAACCGCGCACGAAGATCGTGTGTACGCTCGGCCCGGCGACTGCCACTGCCGAAGCGATCGATAGTCTGATGGACGCGGGGCTCGACGTCGCCCGCATCAACTTCTCACACGGAACCCACGAGCAGCATACGCGGACGATCGCGTTGGTCCGCGAGCTTGGAGCGAAGCGCGGGCGCCCGATCGCCATCCTCGGCGACTTGCAGGGGCCACGCATCCGCATCGGCGATCTGGCGAAGCCGAGGGCTCTCGAGCCCGGCGGCGACGTCGTCTTCTGTCCGGAGGAGTCGGCGAGCGGGTCGGAGATGCCGGTGACGTACGAGGCGCTCGCGAGGGACGTCCACGTCGGCGATCGCATTCTCGTGGACGACGGCCTGATCGAGCTGGTGGTGCTCGACGTCAAGGCACCGCGTGTCACCGCTCGCGTCGTGCACGGCGGAGAAGTGAAGAGTCACAAAGGCATCAACCTGCCCGGTGTAAACGTTTCCGCTCCATCGATCACCGATAAGGATCGCGCAGACGCGGCCTTTGCCGTCGAGCAGAAGCTCGACTACCTCGCGCTCAGCTTTGTCCGCCGGGCGGCAGACATTGCGGAGCTCAGGGCGCTCCTCCCGAAGTCCGTGCTCGTCATCGCGAAGATCGAAAAGGATTCTGCGCTCGAGAATATCGAGAGCATCCTCCGCGCGTCCGACGGTGTAATGGTCGCCCGCGGTGACCTCGGCGTGGAGCTTCCGTTCGAGGAAGTGCCGATTGCCCAGAAAAAGATCATCAAGCTCGCCAACATCATCGGGAGACCCGTGATCACGGCAACCCAGATGCTCGAGTCGATGATCGAGCATCCGCGCCCCACGCGCGCTGAGGCGAGCGACGTCGCCAATGCGATCATGGACGGAACCGACGCCGTCATGTTGTCTGCCGAGACGGCCGCCGGCGCCTACCCACGCCTCGCCGTGCAGGCCATGCGGCGCATTGTCTGTGAGATCGAGCAGCACCCGTTCAAGCGCGCGCGTGAAGGCTATATCGGGCCGGAGATCATCGCGACGACCGAGGAAACCATCGCGGCGGCGACCGACACAGCTCAGCGCATGTTAGGCGCGCCGATCATCATCGTGTTCACCAAGAGCGGGTTCAGCGCCCGCATCGTGTCGGCGCATCGTCCGCAGGTTCCCATTCTCGCGCTGACGGACGAGCCGAGAACGTTCAGTCAGCTCGCGCTGGTGTGGGGCGTCATCCCGCAGATCGTGCCGCACTGTGCGACCTACGAGGCGATGGTCGCGCGCGCCCGCGAGGTGGTGCTCACGCGCGGTCTTGCCAAGCAGGGCGATCGCGTGCTTGTCACGGCGGGCGTGCCGTTCGACGTCCCGGGCACGACGAACGTGCTGCGAGTCGAGCGCGTGTGAAGCTCACCTTCCTCGGTACCGGTACAAGCTTTGGCGTGCCACAGATTGGCTGCCACTGTGCGCGCTGCCGATCGACCGACCCGCGCGATCGCCGGACTCGCGTGGGGGCGGTCGTGGAGACCGATGGCGGAACGCGACTGTTGCTCGATACGCCGCCCGAGCTGCGGCTTCAACTGGTCACGAACGGCATCGACTGGGTCGACGCCGTGCTCTTCACGCACGATCACGCCGACCATACGCACGGCGTGGATGACATTCGTGCTATCACCGTGAGGCGCGACGCGCCGCTTCCCATGTATGGGCCACCGGCCACGCTCGAGAATCTCGCAAAGCGATTTCCGTACATCTTCGACGAGAACATTCGACCTGCAGCAGGCACGTCCAAGCCCGAGGGCCAGGCACGACCGCTCGCGGGTGATGAAACGGTGACGATCGGGGACGTCGACGTCATCGCGGTGCCGGTTCCGCACGGCAAGATGACCGTGTACGCGTATCGCATCGGGCCACTCGCATACGTCACCGACGCGAAGACGATCCCGCCGGCAGCGCTCGACACGCTGCGCGGAGCGCAGGTCCTCGTGATCAACGCGCTCTTCCGCACGGAGCATCCCACGCACCTCAGCATCCCTGAGGCGGTGCGGGCCGCGCGCGAGATCGGCGCCGACAGGACATATCTCACGCACCTCACGCACGACAACTTCCACGCGGACCTAGAAGCCGAGCTGCCGCGCGGCGTCTCGCCGGCGTTCGACGGCCTGACCATTCGCATAGATGAGCCTTGAGTGGGCAGGGGTTGCCTCGCGTTCAGCGTCCGTTCAGCTTCCCCCAAGACGACAGCGATAGAAGGCCTTCTTTCTGAGGCGGCACATGCTGGAGCAAGTGAAGACGCGACCCTCGCCCCTTGGCGATGCCATTCGCGTTGAAAACGATCGAGTCACCGTAGTACGCGAGGCGGATCTCACCTCCGCGAAAATGGATGCTCTCGTCCGCGAGGCGGTTTTCGGCACGGGCGAGGCGCGCGACTACGCGCGCTGGCTGATCTGGGAGATCGGCGAAGCCGTTGGCGTCCGCCCCGCGTCCATCAACGGCCTCTACATGGCGCGTGGCAAGGGCGCAGTGCACGGCTTCACAGTTCCGGCGATCAACGTGCGTGGCGCGGCGTACGACACTGCGCGCGCGATTTTCCGCACGGCCATCAAGCTCAACGCCGGCGCGTTCCTGCTCGAGATCGCGCGATCCGAGATCGGCTACACGGACCAGCGGCCATCGGAGTACGTCGCCGTGATGATCGCCGCCGCGCTGCGCGAGGGCTTCCGCGGGCCCGTCTTCATCCAGGGCGATCACTTTCAAGTGAACGCGAAGAAGTTTGCCGTCGACCCTAACGGGGAAGTCGCCGCCGTGAAGCAGCTCGCGCTCGAAGCAGTCACGGCCGGGTTCTACAACATCGACGTCGACACCTCGACGCTGGTGGACCTCTCGAAGCCGGACCTCGCGTCGCAGCAGCGGCTCAACTACGAGACCTGCGCCGACATCGCGAAGTACATTCGCGAGCTCCAGCCGAAGGGCGTCTCGATCTCCATCGGCGGGGAGATTGGAGAGGTCGGGACGCAAAACAGCACGGTCGAGGAGCTGCGCGCGTTCATGGATGGCTTCAACCGCACGCTCAGCGAGCGGTGCCCGCCGGGCACCGATGGCCTCTCGAAGATCAGCGTGCAGTCCGGGACATCGCATGGCGGGGTCGTGTTGCCCGATGGTTCCATCGCGGACGTCGCGCTGGACTTCGACACGCTTACTCGTCTTTCCAAGGACGCACGCGACCGCTACGGGCTGGCGGGTGCCGTCCAGCATGGAGCGTCAACGCTGCCCGACTCGGCGTTCCACAACTTTCCCACCACCGAGACGGCCGAGATTCATCTGGCCACGAACTTCCAGAACATGCTGTTCGATCAACTGCCGGCGTCGCTCCGTCAGGAGATCTACGAGTGGTTGCGCGAGAACGCGAAGGATGAGCGCAAACCCACCGACACCGACGAGCAATTCTTCTACAAGACTCGCAAGAAAGCGCTGGGGCCATTCAAGCGTAAGCTTTGGGATCTGCCTGACGACGTGAAGGCTGCGATGGCCCGGACATACGACGAGAAGTTCGAGTTTCTGTTCACGCAGCTTGCGGTTGGCGACACCGCGTCCGATGTGCGCGACCACGTGAAGGTGGTCCGCTTGCATCGACCCATGCCGGGGACCGCGGGTTACGCGAACGTCGCGGCCGCGCCCGACGATACCGACCTGAGTGACTGACGCCGGCGCCACGCTCTCGGATGCGTCGCGAATGTCTGGCGGCCCGCCTGATGACTCCGAGCCGCCGGACGGAAAGTCGGCGGCCCTGTGGGCCGATACGCTTCAGTCGCTCGCGAACGTCGTAGCGCACGACCTCAGGAATGCGCTGAACGCGGTCGCCGTCAATCTGGAAGTCGTCCGCAGTCGATCTGCCCGCGGAGCGGAAGCGTCCGCCATCGCTCCATTTGCGGCCACGGCGGCGAACAATTTCGAGACGGCCGCCTCAGCGGCCGAGGCGCTCCTGGCCTTCGTGCGCCCCGAGCCGGGTCGGGTCGACATCGCCGCACTCGTGACGCGGCTGGCGCGCCTGCTTGCCGTTCGAGGTGGCGCAGGACTGCGGGTCAGTGACCAGTCGGATGGGCGGGCAGCGACCACGGCGCCGGCCGACATCGCGCGAGCGGCCGTGGCGCGCAGTGTGCTAGCCGCTGTCGCCGAGGACGAAGGGGCTGCGTGCGAAATTGCTGTCGATGACGGTATCTTTCTGCGCATCACCGGCGCGACTCGCGTTCCGCCGCCGCCGGATTCCGATCTCGTCGCCGCCGCGCTGGAGCAGGGCATTCGCATTACTCCGCGCGAGCGATCGATCGAGATTCGCTTTCCCGCAGTGGACCAACGCGCCAACCCACACGGTCCTTCATGAAGAAGCCGAAGATCCTGATTGCTGACGACGATCGCTCCATAACCGAGGGCCTCGGCGCGATCTTGTCCGACGACGGGTACGAGATCGAAGTCGCGCTCGACGGCCAGAAAGCGATCGACCGCCTCACGAGCGACACGTTCGGCGTC
The DNA here is from genome assembly GCA_021154285.1 of Gemmatimonas sp. GTDB lineage: Bacteria > Gemmatimonadota > Gemmatimonadetes > Gemmatimonadales > Gemmatimonadaceae > JAJKIV01. Next base: position 24,520 of record JAJKIV010000152.1, on the reverse strand, counting down.
GCGCTCGCCGACCTGATGATGCCCAAGCTCGACGGGCTCGCGCTGCTCAAGGAAATGCAGACGCGGGGCGTCTCGACTGAGTGCATCATCGTCACCGGGCAGGCGACCGTCGATTCGGCCGTGCAGGCCATGCGGCAGGGCGCCTACGACTACATAGAGAAGCCGCTCAACGCCGAGAAGTTGAACCGGCTGAAGGCGCTCATTCCGAAGGCGCTCGACAAGTTTAACGACCGCCAGAAGATCAAGGAGCTCGCCTCGACGATCGAGGGACTCACCCATTACGGTGAGCTCACGGGTCAATCGGAGTCGATGCGGTCGGTCTATCGCATCATCGATGCGGTCGCACCGTCATCGGCCAGCGTGCTGATCCTCGGCGAATCCGGAACGGGGAAAGAGCTCGTCGCTCGCGCGATTCACAACAAGAGCGATCGGGCCAAGGGGCCGATCTTCGCTCTCAACTGCGCCGCGCTACCGAAGGACATTCTCGAGAACGAGCTGTTCGGTCACGAGAAGGGGGCCTTCACCGGGTCGGTCAACGAAAAGGCAGGCGCGTTCGAGATGGCGCATGGTGGTACCATCTTCCTCGACGAGGTCGCGGAGATGGCGCCGGACATTCAGGTGAAGCTATTGCGTGCGCTGGAGTCGAGAACGATCCGGCGGCTCGGCGGCAAACGCGAGATCTCGGTCGACATTCGCGTCGTCGCCGCCACGAACAAGAACCTCCAGAAGGCGATCGCCGACGGCGAGCTCCGGGAGGACTTGTACTATCGTCTCGCCGTGGTCGAGATCTTCCTGCCGCCACTTCGCGAACGGCTCGGGGACGTCAAGCTGCTGGCGAACGAGTTCCTCGCTCGTTATGCGCAGCAGAATGGCAAGCAAGTCACGGGGTTCGACAACGATGCCTGGTCGTGGATCCTGAACTACCGCTGGCCGGGCAACGTTCGCGAGCTGAAGAACGCGGTGGAGCGTGCCGTCATCATGGCGCGCGGCCAGGTGATCACCGTCGATGACATCACGCCCAGGCATTTGCGTCCGGGCGCCGACACGGGTGAGCATCCCGCCGTCACACCGCCACGCCGGCGCGCGAGCGATCGCGTCATCGCCGCTGGTGGCAACGGCGCGTCGATGGTATTGGGTATGACGCGTGATCAGCTGTTCGAAGAGTTCTCGCGATTCCTGAACGCCCGTAGCGAGGTCCCGCGCGTGTCAACGCCATCAGGCGCGGAAGTCGCGGACGCAGGGACGGTGTCGGAGCCGGACCTCGACGTAGAGGCCGAGGGTGTTGCCGTCGCCGAGAGTTCGCAGCCGGCTAAGGTGCACCCGAAGGCGAAGCCGAAGAAACGACGCTAGCAGTCTCGCCCGTCGCGTTGGCGGGCGCCACGATCCGATGCCGCGCCGAGCGGCGTGAGCAGAAGAGGAGAGGATATGCGCAGGCTGGACTACGACGACGAGCCGGCAGTCATCATCGAGCGTCACTCCGGAGGAGTCAGTTCGTTTCTCCTCGGGGTTACCATCGGCGCGGTGGCCGCGCTACTCCTTGCGCCGCAGTCCGGCGAAGCGACGCGTCGTGACCTTCGACGCGGCGCGCGACGTGCGCGGCGCGCCGCTCAGGACATGGCGGGTGACCTCGGCACGAAGGTCTCGGATACCTTCGACCAGGCGCGCGATAAAGTGGAGCAGGGGATCGACAACGCACGTCAGGCGATCGACCTCAAGAAGCGGCAGGTGACGCGCGCGATGGAAGCCGGTCGCGCCGCGGCGCAGCAGGCCCGCGAGGAGCTCGAGCGGCGGATCGCCGAAACGAAAGCTGCCTATAACGCCGGTGTCGACGTTGCTCGAACCGGCAAAGCGTCGGCGCTTCCGGCGGCCGAGGTCGACCCCGACGAATCACCCGGCCGCTGACCGCCGTCGCCGGCAACCCGCTTCGCGTGCCGCGACGTCCGCTCTACGTTCGCGTCGGCTGGACGCTCAAGGACTACGCGAAGCGCGTCTGGGACAACGCAGGCGAAGACAACATTTTCTTCCTCGCCGGCGGGATTGCGTTCAACATCCTGCTCGCGGTCGTCCCGTTCGTCCTGCTGTTGGTCTCGGGATTCGCGACACTGCTCAAGCACTCCGCGGACCAGACGTTCGCCGATGTTACGACAATCATCGACAGCCTGCTGCCGCCTCACGCGGAGACGAGTGAAAGCCCGGTCCATGCGCTGCTGATCGACATCATCCGCGCGCGCGGGGCCATCGGGGTGTACAGCGCGGTCGGCTTCATCTGGTTCTCCACGCGGCTGTTCGGGTCGTTGCGGAGCGTGCTCGCCGACGTGTTCGACATCGAGACGGATCGCGGGATCATCGCGGGCAAGCTGTTCGACATCCAGATCACGATCATGGCGACGCTGCTGCTGGTCGCCTACACGGCGCTGAGCGCGTATCTCGCGCTCGCGACCACCCGCGGCGTGCAGATCTTCGAGCGGATCGGCATCCGCGCCGATGTGATGGGCACGGTGGAGTACGTGTTTGGTCGGATGGTCGCGTTCATCTTCGTCGCGCTGATGTTTTTTTCCCTGTACAAGTTCCTGCCTAACAGGAAGATCCGGTGGCCGACCGCGCTGCTTGCCGCCGTGTTCACGAGCACGATGTTCGAGATCGCGAAGAACGTGTTCACGACCTACGTCGCGGAGTTCAATCCGGGGTCGATCTATACGGGAACGCTCTACGCGCTCGTGATCGTGGTGTTCTGGGTGTACTACGCCGCGATGATCTTCATCCTCGGCGGCGAGGTGGCGCAGGTGTATGAACTGCGGCGCGTGAGACGCTTGCAAAGGGAAACCTTCGAGGAGTAGCACGCGTCGCAGCTTCTGATGAGCCCGATTTTGGCCCAAGCCTTGCCTTACGAGTAGGCGTTCGCACTCAACCGGAGGCCAACCGTGCGAAAGACTGCTCTGACCCTCGCGATCGCGGCGTTGACGGCGGTGGCCGCGTGCAAGAAAACGGGCGAGAACGAGCTCCAGGTTCAAACGCCTGACGTGGACGTCAAGACCGATACGACCACGATCAAAACTCCTGATGTCGACGTCGTGAAGGATACGGCGACCGTCACCGTTCCGAAGGTCGATGTCCGAAAGGATAGCGCGAAGGTTGTGGTTCCCAAGGTGAAGGTGAAGAAGCCGTAACCTCTGGCGAATCGGCGTTAGGCGCACGGCGGGCGATGGTGCCCGTCGTGCGCCCTTCCGATTCCGCCATCCGGGCGCGACCTTCCGCGCCATGCCCATCGATCTTCGCAGCGACACCGTTACGCGGCCTACGGCGCCAATGCGCCATGCCATCGCCGCCGCTGACGTCGGAGACGACCACCTCGATGGCGACCCCACGACGCGCCGTCTCGAAGCGCGGGTCGCCGAGCTCCTCGGAAAAGACGCGGCGCTGTTCTTTCCCACCGGCACGATGGCCAACCTCGCCGCCATCATGACGCACGCGGCGCCCGGGACCGAGATCCTGGTCGACGCCGACGCGCACGTCGTCAACCTGACGGGTGCCGGTATCGCGCTCGCCGGGGTTCAGCCACGCTTTGTCGTGCCGACCAGCCGCATCATCAGTGCTGTCGACGTGCGGCGCGCGATTCGACCTCCCTCTCGCTATTCACCACGCCTCTCATTGCTGTCGGTCGAGAACACGCACAACGGGGCAGGAGGAGCGATCACATCCCTCGACGAGCTCCGCGCGATCGCGGCTGTTGCGCGTGAGGTGGGCGTCCCAATGCATCTCGATGGGGCGCGCTTGTGGAACGTCACCGCCGCGACCGGGGTGCCGATGAGCGAGTACGCCGCGTGCGCCGACACCGTGATGGTGTCCTTCTCGAAGGGACTCGGCGCGCCGGTCGGTGCTGCGCTCGCCGGAACGTCGCGGCTCATGGACGCCGCGTGGAACGGGCGAAAGCGGCTGGGCGGCGGGCTGCGTCAATCCGGCATCATCGCAGCAGGAGCGTTGTTCGGCATCGAGAACCATCGCGATCGCCTGAGCATCGATCACGTGAACGCGGCGCGCTTCGCCGATGCGGTGGCTGGCACCGGCGGCGCGCGTGTCGTGCCTCCGGATACGAACATCGTCATGATCGATCTGCCCGCGTCGCTCCCCGCGGCGGAGGCCGCGCGCCGGGCCGCGGAGCGCGGGCTGTTGGTGAGCGTTTGGACTGCCAGTCGAGTCCGCGTCGTCACCCATCTCGACGCCTCGGCGGATGCCGTTGATGAGGCCAGTCGAATCATGCGCGAAGTGCTCGAGCGCGGTTGAATCGGCTGGTGCGGTCGGCTACCTTTCGCGGTGCTCCAGGTCCCGGAGGGCGTGAGCCCGCTAACTCCGTCAGGACCCCGAAGGTAGCAGCGGCATGTGGTGTCTTGCGTCGCTTCGTCAGACCTGGAGTATTCGCGGTGAAGCGGGAACAGGGAACCGGGCGTCGGTTCGACGTTCGCCGCCCTATCGTCGCTCACCTTGCGAAGGGCAGGAGATGGCGCGACTGACGCGCGTGCGATTCGGAGCCTTGTTCGAGTGCCAGCGCGGCGTCGAGCGAGGCTCCTTCGCATTTGCGCTCGTTAGGCCTGGTTCCCCGTTCCCGGTTCCCAGTTCCCGTCAGTAATGATTGCTCTCGCGCGCAAATACCGCCCTCGAAACTTCGCCTCGGTCGCGGTGCAGTCGCACGTCTCGAACACGCTCAAGGGCGCCATCGCGCGCGGACGTGTCGCGCACGGCTATCTGCTTTGTGGCCCGCGCGGGGTCGGCAAGACGACGCTCGCTCGGGTGCTCGCCATGGCCCTCAACTGCGCGAATCGGTCGCCCGACGGCGAGCCGTGCGGCGTGTGCGAGTCGTGTCAGCGCATCTGGAGTGGATCAGCGAGCCTCGATGTCATCGAGATCGACGCCGCGTCGAACCGTGGCGTCGACGATGCACGTGAGCTGCGCGAGCGTGCGATGTATGCGCCGTCCGGCGACGATCGCTACAAGGTCTACATCGTCGACGAGGCCCACATGCTCACACGCGAGGCGTGGAATGCGCTGCTCAAAGTGCTCGAGGAGCCACCACCCCGCGTCGTGTTCGTCTTTGCCACGACGGAGCCGCAGAAGATCGCGCAGGCCGCCGCGCCCGTGCTGAGCAGGCTCCAACGGTTCGATTTCCGTCGGATCGGTCCGGCCGACGTGCGGGCCCGCCTCGAGAGCGTGCTCGCGGACGAGCACATTCCGGCCGAGCCGGAAGCGCTGGCGATGATCGCGCGCGCGGCCGACGGGTCCATGCGCGATGCCCTGAGTCTCACCGATCAGTCCTTGTCGTTAGGCGACGGCCCGCTCACCGCGGAGCGTGTTCGCGACGCGCTCGGGCTCGTCGCGGAAGACGAGTACCTCGAGGCGCTGGCGATAATCGCGGACCGCCGGGCCGGCGATGTCTTCCCGATGATGCAGCGGCTTGGTGAGTCGGGCATCGATTTCGGCCTGTTCCTCACCGGCCTCGCCGACATGCTCCGGGCGCAGCTGGCCGTCACGTTAGGCTCGACGTCCGTGGAAGTATCCGAGCGCGCCCGCGCGATCCTCGTCGAGCGTCGCGACCGCCTGACCGCGGCGGACCTCCTGCGGATGCTTGCCGCCATCGGTGAGCTCGAGCCGCGCTTCAGAAAGAGCGGCCAGCAGCAGCTCCTGCTCGAAACCCTGATGGTCCGGTTTGCGTTGCTCGATCGCTCAGTCACGATCGAGGATGTGCTCCGTGGTCTTGGCGATGGCGGAAGCGGCCCAACCGCGCGCTCGACCGCTGCGTCACCGAGCAGCACGAGCGGGCGACCGGCGGCTATGGGCACCGGTCCAGGGCCCGTCGACACGCCCAGAAGAAGCGCCGGCGATTCCGCGCCGCCGGATCGCCCGGCCCCGCCTCTCGTGCGTGATCAGGCGACGCGATCCCGCGGCGATGCGTCGTGGATGCCGCCGCCGTCCGGAAGCGCCCCTACGGCGAGCGCGGCTAATCCAGCCGTTGCAACGGCTCCTGCTCCGCCACGTCCGCGTTCGGTCGCGACCACTGCCGTACCGAGCATCAACGTCATCACGGAGCGGTGGGATGACATCGTGGCGTCGCTGCGGTCGAGTCGCATGCTGCTCGCTCCCTTTCTGGAACAGGCCACACCGTCGGCTATCTCGGCCGCCGGGGCGCTTACGGTCCAGGCCGACGATGAAGCGGCGGCGGACGCGCTTGAGATGAGCAAGGCCGACATGCTCGCCGTGGTCAAGAGTATGTTCCCGGCGGTCGAACGTGTTACCATCACGCGGCCTAACGGGCCAACGGCGTCGGGATCACCCAAGCGGGTTACGGAGCAGGAGATCCGCGAGCAGCGCATCACGTCGCTTCGCAAGCGCGATCCTGTGCTGGGCGCGGCCATCGACGCGCTCGATCTCGAGCTTCTGGACTGATTCTTCCAGCGGTACGATGCCGCTGTGCGACCATTCGCTTCCGCTTGCAACCCGGCGCGAGCGACGGGTAGCTTTTTGGCCTCTCCACCAGCGATGCGTGGTACCGATGCCCGACATCATGAAGATCCTGCAGCAGGCGCAGCAGATGCAGGGTCGGCTGAAGCAGATCCAGGATGAGCTCGAAGCCCGAACCGTCAACGCCGCGTCTGGCGGCGGAATGGTGACGGTCGAGGCCGATGGCAAAGGGCAAATCCGCAAGATCAAGATCGACCCCACCGTCGTGAATGCGTCCGACGTCGAGATGCTTGAGGACCTCATCCTGGTCGCGGTGGTCGAGGCGCAAAAGAAGGCGGCCGATCTCGCGCAGGAAGAGATGGGGAAGCTGGCGGGAGGCATGAATCTCCCCTTCAAGTTGCCTTTCTAGTGCCGAGGGGAACCGGGAACGGGGAACGGGGAACCGTGCCTCCGAGGCGTCTCGGTTCCCGGTTACCAGTTCCCGGTTCCCTCTCGTGTCGGCCATAGAAGATCTCACGACGGAGCTTTCCCGTCTCCCCGGCATTGGCCGCAAGACGGCGCTGCGCCTGACCTACCATCTCCTGCGACAGCCTCCCGAAACCAGTCAGCGGCTCGCCGCCGCGCTCGTGACGCTGGCCGAGCGCGTGCGGCCGTGTGCCCGATGCTTCAATCTTACCGAGGAAGAGTTGTGTGCGATTTGCCGCGATCAACGGCGTGACGCCGCACTCATCTGCGCAGTCGAAGAAGCGTCGGATATCGGCGCGATCGAGCGCGCCGGTGAGTTCAGGGGCTTGTATCATGTTCTCGGAGGCCGACTTTCGCCGCTGGACGGCGTCGGGCCCGAGGACCTCACGATCGATCGATTGGTGGACCGTGTGTCGCAGGGTGGGGTTCGCGAGGTGATCATCGCCACAAATCCGAGTCTCGAAGGGGAGGCAACGGCGTTGTACGTCCAGCGACAGCTTGCACCCTATCGCCTTGCCGTCACACGCATCGCGCGTGGACTTCCTGTGGGCGGCGACCTGGAATACGCCGACGGCGTCACGATAGCGCAGGCGCTTTCCGCACGCCGGGAGATGGCCTGACCATGTCGACCGCCAACCGGACGCGCCTCGTGGCGCTTGGATTCTTGGGTGGGTTTGCCACGGGGCTCGTGCTGTGGAGCCGCGAACAGCACGCGCGCAAACGAGACCTGTTCAGCGCTCGTCCGATGCGTCGCTACGCGGCGTTGAGCTACCTCCGCGGGCAGCGCACGCCGGAAACGGCGCGGCTGCTCGAGGACTACATTCGCTGGGAGCGGCGCGCCGATTTCAAGCGCCGCGCCCGCCGACTCCTCGATCGGGTCGAGCGCCAACTGGCCTGACTAGCTTCGGCCCAACCACGAGAACCCATGCCCGTAGGTGCTACGAGCTGGTCGTTCACCGAGGACGATTTCGGCGCGATCAACCGGCTGCTGCAACGATTCCTGTACGATAGCAACGCCCGCTGCGCGCTCCTGGTCGATCGCAGCGGACAGCTCGTCACGACCGTCGGCGAGAAACCGAACTTCGACGCGACCGCGTTCGCGACGCTGACCGCTGCCGATTTCAGCGCGAACGATCAGCTGGCGAAGCTCATCGGCGAGACCGACTTCAACACGCTTTTCCATCAGGGCGAACGAGAGTCCATGCTGCTCGCGGACGTGGTGCGGCGGGTGATTCTCGTTGTCCTGTTCGACAACCGAACGACTCTCGGACTGGTGCGCCTGAAAATGCGGCAGACTGTCGAGGATCTGTCCAAGGTGTTCGACGAAGTGTTCAGCCGCGGCCAGTCCGGCGCCGGCAAGCCTAACGTTCTCGCCGATGCTGACGACGAGATCGACCGCCTGTTCCAGTAACGCGAGGCCGACGCCATGTCGATGATCAACTACGCCTCGCGCGAGATCAACTGCAAAATCGTCTATTACGGTCCCGGGCTCGGCGGCAAGACGACGAATCTCGAGCACGTGTACGGCAAGGTCTCGCCGAGCACGCGCGGCAAGCTCATCTCGCTCGCCACCGAGACCGAGCGCACGCTGTTCTTCGACTTTCTCCCTGTCGATCTGGGGACGATTCGCGGCTTCAAGACCCGGTTCCATCTGTACACCGTGCCCGGCCAGGTGTACTACAATGCGAGCCGCAAGCTCATTCTCAAGGGAGTCGACGGGATCGTGTTCGTCGCCGACTCGCAGATGGAGCGGATGGAAGCGAACCAGGAATCGATGCAGAACCTGTACGACAACATGGCCGAGTACGGGTACGACCTCACGAAGATGCCGTTCGTGATCCAGTACAACAAACGCGACCTGCCGAACGCCGCGCCCGTTCGCGACCTGCAGGCGCAGCTGAACCCGGGCTGGGAAGTAAGCGATGGCGCTCGCCAGCGAATTGCGCCGGATCCCTTCCACGCCGGCGAGAACCTCGTGGAGCAGATTCCCTCCGGTGAGTGGGTTGAGCGCGCGACATATTTCGAGGCGGTCGCGGTCAGCGGCGACGGTGTGTTCGATACGCTGAAAGCTGTGAGCAAGCTGGTCCTCAAGTCGCTCGCGTAGCAGCGCCGCTGCGGGCGGCCGGATGACCGGAATCACATCCCCCAGGTCCCCCAGGCCAACGACTTCGTGAACCTGCCTAACGCGATCACCGCTGCTCGCATTGCCGTCGCGCCGGCCATCGCGTGGATGATCGTCATGCCTTCCTGGCCCCTTCGGCTGGCAGGGTGGGTTCTGTACGTCGCCGCCGCGGTGACCGACTACTATGACGGGAAGTTGGCGCGTTCCCGCAATCTCGTGACGGACCTCGGTCGCCTGCTTGACCCGCTCGCCGACAAGCTTCTGCTCCTGTGCACGCTCGCGCCCATGTGGTGGCTCACGCGCGGCCTGCCCCTTGTGTCGGCGCTCCCTCTCCCTGACGATTGGGCGCTCCCCAATACGATCGGGCCTGTCATGGCCGGCCCGCATGAGGCGTGGCCAGTCGTCACACCGATCGGACTTGTGGCGTTCCCGCTCTGGGTCGTGCTCATCGTGCTTGGCCGCGAGCTGATCATGACTCTGTTCCGGCAGTTCGCCGCGCGACGCGGCCTGATCATCTCGGCGATCGGGCCCGCGAAGTGGAAGACGGCCTTCCAGTCGATCTGGGCTGGCGCATCCTTCTTCTGGTTCTTTGCCGCCGCGCTCGCCGCCGACCAGCACTGGACGTCCGACTGGTGGCGCCACTTCGCGCTATTCAACGGCTGCGTGGCCGCCGCGTCGATGGTTGGCGCAGTCGCGTTGACCCTGTACTCGCTCGCGCTCTACGCGCGGCGGTATGGCTACATCCTCGGCAGCTCGGCGAGAGAAGCGAACCGGTAGCCGCTAGCGAATAGTGGGTAGGTTTCGTTCCATGAATGTGGAACTGATTACCATCGGCGACGAGCTACTGCTGGGATTCACAATCGACACCAACGCGGCCCATCTCGCGCGCACGCTCGCCTCGATCGGCGTATCGATCGTACGACGTGCCACCGTGGGTGATGACGCGGCCGAGATCGCCCAAGCCGTTCGCGAGGCGCTCGACCGCACGGGTGCCGTCATCACAACCGGTGGCCTCGGCCCCACGAGCGATGACCGCACGCGGCCTGCGATTGCCGAGCTGTTCGGCCGCGACCTGGTGCCTGACGAGGAGCGGTGGGACGCGCTTTGCGCACTGTGGCGGGAACGCGGCCGGGGCGAGATCCCGCTGTCGAATCGCGGTCAGATCATGATCCCGCGCGGCGCAACGGTCCTCACGAATCGCCACGGCACGGCGCCAGGAATCTGGCTGGAGGACGAAGGCGGGCGATGGTGCGCCATGTTGCCGGGCGTTCCGCGTGAGATGCGCGGCATGCTGGCCGATGAGTTGCTGCCGCGGTTGCAGGGTCGGTTTGACGCTGCCTTCACTGTGGTCAGGTCGCGAACCATTCGGACCACCGGAATCGCGGAGTCGAAGCTCGCGGACGTGCTCGGGCCTCTGGCGTCTGGCGTCGACGGGCTGTCGCTCGCCTACCTGCCGGGGCAGGAGGGCGTCGACCTGCGCCTAACGTCGCGCGGCCGCGGTGGGATCGAGGCCGATGAAGCGCTGAACCAGGCCGCCTCGCAGTTGCGTGAGCTCATCTCGCGTTATGCATACGGCGAGGACGGAACCGACCTGGCGGCGACCATTCTGCAGGCCTGTGAGGCCCGCGCGCTCCACATCGCCGTCGCCGAAAGCTGTACCGGAGGCCTGCTCGGCGCGCGCCTCACTGCGATCCCTGGGTCCAGCTCTGTCGTACTCGGCGGAGTGATCGCGTACTCGAACGACGTGAAGCGCGGGGTGCTCGGCGTCCAGCAGGAGACGCTCGACGCTCACGGCGCCGTGAGCGAGCAGGTGGCAATCGAGATGGCGGCCGGTGTCCGACGACTGGTTGGCGCAGAGGTCGGGATGTCGATCACCGGGGTTGCCGGGCCTGGTGGGGGGACGGCCGACAAGCCTGTGGGGCTCGTCTGGATTGGCGTCGACGTTCAGGGAACCGTGAGGACGCACGGCTCGCGCTTCATTGGCGACCGAGCCGAAATACGGTTCCGATCCACCCAGGCAGCCCTCGACATTCTGCGCCGCATGCTCTAGAGGGAATTGTGGTCAGAGTCGAATTTCCCGGTCTGCCGCATCGGCAGATCTCCCGGGGCACGCGCGTTGCCCGTCAAACTCACCTACCGTTCGGTGTGCCACTCGGTTGCACGCCGCTCGCGCTCCGAAGACATTTCACCGCACACCAGCAGCGTTCAATGAACGATAGGAAACGAAACTCCGATCCATCGAACTCCGAGGACGCCTACGAGCGCGGCGCCCGCGGCAGCGCATCCGTGAACGGCGAGGACGATCAGTCGCCAACGGACCAGGCCCCCGTCACGGAGCAGGGGGACGGAAGCGGAGCGCCCGACACGGGCAGCGACGTGGCCGAGCTCTCGTCCCGCGATGACTGGCAGCGACGGGTCGACGAGCAGCGTGACAAGCATCTCCGACTGGCGGCTGAGTACGACAACTTCCGCAAACGAGCCGCACGGGAACGCCAGGAGGCCGGGTCGCGCGCTCAGGGCGAGATGGTGCGCGGTCTCATCGACGCGCTCGATGACCTCACGCGGTTTGCCCACGTCGATCCAGCCACTGTGGACGCGGCGACGGTCGTCCAGGGCGTGGACATGGTCGAGCGGAAGATGCTGAAGTCGCTCGCGGGCAACGGGCTGGAGGTCGTCGATCCGCTCGATCAGCCGTTCGACCCGAAAGTCCACGAGGCGGTTGGCACCGAGCCAGCACTTTCGGCCGAGGACGACCATTTGGTGGGGAAAGTCTACCAGCGCGGCTATGTGTTCAACGGACAGCTGCTCCGGCCGGCACGCGTCGTCGTGAAGCAGTGGAACGGCTGAAGACACGCTGACCTGATCACATGGCGCAAACGAAGGACTTCTACGCGGTCCTCGGCGTCTCGTCATCGGCATCACAGGACGAGATCAAGAAGCAGTACCGCCGACTCGCTGCCAAGCACCACCCGGACAAGAACCCGAACGACGCCAAGGCCGCGGAGCGCTTCAAGGAGATCTCCGAGGCGTACACGGTCCTGGGCGACGCTGAAAAGCGGAAACAGTACGACGACATGCGTCGGCTCGGGGCGTTCGGCGGTTTCGGGGGCGGCGGGGCCCGCGGCGGGCCGCGACCATCCGGTGCGCCTCGACCCGGCGGTACCGGCGGTGGCGCCGGCCGCGAGCAGGACTTCCGTTTCCAGGACTTCGACATCGGCGGCATCGGCGCCCTCGGCGACTTGTTCGCGTCGATGTTCGGTGGCGGTGGCGCGCAACGAGGTGGCGCGTCCCGTCAGCGGGAAGAGCAGCGCGGCCAAACCGTCGAAACGATGCTCGACGTCCCGTTCCGCGTCGCGGCGACGGGCGACAAGGTCTCGGTCGAGCTCGAGGTGAACGAGGAGTGCGACGTCTGTAACGGGTCGGGTGCCGCACCCGGCGCGACACTGAAAGTGTGTCCCGAGTGCAATGGACGCGGCGTGATCTCGTTCGGTCAGGGCGGATTCGCGGTAAACCGTCCCTGCCCGATGTGTCTCGGTCGCGGACAGATTCCTTCCGAGCGATGACCCAAATGCGGCGGCGCGGGGGAAGTGCGCAACCGGAAGAAGGTGATGATCACCGTCCCGGCCGGATCCGATACCGGTACCAAGATTCGGCTCAAGGGGCAGGGTGGCCGAGGATCGGCCGGTGCGCCGCCGGGCGATCTCGTGATCACGCTTCAGGTACAGCCGGATCGCTTCTACAAGCGCGACGGGTTGGATCTCGTCGCGACGGTCCCGATCAACATTGCGCAGGCGACGTTAGGCTCGAAGATCAGCGTGACGACGCTCGAAAAAAAGCGCGTGGCGATTCGGATCCCGGCAGGCACCGCATCGGGACGACGCTTCCGCGTTCGCGGCCAGGGCATCGCGAAAGACGGTCAGCGGGGTGACCTGATCATCGAGGTGCAGATCTCCGTTCCGGAGAAGCTGACGGAAGAGCAGGAGCGGATGATGCGGGAGTTCGCGGAGGCCGGTGGCCTGAAGTACTAAAGGGCGTAATGCTATGCCGCGAGCACGGGAAGCGCGGTACGCGCGCCGGCGCCACCACGCTCGATGAACCCGCCGCCCAGGACCCGGTCCCCGTCGTAGAGCACGAGGGACTGGCCCGGAGTGATGGCGGACACCGGCTCCTCCAGTGCCAGCTCAACTTCGGCGCCGTCGACCCTAACGATTTCCGCTGGCGTCGCGTGCGCGCGATGGCGCACCTGCACCTCGACGCGCGCACCGACCGGCATGGGATCGACGAGCCAGTTCATCTCGCGGGCAACCACACCACGCCCGAGGAGTGCCGCACGTGGTCCGATGACGACCGCGCGGTCCGCGGGACGAATCGCCACCACGTACATTGCCTCCGCGAACCCGCCCGGAACGCCGCGGCGTTGGCCGATCGTATACCGCGCGTAGCCGTCATGCTCCCCGACGACAGTGCCGTCGAACAACACGACCGGGCCGCGCGACAGCGACGGGGTATCACGCCCAAGGCGGCGAGCGATCACCTTCGCATGGTCGCCGTCGGGAACGAAGCAGATATCCTGGCTCTCCACCTTGTCGGCGACGACCGTGAGGCCGAGCGCCCGGGCACGTTCACGTGTCTCGGGCTTCGTCATCTCGCCGACCGGGAGCAGCATGCGCCTAACGACCGAGCGGTCGATCCCCCAGAGGAAGTAGCTCTGGTCCTTGGTCGTGTCCTGCCCGCGCAGCAGCTCGCCTGATCGCGTGCGCGCGTAGTGACCGGTCGCGATCCACTGGGCGTCCAGCGCGTCGGCCTTGTGGAGCAGATCGCGGAACTTCGTGAACGTATTGCATCGGACGCACGGGATCGGCGTCCGACCGGCGGCGTACTGTGTCACGAAGTCATCGATCACGTCGCGCCCGAATGCGCTCTCGAGGTTGAGCACGTAGTGCGGGACGCCCAGTCGCTCGCACACGCGCCGCGCGTCGTTGATGGAATCGAGCGAGCAGCACGGGCGGTCGGGGACGTCGTCGCCGTAGCAGAACAGCTTCATCGTGGCGCCGATGACCTCGTAGCCCTGCTCGTGAAGCAGGGCGGCGGCGACCGATGAATCCACGCCGCCCGACATCGCGACCAGTACCCGCTCGCTCATTCGATCGTTAGGCTGCGCCGGACAGGCGGCGTGCCTTCGCGATGAGGGCAGGGAAGAGCTCCACCACGCGCGTGATGTGCTCGGGAGTCGTGAGCGACCCGAGGCTCATGCGCACGGCGGCGATCGCGAGGTCGGCCTTGACGCCCATCGCGAGCAGCACGTGCGACGGGGTCACGTTTCCGCTCTGACACGCCGAGCCGGCAGATGCCGCCACTCCGGCGAGATCGAGCGCCATGAGCAGCGACTCGCTGTCCGTGCCCGGGACCGAGATGTTGAGGACGTGCGGCGCACGCGGGGCGCCACGCCCGTGCACCACGGCGTCAGGAATGCGAGCGAGCAATCCTTCTTCGAGCGAGTCACGAAGCGACTCGACGCGGGCCCATTCGGTTTCGCGCTCCTCGACGGCGAGTTCCGCGGCACGGGAAAGCGCCACGGCGTAAGCGACGTTCTCGGTGCCCGGGCGGCGGCCACGGTCCTGCGACCCGCCATGAAAAAGCGGATCGATCCGCGTTCCGCGTCGGATGTACATCGCGCCAACACCCTTGGGCGCGCCGATCTTGTGGCCGGAGATCGAGAGCAGGTCGATTCCGAGCTTGCTCACGTTGATGTCGATCTTCCCGAACGCTTGCACGGCGTCGGTGTGCATGATTCCGCCGCGCGCCTTGACGCGTTCCGCGATCTCGGGGACGGGCTGGATCGTGCCGACCTCGTTGTTCACCCACATCACCGTGCAGACCGCAACCGAGTCGTCGATCGCGGCGTCGCTGGCAGCAAGATCGACGATGCCACCCTTCGTGACGGTGAGCATCCGCTCGGTCACCCCATCGTGCGCCGCATGATGGACCGTCTCGAGCACTGCCTTGTGCTCTATCGGTGTGGACAGGATGACGCGACGGCCTTTCTCGACCTGCGAGCGGAGCGGGCCGAGGACCGCGAGGTTGTCGGCTTCCGTACCACCTGACGTGAAGCAGACCTCGTCGGGGTGTGCGCCGAGACAACGGGCAACGCGCTCGCGGGCTTCGTCCAGCGCGGCGCGTGCCTCACGTCCCCAACGGTGCACGCTCGAAGGGTTTCCGAAGCGCGGGCCGTAAAACGGCTCCATCACCTCGAACACCTCCTTGCGAACAGGGGTCGTCGCGGCGTGATCGAGATATACGGGCTGTGGCATAAGTGAATATAGCGGTTAGCGATACCGCGGGAAAACCCGCCGATGATCGGGGTCAGTCGAAGACGAGCTTTCCCCGCTTGAACCTGGCGAGTGCCCCTGCGATCACGATCGCTGACAGAACGAACAGTCCCGCCACGACATAAGCCTCGATACGCGTCTCTCCGACGCGGCCGAGGCGGGCGATGAATGCGGTGCGGGTTTCGTAGCTCAGAGCGTTGAACAGCAGGAGCGGCCCCATCGTGAGGACGATGATCGCGATCCCGAACGCCTGCTGCGCCTGTTTGACTGTCGATGCACGAAGGGAGATGAAAACGCCAATACCGGCCATGAGAAGCGATGCCAGGATCGTGAAGACGATCGTCACCATGAACCGTTGTGGGGCGAAGAGGATCAATCCGTTCTCGCCATGAGCAACGTTTACCGCGATGAGGCCGATCGCCAGGTTTGCGACGGCGAACCCAACGCCATACATCACGGCCGCGATGATCTTGCCGATCAGGATTGCCGAATCGGAGAGGCGGCTTGCGAGGAGTGTCTCGAGGGTGTGCCGTTCTCGCTCTCCCGCAACCGAATCTGCGATGAGCGAGGACACCATCGTCGCGGCAAGGAAAGGCCAATAGCCGATGATCAGGCGCGACTCGACCCATTCGGCGCCAAGCTGCACCGGCGCCACGACTCCGAGGATCAGCGCGAGAATCAACGCCGAGAGGCCGCCGCGCCTAAGCGAGAGCAACTGATCGCGAAACTCCTGCCACTCTTTCCAGACAACCGTCCAGATGTCGTGGATCACGTCGTGCCTCCGGCGGCCTCGCCGTTCGTGGTTTCCGCGCCCATGAGGTCGAGGAACGCGTCTTCGAGCGTGGCGCGGACCTTTCGCACTTCTTCGACGCCGACCTCATGCTGCACGAGCCACGCGACAATGGGCGCCACGCTGGCACCGTTGGACAGGGAGACCGCGAGGTGATCGCCGCTGGCCGTGGCCGTTCGAACGTCAGGGAGGCCGGCCAGATGCCTAACGAGCTCCTCCGTGATGCCCGTCGTGAGAATGTCCACGCGTCCCGAATCGCCCCGCGCGCGCAATTGCTCCGGACTCCCGACCGCGAGCAGCTTGCCGCCGCGAATCACGCCAACCTGTGCGCAGAGGCGTTCTGCCTCGTTGAGGTTGTGCGTGGTGAGAAAGACGGTCACTCCCTCCTGCGCGGCCAGCGCGGCCAGGTCCTCGCGCAGGCCGGCGGTCGCGACCGGGTCGAGTCCTGACGTCGGCTCGTCGAGAAACACCAACGCCGGCCGGTGAAGGACCGCACGCGCGACAGCAAGCTTTTGCTTCATCCCTCGGCTCCATCGCCCGACCGGGTCCTCTCGACGTTCCCAGAGGCCGAAGCGCGTGAGCAGCTCGCGAATGCGCTCTTGCCGGTCGCCACGCGGGATCCGCCAGGCACGCCCGTAGAAATCCAGGTTGTCGTAGGCCGAGAGGCGCTCGTAGAGTCCCGGATGCTCGAGCAGCGCCCCGCACCGCGTGCGAATGGCGGAGCCATCGCGCCGCGTGTCGAGGCCCAGCACCTCCGCGTGCCCTGCGCTGGGATCGATGAGCCCGAGCAGCACGCGAATCGCGGTCGTCTTGCCGGCTCCGTTCGGCCCGAGAAACCCGAACACGATGCCCTTCGGGATCTCGAGCGAGAGCGCATCGAGCGCGCGCACCGGTCCGAAATCGCGCGTGACGTGCTCGGCGCGAATCGCGAGCTCAGGACCGTTAGGCACCGACGCCGTCAGCCCTGGGTGTCTCGCAGCACCGCCCGCACCGGCGCGGCGTCCAACGCCATGTACTTGAGCGGCAGGGCGATCAGCTCGTAGTGCCCCGGTGTCACTCGCCGCAGATCGAGGTTCTCAAGGATGTACGCATTCGACGAGAAGAGCATGTGGTGTACGGCCAGGGTCTTGCTTTCGCGTGGGTCGACCGACGGCGCGTCGACGCCAAGGAGCCGGAGCCCACGGCCGAGGAGCGTGCGCGCGCACGCTTCGCTCAAGCACGGCCAGTCGTCAGGAAACTGACCTCCGGCGATCGTGCGACCGGTGCGGAGCAGCAACCGCTCGCCGTGTACGTCCGGGTCATACGACAACTCGGCGGCTTCGATCAGACCGGAAGCCGCACTGACGTCGACGACGGTCGCAGGCCCAACAAACGCGTCGAGCGGAAGCTCGTGGGACCCCGGCCATCCATCCTTCACGTGCAACGGTGCGTCCGCGTGCGTCCCTACGTGCGGGCTCCCGAGCACCGCGGACACGTTCACGCTTTCACCCTTCGCGATCAGTGACGCCCAGCGGCACGCATAGGGCGTATCTCCCGGCCATTCAGGTGTTCCTTCGCGGAGCGCAATGCTGATGTCGCGAATCACCGCGTCCCTTCGCCGTTCGACGCGGGGGCATCGGCGGCCGCCGCAGCCCGCGACGGATTGAAGAACTCGGCGCGAACCGCCCACAGACGCGGCAGGAAGCGCTGAGACACCGTTCGCTGGAGATACCGCGCGCCTAACGTGCCCCCGCTGCCGGCCGTCATGGGGCCGATGATCCGCTCCACGAGTTGAACGTGCAGGAACCGCCACCTCGCGAACCCCGAGTCGTATGCCAGCAGACCCTCGGCGAGGAGAAAGAGCGGTGTCGGAGCAGGGCCCGTATACAGCGATTGCACCGTCACGCCCTCGCGCGCGACGAGGCGCTCGAACAGTTCCTCGAGCGTTGGCTGATCGAGCGCGCGCTGCACGAGCTCCGGCACCGGACCGTGCTCCTGAATCACCTGCAGGAAGTGCGGGTCGCGCGCGCCTGACGCGGCTTCGAGCGCGCGGAACTGCACGCTCTGCGATCCGCTGGAGCTTCCGAGGTAGCCGCGAAACTGAGCGAAATGTTGCGGGGGCATCGTTTCGAGCGCCGACAGTTGCGCGGCCACGATCTGCACCAGCGCATTCATCCGTTGAACCGTCAGCACCGCGTACATCACCTCTCCACGTTCCATCGCGTGGGTCAGGTGATCCATCTCGTGCAGCATGCACTTGAACCACAGCTCGCTGGCCTGGTGCACGACGATGAAGAGAAGCTCGTCGGGATGATCGGGCAACCGAGGGCGCTGCAGCGAAAGCAGCTCGTCGAGTGCCAGATAGGACCCGTAGGACACCGAGTCGGCGTTCGATCCAGTAGAGCCAGTTGAAATGCTCAAAACGTCGCTACCTCGAGTGTGGTGATGTCGTCGACGCGCATGGTTTCCGTCGTGAAGAATGGCTCGCCGTACCGGGTGCGGATCAACGAGCCATAGTGCGCCGCCTGATGACGAACGATCTCGTAGAGCGGGTCACCGTTCGGGTACACCTCACCGGCCTGCGTGACGGCATCGAACTGCGAGCCGTAGCAGCGAATCGCCTCGAGCTTGCGCTCGAACTGATCGGAGATGTCCACCACGAACGATGGTCGTACGCTGTCCTCTCGATACGTGACGCAGTGGATGACCTTCCGCGGGCGATGCTTCGCGAGATCCGGTTCCACCTTGCCCAGCCCTGAAATGAAGCACGCATCGCGCACGAGCTCCGCCGCCACCCGGTGATCGGGATGACGTCCCTGTGGCGCTGGCGCGATCACGATCGATGGCCGATGGCGGCGAATGACGCGGGCGACGAGACGACGCGTCTCCGGCGTGTTGACGATCCCGGCGTCGGGGAGCTTCAGGTTCTCGCGGACCGCGAGCCCGAGTACCGCCCCAGCCCGTTCGGCCTCCTGCGCCCGGAGCTCGGCAGAGCCACGCGTGCCCATCTCACCCTCGGTGAGATCCAGGACTCCAGTCCGATGCCCTTGGGAGGCAAGCTTGATCAGCGTACCGCCGCACGTGAGCTCGGCGTCATCCCGGTGCGCGAAGATCGCGAGAACATTCAGATCGGCCATGCGAAGAAGCTAACAGGAGCTACTCGTAGCGCAGCGCCTCGACCGGGTCGAGGCGTGCTGCCCGACGTGCCGGGAGGAGCCCGAACACGACGCCAATCCCGATCGATACGGTGACGGCGATGGCCGTGAGCGTCGTGGGAGGCGCGGCATCGACGTTCATGATTTTCGTGACCACACCGCCTGCGCCGAGCCCGATCACGATTCCGATCGCGCCACCAATTCCCGTGAGTGTCGCGGCCTCGATGAGGAACTGGAGCATGATGTCGCTCCGCGTGGCGCCGAGCGCCTTGCGTACGCCGATCTCCCGCGTCCGATCAGTCACCGAAACCATCATGATGGCCATTACGCCGATACCCCCCACCATGAGCCCGACGGACGACAGCACAATCATGACGAGGAAGAACGCGCCGGTGAGCTTGTCGAAGATGTCGAGGATCTGGTCCTGCGTGATGAGGTCGAACGTGTTTTTCTCGGACGGTCGGAGATGGCGAAGCTCACGAAGGAGAACCGTCACCGCTTCCTGCGCCTGCTCGACAGGGATGCCTGGACGGGGCTTCACGGCGATGTAGAGACCGTTGGTCTTGTCCATCGTGAATTGATGCTCGACCAGCAGGTACGGAACGATCGCGCTGGTTTGCGTTCCTGGTGGAGCGAAGATGTTTTCCGGCGGCACGTAAAGGCCAATGACCTCGACCGGCCGTCCGCCTAACCGAATGGTTTTCCCGATTGCGTACTCGCGCCCGAACAGCCTGCGCGCCGAGTTCTCGTTGACGACAGCCACCGGCGAGCCGGAGGAGAGCTCAGCACGCGTGAACCAGCGTCCCGCGGCGAGATCGCCGCCCTGGATCTCGGTGAACCGGTCATCCGCTCCGATGAGTTGCGCCGGCTGGGTGCGCTGGCCCTGGTATTCCAGCCGACCGATGATCTGCGCCCAGATCGCGGCGTAACCGATCTCCGGAAGCTGGGCGACCCGCTCGGCTTCCCGCTTGGTGAGGTCCGGGCGAACGCGGACCCATTTCGGCAGCGCGTCGGGATTCAGCGGCGTTTGCGAGTAGACCTTCATGACGTAGAAGGTCGTCGGCCCCGCGATCTCGATTGTCTTCACGATCTGCCGCTGGATCCCGCGCACGATCGCCGCCATCGACATGACCGTCGACACGCCAATGACGACGCCCAGGATCGTCAATGCAGAGCGCAGCTTACTCGAGCGCAGCGCATCGAAGGCGATGCCGACGTTCTCGCGCAGTTGATCGTGAAGTTTCATCGCAGTCCGCGAGGCGTGAGGCTACTCGGCGCGCAGTGCGGTAATCGGGTCGAGCAGGGCGGCTCGTCGCGCGGGATACACGCCGAAAACTATTCCAACCGTTCCGCCTAACGCTAGAGCGGCCAGCACGGACCAGGAGCTCACGCGTGCCGGCAGCGGAGAGGCGAATGCGATGAGGGCGGCGAACGCCCATCCACCGAGAACGCCTAACGCCCCACCGAGGCTCGAGAGGGTGATCGTCTCGACGAAGAACTGCCGGCTGATGTCCGCCCGCGTCGCGCCCACGGCTTTTCGGATCCCGATCTCTCGCGTCCGCTCGGTTACCGCCATGAGCATGATGTTCATGATGACGATGCCGCCAACCACGATGCCGATGGCGACGACCGCCGGGATGACACTGAAGAGCACACGGGTCAGGGTCTTCCAGAAATTGACGAGCGCGTCCGCGGTTTCGACGGAGAAATCGTTGTCCTCGCCCGGCCGCAGGCCGTGGGCGATGCGCATGGCCTCCTCGGCGCGCGCCATCGCCGGGGCCACGTCGACCGCTTCGTTCATCTTGACCGAGATGGTCGTCGTGCTGCGCCGACCGTAGAGCATCTCGAACCGAGGAAGGGGCATCAGGACGAAGGCGTCGAACGACTGACCCAGCACGCGTCCCTTCGGCTTAATCACACCAACGATAGTAAGCCGCTCGCCCAGGATGCGGACGTCGCGCCCCACGGCTTCCACGTTCTCGAACAGCTTGGTCGCGATGTCGGCGCCCACGACGATTACCGGTTGCCGCTGCGCGATGTCCATGTCGGTCAGCGGCCGGCCGGCGGCAAGCCGATAGTCCTGTACCTCTTGGTACGAAGGCGTCACACCGAAGATCGGTACGTCGCCAAGCGTCTTGTCGCGCCACACGACGTCCGCCTGCGGGGTGGGCCAGCCTGACTGAATGCTGATGGCCCTCGCTTCTGGCAGCGCGGCTGTGACCGCTTCGGCGTCTCGCAGGCTGATCCTGGGCCGCCGGCGAATGCGGTCCATCTCGTTGTCGCTCACCGGCGCGAGCTGGAGCGGAGTGCGGCGCACCTGGAACGAGTTGGCGCCCACCACCGCTCCGGCGATGTTCTCGCGCACGTACGCGTTCATTCCCTGAATGATCGCGACGACGGCCACGAGAAATGCGACGGACACGATGATGCCAAGCAGCGTGAAGAACGAGCGAAGCTTATTCGCTCGGATCTGTCCCAGCGCAATCGCGAGAACGTCGGTGAATCGCATGGGTCAGCGGACGTCGAAGCTGAAGGCTGGAGAGCCCCGCCTGGATCGTTCTTGTGAATCCATTCACAAGAAAGATACGCGGTCTGGAGGATGAAGATTGTGAGCCGACGGGAAAAATATATTTAGGTGGGCCTAAATCAAGACCGAAGTTCAGCCGCGTTCCGTTGTTCGCTATCGATCGCTGTGCGCCGAGCTCCGGGCTTACTCGTACCGGAGCGCTTCGACCGGATCGAGGCGCGCGGCGCGAGCCGCGGGCATCATGCCGAACAGGATGCCGGTCACGGCACTCGCCGCCAGAGCCGCGACGACCGCGCCCGCCGGAATCGATGCGGGGATGGGCGTGAAGTGGTCGATCAGCGCGGCCAGGATGCCGCCGGCCACCAACCCTGCCACCGCGCCGATCGACGTCAGCGTCGCGGCTTCGACGAGGAACTGCCAGAGGATGATCCGGCGCGTGGCGCCTAACGCCTTTCGCACGCCGATCTCGCGTGTGCGCTCGGTGACGCTGATCATCATGATCGCGACCACCCCAACACCGCCCACCATGAGCCCAACGCCCGACAGCGCCACCATGACGAGGAAGAACACTCCGAAGAAGCCGTTGTAGACCTCGAGCAGCCGGTCGGACGTAACGACGGCGAAAGTGTTAGCCGTTGCGGGACGGATGCCGCGTCGCGCGCGAAGGAGCGCGGTGACGTCATCGATCGCTTCGGCCTGGGACGCGGTGGATCTCGGCTTCACCGTCAGGTCGAGCCAGTGCAGGCTCGCGCTGAGGTCACGCCGAGCCGTCTCGAGCGGCACGATGGCCATGGGCGCGTCGCCGCTCGTGGACGATCCGGGTTTCCCGAGGAAGCTCGCCGTGTAGTGATAGACCCCGATCACGGTGAAGGGCACGCCGTTGACGTCGATCGTCTTGTCCAGCGGGTCGGAATCGTTGAACAGTTGCGTCGCCATCTTCTCGTTCACGATCACGACGTGCGCCGCGGTCTGGTGCTCGGCATACGTGAAGCTGCGGCCCGGATAGATATCACCGCCGTCAACGTCGGTCCAATTGGGCGTGTACGCATCGAGCCCTGTGCTGCGGAGGAGTCGATCGTGATACTTGAACGACGCGTTCGTACCGACGTGTGCCGTCACCGCCTCGACCGATTCCAGGCGACCGATCGCGGCGGCTTCATCGATGGTGAGCGGCGGATTGCGCCGCCACGGGCAGGTATCGTCGGTACCGTCGCATGCCTCACCCAGGGAGATCGGCACGCGATAGACGTAGAAGCTCGTTGGCCCGGCGGATTCCAGGTCGCGCGCGACGCTCGCGTTGATGCCGTGGACCGCCGCAGACATGCCGACGACCACGAACACGCCCACGGCGACGCCAAGAATCGTTAGGCCGGCGCGAACCTTGTTGGAGCGAATGGCATCGAACGCGATGCCGACGCCCTCGAATACGGACGCAATCCCTTGGAGGCGGGGCATATCAAAGCGGTCAGTCGTAAGTCGTCAGTCGAGAAATGCGGCGCGAGGTCCGGGACCTCACTCCTGTCGCAGCGCGATGATCGGATCCAGCCGGGCGGCGCGACTTGCCGGATACACGCCCGCGAGAATGCCGACGCCGGCGCCGACGAGCGTGCCGGCCACGAGGGACCACGGCGCGACCGTCGCCGGTAGCGGCGAGAGCGCCGCTACGGCCTGTGCGGCGCCGATACCTAACGCGATACCCGTCAGCGCGCCGACGGTACTCAGCGTGGCGGACTCCACGAGGAACTGGGCGAGGATATCACGCCGCCGCGCGCCGAGTGACTTCCGGATCCCGATTTCACGCGTCCGCTCGGCGACCGCCACGAGCATGATGTTCATGATCACGATTGCGCCGACGACGAGCCCAAACGCCGGCAGGGCCACCCCGGCCACGACCATCTTCGACTTGATGCCCTCCCAGAACTTGAGCACCGACTGCGAGGTCGAGAGGTCGAAGTTGTCGGGCTGCGCGGGTCGCAGCCGATGAAGCCCGCGCATCACCTGACGCACCTGCTCCATGGTGGACAGGAGCGCTTCGGCGTTCGGCGACTGCACCATCAGGCCGTCGATGACGCCGTGCGGGTTCACGAGCCGCTGCAGTGCGGAGCCCTGTGGGGCAATCACGAACTTGTCGAGCGAGATACCGAAGATGGATCCTTGCCGCTCCGCCACGCCGATCACCTCGTACGGGATGCCGCCTACCTTGAGCGCATGCCCGACGGGGTTCACGTTCGGGAAGAAGTATTTCGCAACCTCGTCGCCGATGACGATCACGGGCGAGCCGGCAGTGGTCTCGTGGGCCGAGAACAGCCTGCCGAGGGAGGGGCGCATTTTCTTGATGTCGAAGTAGTCGCCGCCCACCGTCTGTGCGACGACCTTGCGAGGACGGGCGAACGGCGACTCGGCCTGGACGTTGTCGCTGCTTGCCGTTGCCCACCGCGTGCCAACCGGCAGGACCGACGTGATCGGTTCGATGTCGGAAACTTTGATCCGTGGCCGCCGCTGCCACGCACGCCATTCGTCGTCAGTGACGTTGCCGATGTTGATGTTCGGAAGACGTCGCAGCTCGAACGTGTTGATGCCCATCAGTCGGCCGACGAAGTCGTTCTCCATGTAGCGGCTCATGCCTTCGACAATGGAGACGACGGCGATGAGGAACATCACGCCGATGGTGACGCCGAGGAGCGTGAAGAAGCTCTTGAGCTT
>JAJKIV010000151.1 GCA_021154285.1 Gemmatimonas sp. | reverse complement strand
CGTCGCGTGGTGGCCTACGGGCTCATGCTCGTCTTCTTCCTCATCCCGCACCTGCGGATGGGTGGGAAGCCGCTCATCCTGCTCGATATCCCGCGCCGCCAGTTCACACTCTTCGGCACGACGTTCCTTCCCACTGACACGATGCTGCTGATGCTCCTGCTCGCGAGCATCATCATTGCCATCTTTCTGATGACGGCGCTGTTCGGGCGGGTCTGGTGCGGGTGGGCATGCCCGCAGACGGTATACATGGAGTTTCTCTTCCGTCCCATCGAGCGACTCGTGGAAGGCGGGCGAAGCGGCTCGCTGGTGCTCGACAAGCAGCGCAGCCATTTCCATCCGCGACGGCTGCTCAAGTACGCGATCTACGCCGTGCTCGCGGTCTTCCTCGCGCACACGTTCCTCGCGTACTTCGTGGGCACCGAGGCACTCGCCCAGTGGATTCGGCGCTCACCGGCGGACCACCCCACTTCGTTCCTGGTCATGGCCGGAACGGCGCTCGCCATATTCGGGGACTTCGCGTACTTCCGCGAGCAGACGTGCCTCGTCGCGTGCCCGTACGGACGCATGCAGTCAGTGCTGCTCGACCGGCAGTCGCTCATCGTCGCGTACGACCCCACGCGAGGCGAGCCACGGATGAAGGGCAAGGTCCGTCCTGCCGGCGCCGGCGACTGCATCGACTGCGGTGCGTGCGTCACGACATGCCCCACCGGCATCGACATCCGCGATGGGCTGCAGATGGAGTGCATTCACTGCACGCAGTGCGCGGACGCGTGCGACGAGATCATGACTCGCATCAACAAGCCGAAAGGTCTGATTCGTTACTCATCCCGTGAGCTGCTCGAGGGCCACAAGCGCCATCTCATCCGACCGCGCACCGTGCTGTATCCGCTCGCGCTCGCCTTGTTTCTTGGCGCGTTCACGTACGCACTGGCCACGCGTGACGCCGCGGATGTCACCGTGTTAGGCGGCCAGGGTGAGCCGTTCACCCGGCAGGCCGACGGACAGATCGCGAATCAGCTCCGCGTGAAGATCGTGAACCGCACGAACGACGATCACGACTATCGGATCGAGGTCGTGGGTGCGACGGGCGGCTCGGCGGTCGTGCCGCAGAACCCGTTGCGCGTGGCCACAGGACAGTCGGCCGAGACACCGCTCTTCGTTCTGCTTCCGCGGTCCGTGTTTCACGACGGTGAGCATCGCGTCACCGTGCGGGTGAGCGACGGCGCCGGCTTTTCCACTGACGTGCCCTACCGGCTTGTTGGTCCTCAGGATGCCGACGACGGCAAGGCGAGAGACTGATGAAACGCGGCGCCTGGTGGCCGATCGGGATCACGACGGTGCTGGCGACCACGGTCGCGGCGAACCTGTGGGTCATGCGGATCGCGAATGACGACCCGTCGTTCGCCATCGAACCGGACTACTACAGAAAAGCCGTCACGTGGGACTCGACGCTGGCGCAGGAGCGCCGGGATTCGATTCTTGGGTGGCGCCTCAAGCCCACGCTCGGGATCGTGGCCGCAACCGGCAAGACCCGAATCAGCGCAATACTCACGGACTCGTTAGGAACGCCGATCTCCGGCGCCACGGTGAAACTCTCGGCGCTGCCTGTGGCGCGTGCGAGCGAGGTTCACGAGACGACGCTCACCGCCGCCGGTGCGGGTGAGTACACAGGCCAACTCGACGCGCAGCGCCAAGGGCGATGGGAGCTGCGCTTCGACGTGCGAGCGGGGTCTACGCGCTTCACGGAAGTCGCGCGCGTGGACGCGCGGCCGGTGCAATGACACTGCTCCTCACCATCCTCGGCGCGAGCCTCCTCGGCAGCGTACACTGTGCGGCGATGTGCGGCGGATTTGTGTGTCTCTACTCGGGCTCCGGGCCTGCGCGGCACACCGGCGCCGCCCCGCATGTCGCGTACAACGCGGGACGTCTCGTCTCGTACCTGCTCCTCGGTGCAATCGCCGGGTCCGTCGGGCACGGAGTGGACCGGATTGGCGGCGTCGCCGGGATCGGGAGGCTGGCCGCGATCGTCGCCGGCGCGCTCATGGTGGTCTGGGGAGGCAGCACGCTGCTCGCCGCGTTAGGTGTGCGCATGCGTCCGCACCTCGTGCCCCGCGCGCTGCAGGCGACGCTCACGTCGCTGCTCGTTCGGTTCCGCAACGAGTCACCCACCATCCGTGGTGCTGCGACCGGGCTGCTCACGACACTGCTGCCGTGCGGCTGGCTCTATGTCTTCGTCGCGACGGCCGGCGGCACAGGGCGCGTGCTCGACGCGATGTTGATCATGTTCGTCTTCTGGCTCGGCACCCTCCCGATGATGGTCACCATCGGGCTGGGTGCCCAGCGGATGTTCGGGGCGTTCCAGCGGCGGTTGCCACTTGCCGCGGCCGGCGCCGCCGTCGTGCTCGGCCTCCTGTCCATGACAGGCAGGATGACCGCGGGCCCGTTCGCGCACCGCGGCCACGCGGAAATGCTGCATGACGGCCGCTGACGCAACACTCCGCGCATCGCTTCAACACGCCACGGCCGTGGCGTGTACGCATTGTGGGCTCCCCGTACCTGCCGGGCTGATCGACCCTGACGCTCAGGACCAGTTCTGCTGCGGCGGGTGCCGCACGGCGTTCGCAGTCATTCACGATCACGGTCTCGACACACACCACGACACAACCGTCGGTCGTGACGGTCCCGTCGCAGCAGAATCCGGGGCGCGCGGGTTCGAGGAGTTCGATCACGCAACGTTCCACGAGCTCTACGTCCGCCGCACGCCGGACGGGTTCGCGCAGGTCGACCTGTATCTCGAGGGCGTGCACTGCGGCGCATGCGTGTGGCTCGTCGAGCGTGTCCCGCTGGTTGTGCCGGGAGTGGCGCGGGCGGAGCTCAACGTCAGGCGCTCGCTCGCGCGAGTGGCGTGGGACGACGCCGCCGTGTCCCTGTCGCACGTCGCCCGGACGCTCGATTCGTTAGGCTACCGCCCGCATCCATTCCGGGGGTTCGCGGTGGACGGCATGCGCCGCAGAGAGGACCGGGCGATGCTCGTGCGGATCGGCGTGGCCGGTGCGATTGCGGCGAACGTGATGCTCGCGGCACTCGCACTGTACAGCGGCCAGTTTGGCGGGATGGATGTTAGGTACGAACGATTCTTTCGCTGGGTGAGTCTTCTCGTCACGACCCCGGCCCTGTTCGGACCAGGGCGCGTGTTCTTCGCCGGCGCGTGGGCGTCGCTCAAGACGCGATCGCTGCACGTGGACGTTCCGATCGCGATCGCGCTGGCCGTCGGCTGGGCACAGGGCCTGGCGAATACAATCACCGACTCCGGCCCCATCTACTTCGATGGGCTGGCGACGCTGATCTTCGCGCTGCTCGCGGGTCGATTTCTCCAGCAGCGCGGCCAGCGAGCCGCGACCGACTCGGCCGAGCTGCTGTATTCGCTGTCGCCGTTGACGGCGCGTGTGGTCGAGGGCGAGACCGCGCGCGAGCTCCCTGCCCAGGCGCTGTTGCCTGGAATGGTGCTGGAAGTTCGTGCAGGAGAATCGTTCGCGGCGGACGGCACGGTGACGTCCGGCCGCTCGAGCGTCGACGTCGCGTTACTCACCGGTGAGTCGCGGCCCGTTTCCGTCGGCGTCGACGACCGCGTGTATGCCGGGACCACGAACGTGTCCTCCCCGCTGCGCGTTCGCGTCGAAGCTGCCGGCGAGCAGAGTCGGCTCGCGAGCCTGCTTCGCCAGGTGGAGGACAGCGTGCGCAGGCGAGCGCCCGTCGTGCAACTCGCGAATCGCCTGGCGGTGTGGTTCGTCGCGGTCGTGTTGCTGCTGGCGGCCGGCACGGCCCTCTTCTGGTATCCAACAAATCCGGCGGCAGCGATCGACAACGCGATCGCGGTTCTCGTCGTTACGTGTCCGTGTGCGCTCGCGCTGGCCACGCCGCTCGCTGTGAGCGTGGCCATTGGCCGCGCGGCGCGGGCAGGCATTCTCATCAAGGGTGGCGACGCGCTCGAGCGGCTTGCCGCGCCAGGCTCCCTGCTGCTCGACAAGACCGGGACGATCACCGAGTCGCGCGTGGCGCTCGCGGCGTGGGACGGCCCTGAGTGGGTCAGGCCGCTGGTGCTAGCGCTGGAGCAGGAGTCGTCGCATCCGGTCGCGGCGGGTTTCCGTCGCGCGTTCGATGGGATCACGGCCGGAGATGCGTGCCTGACGACTCACGTGGCGGGCGGCGGTATCGAAGGGCTGGTCGATGGACGGCGCGTGATCGTGGGGTCGCCGGTGTTCGTGAGGATGCGTGCCGCGAGCGGCCCCGAGCTTCGCGATCCCCCGCGCCATCTCACGCCGGTACTCGTCGCCGTCGACGGCGTGATTGTCGCGTCTGCCGGGTTCGGCGATCCCGTACGCGCCGATGCCCGTCGCGCGATCGACACGCTTCGCGAGCGCGGTTGGATGGTGGGGATTCTTTCCGGGGATCACCCGGAGGTCGTGGCGAGCGTCGGCGAGACGTTAGGCGTCAGTCGAGACGCGTGCATCGGTGGCGCGACGCCGGAACAAAAGCTTCGCGTCGTCCGGCAGGCCGGGCGCGGCGGCACGGTGGTGATGGTCGGTGATGGGGTGAACGACGCGGCAGCAATGGCGGCGGCATCGGTGGGCGTGGGTGTGCACGGCGGAGCGGAGGCGTGCCTCTCGACTGCTGACGTCTACCTGGCACGACCGGGCCTCGAGCCGCTCGTGACGCTGACGGAGGGGGCGGCGCGAACGGTCCGCGTGATCCGGCGCAATATTGCGTTCTCTCTTGCGTACAACGTGATCGGTGCGACGCTGGCGGTGACGGGCGTGATCACTCCGCTGATCGCGGCGGTGCTCATGCCGGCGAGCTCGCTCACGGTGGTGCTGGCGTCGTGGCTGAGTCGCACGTTTCCGAGCGAGCGTGCGTCGTGAGCGTAGTCTTCATTGTGGTGCCGTTGGCGGCGCTCATCGTGCTCGCCGCGGTCATCGCGTTCGTCGTGAGCGCTCGACGGGGCCAGTTCGATGACCTGGATACGCCTCCGGTGCGGATGCTCAATGATGATTACGCAGCGAGGAAGCCCGAATCGCGCGATGGTGTAACCGAAAACTGAACAACTCACGACTCCCTACTCTGAACTCTTTCAGGGCAGCCCGTTTACGGACCCGCCAAGAACGATGGAGCCAAGTGAAGCGCGAAGCTCAATCGCTGGCCCAGACATCTCGAGAGGTATAGCGAGCGAGTGGGCTCCGGGCTTTCGCGAGCCATCGCCGGACGTGCTCAGGTCGAGGAAGATCAAGGGGTCAGAGCCCTTGATCCCTGAGTATCCAGGGCTCTGACCCCTTGATCCACCCTCGGTCCAAGCTTGCGCGGGCCGGGGCCGCTCGTCATCGTGCGACCCCGATGGGCCGCTCCCTCCTTATCGTCGATGACGACCCTCGCGTGCGCGCATCGCTCTCGCGAGCGCTCGGCGTCAACGACATCAGCGTGTCAACCGCGGCGAATGCCGAGGAGGCGTTGAGCGCCGTCTCGAAGGATCTGCCTGACGTCGTCCTGTCGGATGTGCGAATGCCGGGGCTGGGCGGCATGGAGCTCCTCACCGTGCTTCGCGAGCGCGCCCCGGGCGTCGATGTCATGCTCATGACGGCGTTCGACGATCTTCCGCTCGTGGCAGCGGCGATGCGCGAAGGCGCCGTCGACTTTCTCGTTAAGCCGCTGGATCTCCATCAGCTTCGTCGCGTGCTCGAGCGCGTATTCGACGACCGCGCTACACGCGCGCACGCACCCGTGCGCATTGCCGATGCGGGCGACGTCGCGCGCAAACGACTGGTCGGCCGCGATCCGCGAATGGTCGACGTATTCAAGATCGTGGGTCAGGTCGCGCCGACGCGGACGAACGTGGTCATTCGCGGCGAGAGTGGAACAGGAAAGGAGCTGATCGCCGAAGCGATCCACGCCAGCTCCCCGTACGCAAAGGAGCCGTTCGTCGCGGTGAACTGCACTGCCCTGCCGTCCACGCTGCTCGAGTCAGAGTTGTTCGGGCATGTACGCGGATCGTTCACCGGTGCAACCGCCGATCGCCGCGGCCGGTTCGCTCAAGCCGGACGCGGAACGATCTTCCTCGACGAGATCGGAGATACATCGCTTGAATTCCAGTCGAAGCTCCTGCGCGTGCTGCAGGAGCGGGAGTTCTATCCGGTCGGTGCAGATCGCCCGGAGCGCACGGAGGCCCGCGTCATCGCGGCGACACACCGGAACCTCGAGCGTCTCGTGAGCGCGGGCGAGTTTCGCGAGGATCTCTACTATCGGCTCAGAGTCGTGGAGATCACGGTGCCGCCGCTTCGCGAGCGAATCGGAGATGTGGTGCCGCTGGCCGAGCATCTCGTGCGCAAGGTGAGCAACGCGCAGGCGCGGCGCGCGCCGACGATCTCGCGGGAAGCCCTCGATGCGCTCATGGCGCATACGTGGCCCGGTAATGTGCGCGAATTGGAAAATTGCCTGACGAGAGCGACGGTCTTGGCGACGGGCGACGTCATCCGCCCCGAGCACCTCGCGCTCGGAACGACGACGGAGTTCACCCCGGCCGGCAGGCTCACGACGCTCGAGCAGGTCGAGCGCGATCATCTGGTGCAGGTGCTCAGCGCCGTCAAAGGCCACAAGGCGCGCGCCGCGAAGATCCTCGGCGTATCTCGGCCGCGGCTGGATCGGCTCATCCGCAGGTACGAGATCGAGCCAGACATCTCGGACAACCCGGCGTGACGTGAACCGCTCGATCTCACTGCGAGCGCGCATTCTTCTGCTCGTCCTGGCCGTCGCGCTGCTGCCGCTCGGGCTCGTCGGCTGGTGGTTGACTCGGACGGCGGCCCGTTCCGGCGAGGACCTGCTGCGTCTGCGGCTCGATGAGGCGCTCGAGCGAGCGGTCGCCGAGATCGGCCCACGCTGGGTTGGGCATCGATCTCGACTGCTCGCGATTGCCGAGAGCGAAAGCGTGCAGCGTGCGCTTTCCGGCACCGTGGCCAACTCAGGCGAGGCGCCAGCCGACGTGACGCGACTCGTGACCGCGTTGGATCCGGCGGTCGAGTCCATTCGCGCGGTCGATGGCACGAACGCCGCGATCTGGACATTCGAACGAGCCGCAGAACCACCGACGGCGGATGCGTTAGGCAGCGCGTTGCTTCCCGTCCGGCTCGACGTCTTCGAGCGGGTCTCGGGACATCCGGTCGGCCATCTCGATGCCCGTTTACGGCTTGCAGCGCTTCTCGGGTCGCGCCTCACCACCCCATTCGTCGCTGGTGCGGTGCTCGCGGTCACCGATGCGAGCGGGGCGTCGCTCGTTTCTACGCCATTCGACCCGGTCGATCTTGCAATGCCTCGGTTCCAGTGGGCGGGGGAAGCCTGGTTGACCGAGCGCCGAACGCTGGCCGAACCCCGCCTCGATCTTATCGCCGCCGCGCCGCTGGATCCGTTCACCCAGCCATTCGAGGGTGCAGCCCAGCGGGGACTCTGGGTGTTGTTAGGCGCGGCAATCGTTGGCCTGGTGCTGGCCGTGGTGATCACCGCGCGGATGACCGGGCGACTCAGTCGGTTGGCGCGAGCGGCGGACGCCGTGGCGCACGGTGACCTGACGCGGAAAACGGAAGTCGAGGGGACCGACGAAGTCGCGCGCGTCGCGCACGCGTTCAACACCATGACGGAGAGTCTGGGCCGCACGCTCGGCGAGCTGTCGCAGCGGGAAGCGCTGGCGGCCGTGGGGTCGTTCGCGTCGGAGCTCGCGCACGAAGTGCGAAATCCGTTGACGGCGATCCACGTCGATCTCCAGGTGGTCGAAGAGCAATTGCCGATTGGGTCGCCGCTCCGAGACATTCAGCGTGGTGCGCTGGAGGAGATCCAGCGTCTGGATGGAACGGTGTCGGGCGTTCTGCAGGTGGCACGCAGCGGCAACATCGCACTCGAGCCGATCGACCTCGCTGGTGTCCTGGCGGCGGCCGCGCGAGCCGCGCAACCGGAGTTCAATCGGCAGCGCGCGGTTCTCGAAGCTGATGCAGCCGCGGAGCCGGTGATCGTGCAGGGCGACTCCGGTGCGCTGCGCCAGCTCGTGCTGAACCTTCTGCTCAATGCGGCGCAGGCGTTAGGCGAAGGAGGGCGTGCCACCGTCGGTCAGCGCGCGGACGGGCAGCAGGTCGTCATCACCGTGACCGACAATGGCGTCGGGATGACGCCGGAGGTCCTGGCAAAGGTCCGCGAGCCTTTCTTCACGACGAGGGACGGCGGTACGGGGCTTGGGCTCGCGATCGCGGATCGCATCGCGCGGGCTCATGGCGGAGCACTAGAGATCGAGAGCGCCCTTGGCGCAGGGACGGTGGTTCGCGTACGCGTGGCGCGCGCGTGAGTGTGGATTTCGCCCAGGGCTTCACATCGTTACATCATCGAACGAACCATTACGTTCGGACGATGGATCGGACGTGGTCGTGGCCGTGCAAGTGGTTGGCTCCGGTCGTCTTAGCGAATCGGTACGAGTCGGTACGCGACTTGTCAGAGGGCTCCCGCGACCATGGATCTCTTCAGACCCGAATGGAGCCATCATGACCTCTTCTCGTACACTGCGGAGAATCACCCTTCTCCTGTGTGTATTCCTCGCCGGCTGCTCACGTGATGGCACCCCTGTCGCGACCCTGTCGGCCGCGACAACACATCCGAGCCTTCCGCGCGATTCCGTCCGCACACGTCGGATCCTTGCCGATTCGCAGTCCATCGACTTTATGGATGGCTCGGTGTCGCGCGACGGACGGTTCGTGACCGGCCTCGACGCCGCGACGGGTAATCTCGTCATACGCGACCTGCGATCGGACGAGCAGCGGATCCTGACGAGAGGCGGAAACTGGGTGAAGGGAGACAATGCGCTCACGACGCGCATCTCCCCCGATGGGCGGATGGTCGCCTTTGTCTGGTCGTTCGGCCCGCCGAGCTATGCGTTCGAAATACGTGTCATCGGCACGGACGGGTCGCGCGAGCGCGTGCTGCGGAAAGGAAAATCGTTTGGGTCGACCATCATTGGCGACTGGACACCGGACTCCCGCCAGATCGTGGTCTCAGCTAGCTCGGAGGGGAACGACCGCGAGATCGCGGTGATGTCAGTAGCCGATGGCTCCGTGCGCACGATCAAATCCGTCGGGTGGCGATATCCGGGTACTATGCGAGTGTCGCCCAATGGACGCCGCGTCGCGTACGCCATCACGCTCGACCGCGGCTCCAGCGCGCGTGACATCTACATGCTGGAGCTCGACGGGACGCGCGAGGTACGCCTAACCAGCGACATGCAGCCAAAGGACGTGCTCGGATGGTCGGAGGATGGACGTACCCTGTACTACGAGACGAGAAGCAATGATGCAGCGACCGTCTGGCGCGTCAGTGTATCCGATCGCTCTCCCGCTCCCCCGCCACAGGTGGTGCGATCGGACATTTGGGGTTTGACGCGACTCGCGTTGAACAAAGGCACGCTGTACTACGCCGTGACCACGCACCGAGCTGCGATCTACTCGCTGGCCGTGGACTTCGAGTCCGGGCGAGTCACCGCTCCGTCTTCCGTCGTGGCAGCCGGCGAAGAAATCTCAATGCTCGGCCGCGTCGCGTGGTCGCCAGATAGGCGAATCGCGTTCGTGAGGAATGCGCCGACGGCCGGCACCGCTGCGAGTGTGATCGTGTTCCGCGACGTGCGCTCTGGGGAGGAGCATCAGATGCCCGTCTCGTTGAGCGGCGTGCGGCTTCTGGATTGGTCCCGGGATGGCCGTTCGCTCAGCGTGGCGGGTTACGACCGCGGTATTCAGGCTCGGTACCGCCTCGACCTCAGCACGGGGAAGCAGACGTTCATCGATCGTCTCGTTGACTACGACGAGATTCCGCAGGCGTCGCCGAACACTCGCCGCGAGTACGTGGTTCGGATGGACAGCGCCGCGGACTCCTCTGCGCTCGTCGCGCGGGAGAACGGAACCACACACGAAATGGTGCTACTTCGTGAGAAGCGCATATGGCGTGCTGTGCTCTCGCCCGATGGGAAATACGTCGGCGTCGTGGGACTGCCTTACGCGGACGCACGGTCGGCGTACGTCGCAATCGTGCCTGCTGCCGGCGGACCAGCGCGGATCGTGCACCGCACAGCGCAGCCGCGAACCCTTGGTCTCCAGATCGACTGGACTCCCGACAGCCGCTTTCTCACGTTCATCGAGCATGACACGGGTGCGCACATCGCCGAGCTCTGGAAGATCGGCGTGAGTGCCGACTCCGCCGAGCGCGTTACGCAGCTCCAAGGAGCCTCTCCGGCCTACGCCAGGATGAGCCCCGACGGCCACCACGTGGGGTACGTCAGTATGGTCGGCGCGAACGTCCGCGAGCTCTGGGCCATGGAAAATCTTCCGGGCTCCGGTCGCTCCGGCGATCGGCCATGAGACACCGGACACGCCGGATTGCGTTAGGTACCGTCGCATCGGTGGTCCTCGGGTGCTCGGTGCGCGAGCCGTATCGCGTCCCGGTTCCCGTTGGGCTCGATCTGTTTGTCCCGATCCCCGTCGACAACCCCCTTTCTGCCGGGCGCGTGGCACTCGGCCAGCGACTCTTCTTCGACCCGATCCTCTCGGCCGACCAGGGCCGAAGTTGCGCCTCATGTCACCGGCCGGACCACGCGTTCAGCGACACATCG
>JAJKIV010000150.1 GCA_021154285.1 Gemmatimonas sp. | reverse complement strand
TCGGCGTCGAGGACCGCGAGATCCGCGACGCACCCGGTGCATACGGTGCCGACCGTGTCGCTCTCGAAGTAGCGCGCCGGCTCCGCCGTCGCGGTGCGCAGCGCGCGCCATGGAGAAAGCCCGGCTCGCACCAGCGCCTCGAGCTCCGCGTGCATCCCAAACCCCGGGATGCTGTTGGGCAGTGGCGCGTCCGTGCCCGCGAGGATCGGAACTCCACTCTGCGCGAGCCCTTTCACCACCGCGAGCCGTTTCGTCCAGAGCGCGCGACCGAGCACGCCCGCATCAGCGGGCATGTCGGGCGGTATCTCGAGCGCGGCCGCCATCGCTGCGCGCAGCGTCGGCGGCAGGTAGTGCGCGAGCGTATCCGACGGCAGTCGCTCCTTCGGAAGCGCCGCCAGCATCTCGAGGGCGATGAACGTCGGGGTTACCCACGTCGGACGTGAGGCGATGTGGCGATACACCGGCGTCTGATCGCTCGTGCTGCACCCGCCGAGGACAGCCAGGTCGAGAGGATACGCCGCCGAGAGCCGGACCGAGTCCGCTGCGGAACACGGGTTCAGGAAGCCGTCGAGGTGCTCGAGGCTGCGCTGTCCGGAGTCAGCCGCTTCCTCGACGGTGACGTCGGTCTGCAGGTGGCCAGCGAGCGGCAATTTGTGCGCGCGGGCCGCGCGGGCGAGCGCGAAGAACGCGTCTCGCGGAACCAGCGCGTGCACCTTCACGAAATCCACGCCGAGTTGCGCGAGCGAATCCACGGCGGCGTTTGCCTCGTCGGGCGTGCGGACAACGAAGTGCGGTAGCGCCGCGTCGCCGCCCTGCACGTACGGACCCGATGCGACGATGCGCGGCCCGGCGCGTTTGCCGCTGCGGATCTCGTCCCTCCACTGCCGGATGACGCCGAAGTCGCCGCCCATGTCCCGGACGCCGGTCACACCGTTGGCGATGTACAGTCCGAGCAGCCCCACTCCATCCGGTACGGCCGTGTGGACGTGCATGTCCCACAGACCGGGGATGACGAACTTGCCCGACGCGTCGACGACGCGGGCGTTCGCCGGAACCTTGATCGTGCTTCCCGCGCCCACGCTCACGATGCGTCCGCCATCGACGACGACGGTCCCATCCCGGATCGGGATGGAGTCCTTCATCGTGTGGATCGTGGCGTGGATGATGGCGAGCGGGCGGCGTGCGGGGACGGTCGGCATCGAGCCGATCTGCTGCGCGTGGGCGGGTGCGCCAAGAGTGAGCGCAACGAGCGCAAGCGCGCGGCGGAGCGCCGGGCGCAGCGTGGCGATCTCGAACGAACTGGTGTTCGGCATTTCGGGACGGAGTGGCCGGAGTCGGGTCTGAGAAGACGTGAAAGCTAACGGGGCCGCTCGGCATCCTGGCTGCGACGCTCGAAATGCGCACGTGGCGCATTCTACGTTAGGTAATGCCAACAATCTTCCTGCAGTTCGCGCTGAATGGCGACTCGGTTCACCCGACGACGCCGCGCACGCCGGCCGCCATCGCGGAAGCGACTCGCGCGTGAACGCGGGCGCTGGGTCGGTGCACCGAGAATTGTAGAGCTCTGCGAGTTGCTGCTGTCCCGAGGTGTCGGTATCGAAGCGGGACTACTGACCAGTGACGATGCGCGAGCGTGCTCCTGACCCGCGAACACGCAGCCTAACGCTCATGTTTGCCGCCGCCGGAGAACGGCGTGTGTACCGAGAGGCCGAGGTCGAACGTGAAATAGTTGGCTCCCTGTGCCGTCAGCTCCGTGGGAGTCTCTACGCCCGGGATCCTTGCCTTGAACTTCTGCCCGACGTAGCGCGCCTGCGGTGTGAGACTGAGGACGCTGAGCAGCGAGTAGTCGAGGCCAAGGCCAATTTCGTATCCGGGCGTCTTGTCGGTGACCAGCACGTTCGACGACGATGCCCCGTACCCGCCCTGAAGGTCCTGGAACGTCACGCCGCCTTTCACGTACGGACGGAATCGGTTGAGCATCGGCATGGCGAGTTTCACGCCCGCGGTGACTCCCTGCAACGTGTACTTGCCGTCGCTCTGACACGTCTCGGTCTGGCAGTCGAACTTGATGTGATCGAAGCCGGCGTAGATGCCGATCGGACCGAGGCCGAGCCCCAGGTCGAGGCCATAGCCAAATCCGGACTTCGCGCCTTCGATGAGCACATCGGAGCTCGGCCCCGACGCTTGCTGGGCGAACGAGCCGGTGGGGAAGCTGCCGGTGCCTCGGAGGCCGAACGAGATCGATTGGGCCGCGAGGGTGGCTGAGACCAACAACACCTGCGTCGCCGCGACGCCGACAATTCGGTAGCGTCTGCTCATGGATCTGCTCCGCGGAATGCGTGCACGAGCGTTTCGAGGATTCAACGGACAGATGACCCGGATCCTCTCACGAGCGACCTTCCTCAGCCTGCTCGTCAGCAGCACGCACCGGTAGGTTTCAACTTCGAGTCCTCTCCCGCGGGTGACCGGACGCTCCGTCGGAGCCTCTACAACAAGTTCGCCGTCTACCTGGTGATGGACGCTCGTGCCCGGGAGGCGCGTGAGCTTTACGACGAGCTGCTTCCACAGGGGGAAGCCGACGATCCGGTCGCGCGGAGGATGCCTAACGCCGGTCTGCCTACCGGAACTCACCCCGCTCGAGAAATCGCAGAATCAGCGCGTGGACGGCGGCCGGCCGCATCAGGAACGGGTGCCAGTACGGCACGGTTACGAAATCGCGCATCCCGGCGACCGCAGCGCGATCCACGCGAACCTTGCCATCGCTCTCGGCACCGAGAATAGCCGAGAACCACGGATTGTAACTGCGCGTGCCGGCGATGATGCCCGTCTCGAAGGTGACGGGCGGCAACTGCGCGGGAATCGCGTCGGCGCTCGTTCCGAGCTGTAGCCCGGCCAGACCGATGAAGCGACGGTAGAACGGACCGACGAGAGGGTGGCGGGGCAGTTGATCTGCCAGTTCGCTGCCGGTACTCGGTGGTCCGAGCATCACCACCCGCCGCACGCGAGAGCGTGGAATCTGGCCAGCGGAAACAGCGTAGCGAACGAGAATCCCGCCGAGCGAGTGCGTGATGAAATCGAGCGGTTGGTCAGGGTGCCAGGTCGCGAGCCGTGCGGCGACGTCGGCAGCGAGCACCGGGATGCTGGCAGTCGTCGACGGATAGCCGACGTTGAACACCTCGTAACCATGCGCCGCAAGTCGTCGCGCGACCGGGCGCATGGAGAAGGCAGAGCGGCCGAGGCCGTGCAGCAGGACGGCGAAGCGCGACGAGGTTGTCATTGCCTCGTCTGTCATTGCCCTCGGCAAGGCAATATTCGCCTCGAGGTCTGCGCCGATCCGGCGAAGCTCCCGTCGGAAGTCGAGCATTCGACAGCCATGAATAATCGAGTGTGAACTGTGCCGTTGCCTAACGCGCAGACGCTATCGGGTGGGACTCTGCCTTCGATGCCTTCCGTACCGGGTAGCGCACGTGCGTGACGCCGACGCCCGCGATCACCGTCGGGTCGCCAAGGACGGATGGCGTGCCGGCAAGCTGGTCGAAGAGCCGAACCCCGGAGCCAAGCAGCACCGCCGCGATATCGACGTGAATTTCGTCGAGGAGTCCAGCATTCAGCAGCTGCTGGATGGTGTCGGCACCGTGGACCGCAACAGACTTTTCGCCGGCAGCGGCTTTTGCCTGATTCACAGCACTCTCGATGCCATCCGTCACGAAGTGGACGGTCGAGTCGGGTCGCGGCCACCCGGGGGGAATGTCGTGGGTGAGCACGAATGCTGGTCCCCATGCGTGGTTTCCGCCCCAACCGTCGGCGACCTCGAACGTGCGTCGGCCGGTGAGCACGGCACCAAGCTCGGACCAGAGACTTCGAAGGTGCACCGCGCTCGGCCTCGACACCTTGAACGTCATGGGGTCCGAACCTCCGGTGTGGAATTCGACGTCCCCCGAGCTCATATACCAGTCGAACACTTCGCCGACGCCGTCGTTAGGGTCGGCGACGTAGCCGTCGAGCGACATGGACATGATGGCGATCACCTTTGACACTGCGCGCTCCTTCGAGGGCTGGGAATCCTGCAATCAGAACAGTCTTGCGCCTATCGCTGCATCTGGCGCATCCGGACCGACGAGAACCACCCTCCCATCCGCGTCCGGCACGCCAAGCGTGAGGACTTCCGATTCGAACGGCCCGATTCGCCTCGTCGGAAAGTTCACGACGGCAAGAATCAGCTTGCCGGTAAGGTCCTCGACGGAATAGCGTGCGACAATTTGCGCCGAGGACCGCTTCGTGCCGATCTCCGGCCCGAAGTCGATCGTGAGCTTGTATGCCGGTTTTCGTGCTTCGGGGAATTCGCGGACCTCCACGATTCGGCCGACGCGGATATCAAGCTTGAGAAAGTCATCGAATGTGACCATCGACATAGTATACGCCGGGGGAACAGAACGTTAGGCAGCACGGGGCGGACGAACGTCGCATCGACGTGGAGTCACGGTCGCGGATTTGCCGGCGTGCCTCCGTGTAGTTGACGCTGATACTCATCGTTGTCGAAGTGCCCGTCCGACTTCGTAATGAGTCCATTGGTTCCGATCGTCCACCGCTCGTAGCCGCGCAAGTTGACCGCCTTACCCGTTCCACCCGGTCCCGTATTCGTGCCGGTCCACGACCAGTGGAAGACCGTGGCTTCGTCGTCTTCGCGAAGCGAATCGAGTCTGACGACCATATCCGGGAAAGCTGTCATGTATGCTCGGGCGGTCTCGGTGATCGCGGCGCGCCCAACCGATGCGGAACCGTTCACTATCAGTGAGCCGTTCTCGTCGTAGAACGCCGCGAACGCAACAGGGTCTTTGCCGCTCCAAGCCGCAGCGTATCGAGTGGCGAAACTCATCAAATCACCACGAGGCATCGGGGTCTCCTTCGGAGTGCAAGCGGTGAGACATACGAAAGCGGCACCCACTGCGGCAACCGTGCGTGTCGTGCGAGCGCTTCGTTGAGTGAACATGGATCGTAACCGACTGATCGTGGAAGACACGAACCACCGCGCGGCGCCGGGAACATCCGCCCCGCGGCCGATCGGCGCGTTACAGCGCGCCCCGCCCCTTGATCTCGAGATACTTGTTCACGACCGCCGCGGTCATCGCCTGCGGCGACACAT
>JAJKIV010000149.1 GCA_021154285.1 Gemmatimonas sp. | reverse complement strand
TACTGGTATGCGACGGGGAAGCTCTACCGCCCACTCACGTCCCTGACACTCGGCATCGACTGGGTGGTGGGAAATGGCACCCCGGTCGTGTCGCACGTGGTGAACATCCTGCTCCACGCCGTCGTCACCGTGCTGGTTGGGTTGCTCGCTGCGCGCTGGCTGCCGCGACTCGGTGCCGTTGCCGCCGCAACGATCTTCGCGATCCATCCCGTGCACGTCGAGGCTGTGTCGACCGCGGTCGGACGAGCCGAGTTGCTGTGCGCCGCGATGCTCTTGGGCCTCATGCTCCTCGCATCTCGCACGGCTCCAGCGACGACACGCGAGCGGGCGGCGGCGGCGATACTCGCGGCACTCGCGCTGGCGTCGAAGGAAACCGGCGTGGTCGCCCCTGCTCTGGCGTTCGTTGCGGCATGGGCACCACCAGCACAACGCGCTGCGGCGTGGCGCTGGGCGGCGGCCGCGCTCGCCGGCGTCGTGCCCATGCTGCTGGCGCGTCTCATCGTGATCGGCACCATCGGCGGTGACGTTCCGCACCCCGCCCTCGTGGTTGGCTCGTGGGTCGTGCGGGAACGGCTCGCACTGGCAACGGCCGTTCAGACGTTAGGCGCACTCGTCATCCCGCATTCGGCGCCAATCGACGTCGCGCCGACGCTCGCGGAAGCGAGCGCGCCAAGTGTGG
The DNA here is from genome assembly GCA_021154285.1 of Gemmatimonas sp. Classification (GTDB taxonomy): domain Bacteria; phylum Gemmatimonadota; class Gemmatimonadetes; order Gemmatimonadales; family Gemmatimonadaceae; genus JAJKIV01. The sequence continues at coordinate 5,979 of JAJKIV010000149.1, read as the reverse complement.
GTCTCACGACGATTGGACTGGTCGTTGTCGCCGCGACCTGCGTGGTCGTTGTGAGACATTTCATCCGACCGACGCTCGCGACCCTCGCGGTCGCGATCGCCGCCTTCACCGTCGCGCCCACCGCGAACCTGCTGTTCGCGAGCGGTGTCGTGCTCGCGGGCAGGACTCTCTATTCACCGAGCATCGGTGTCGCGCTGCTCGGCGGGCTCGGTGTGAGCTTAGCCGTCGCGGCGCAGCCGCTGGCAATTCGACGACCCGTGATCGGTCTGCTCACATGCTGGGCGGTTGCCGCCGCTTTCGTCTCCGCACGAGACGTCGGGATCTGGCGAGACTCTGCCCGCATCTCCGCCGCTATGGTTGCGCGCGAGCCGGACAACTTTCGCGCGCACGCATACGCTGCCGAGTTGGAGAGGGACCGAGGGGACATGCCGGCAGCGCTCGGACACTACCGCACCGCGATCCGGCTCTTCCCGTCGGAGCGATATCTCCTCTACAGCGCGGCCATCGCTGCGCTCGATGTCGGTGACACCACCTCGGCCGCGTTATGGCTCGAGGACGCAGTCAAGGTCGCACCAAAGCATTGGCAGGCACGCACGCGGCTGGCGAAGGTCGAGGCCTGGCGCGGCGACACGACGCGCGCGCGCCGGATTCTCGACGATGGCTTGCAGCTCGATCCGGGCCAGCGAACCTGGCGTGCTATGCGTGAGCAGCTCGGACGCTAGTACAGAGGGCGCGCCGATCCCAAGCGACGGGGAGGCAAGTCGTTCACGGGAGCGTGATCGTCCCCTGCGTTAGGCTCGTGAGGCGCGTCGCGCCGTCGGCCGGCTTGGCGTCGTGCGCGAGCGGCAATGTCCCGCCGGTGCGTGTTGCCGTCCAGTTGATGACACCGGGCTTGAGCGCCCACGACGGATCGAACCCCGGCACGCCCGCGAGGTCCGGCAGGTCGAGATCGTACCCGCCCGCGAGTGCCGCGTATGCCGGCGTCATCGAGACGGCGATGAACCCCGTGCTCGTCGGCTGGTTGTACACAATCGAAGAGAGCTTGTCATAGTCCGCCTGGGCCACGTAACGCGCGCGGAGACGCGGCGCAGCACCGCCGGCGATGACGCTGATCGTCGGTGCCGCAATCTGACTCCCGAGTGTCACCGTCCGATCGGTCGGCGTGCGGAAGTACAGATCCGCGGTGCGGCTGGTGTTGCCGTTGGCCGACACGTGTAAGCGCTCGAGATCTCCCGCGAGCATCTTGTCGGCAGGAAGTGCGAGGTACGGCTGCGGCGACCCGTTGCCGCTGGCCGCGATCGGGAGGAAGAACTCGCCGTGGGGTGTCGTGAGGACCGAGAAATCCACCACCGGGTTGCCGTCGCCTCCCAGGTTCCCGATGGTGAGCGTTCCCGTCACCATGTCGAACGCTTCCGTGGACGCGAAGTCGAGCGTCGGAACGACCGAGCCGTTAGGCAGGTCGAGATCCCGGCGCAGGATGAGCCGAGGGGGTGCCGCCTCTGCCGTGCGCACCGCGAGGAGATCCTGCGGACCGGTTGCCACTCCGTCGATGGTGAAATCGAGGCCCTCCCGGGGCACCACGCCCGTTCGCGCGAACGGCCCGACGGCGATGAACGCGGCCTCCGTCGTCGAGATTCCGGCGACGGTCCCGCGCAGCGACTTGAAGGCGCCCGTTAGGCAGTCGGAGCTCGTCGTGTCCCCGTCGGTCGAGAGCTCGTCGGGCGCGGCGTAGAGCACACGGAGCACCAGGAACTCGCCGCCCAGCACCGGTGTAAGCGACGCGATTGCCGCGCGGTTGCCGGTGAAGGAATGGCGGAAGGTCGTCGTGGAACCGGTGACGGACGGCGTTTCACGCGTCCACGCGCCGTCGCCGTCGCGAAACGCGACCCACGTCGGCGTGACGGCAGCGCAGTAGCTCACCGCGACCGCATCGGTCGGGATTGGTCGGGGCGAGGTCGAATCGGAATTACAGGCAAGCCCTCCTGCGCACAGGACGGCCGCGATCACGGTCCGTACGCGGAAGGCTCGACTCGAGGCTGACACGCAATCTCCAGTTTGCTGGCCTCAGGAGATACGCTGTCGCAACCTGGATGCGGACATCCGGAATCATGCGGACTTACGGTCGCGCATGGCGGACCTGAGAGGGACGCCGGTCTTCGTTGTGAGCGTTACGGGTGTTTCCATGCCGAGAATTGGTTCAACCGCCGCCAGAGTTCGCAACGGGTTTCTCGATCGCTGTCCGGGTTCGCACCAGGTCCGCGCGCGTCCTGTCGATCAGCTGACTCCGCACGCGCCCACGCACGTTGAAGAAGCCAACCGGCAGATTGTCGAACCGGAAGCGACGCATGATGATCACGTAAACGTTAGGCGCCTTGGCGGACGCGCCCGCTGACGTGCCGACGTCGACGATGGCGAGCATGTCCAGCGCACCCTCGAGGTAGTGGTTCGCGTAGAGCTGCTTTTTCGTGAGAATGGCCGTGCCGGACGTCGGGACGAAAGTCACGACGTGGTTGACCGTCAGTGTCGGCCGCAGGCGTCCAATGCGGCTCTCGGACCAGTACACGAAGTTGCGCGCGCCAGTCGGCGGGGCGGCCGGGTATGTCGTGAGGTACCGGAGCACGTCGGGAGCAAACGCCGCCATCTCACGAGCCTGTCCCGCGAGCGCGGCGAACGCGTCAGCGCCACGCACCGTGTTATCCCCATCGCTGTAGCTGGGCATGGCGGCATTACCACGGCGCCGATAGTCCGCCACGAGGCGCAGCAGCCCGGCCCGAAGACGCTCGTCGGCCTGCGCTTTGGCGTTAGGCGCCGACCAATCCACGTCTCGGGCGAAGGCCGCCATCTCCTCGGCCGATAACTTGAAGGCGCAGTCGCCCTGATGACAGCCGCGCAGGTCGCGGTACTCGGACCGGTCGAACGTTACGGTCCGCACGTCTGGCACCGATGGCGGATCGCCGAAAACGCCGAACTGGCTCGTCCCGGCCGCGATGAGCCCGGGGTCGTCGATCGCGCGCGCGATCGCGACGGCGCGGGACGTGCGAATTCCGATGACGCCGACCACGGCAACGTCGCGGCCCTCCTGCGTCGGCAGAAGCCTGGCCGCGGCGTCGCCCTGTGCCGCGGAGCGCAGGTCTGATGCGCTGAACCCCAGCGTTGACAGGTAGCGCTCGAGGTCCGAGCTCACGCGACGGCCCTGCGCTCCGGCACCGCCGCCGATCGGCAGGAGAAGAACACAGAGTCCGACAAGGATGAGCAGATGCGTGCGCTTTGCTGACAGTGCCATCGCGTGCATGCGGTCGTGAGTGGCGACCTGATCCGTCAACGGGTCAGATCGTTAGGTCCGTCTACGGCGACCCGCGTGCCCGTCTCTTCGGCGGTGCCCCTTTCTTCGATGGGGAATGCTTCGATGGCGCATGCTTCGATGGCGCATGCTTCGATGGCGCATGCTTCGCTGACGCATGCGTCGGCGGCGACTCCGTGACTGGTGGTTCGGCGCCGCGGCAGACGGCCAGAGATACGCCGGGCACGCGCGACCACTGCCACGATTCGTTGATCATCGGCTCCGTCATGTACGTGAGGTATAGCGATTCTCCATTGCGGATGACGTCAAGTTTGACCTGTTGAACCTTATCGCTGACGAGCAATTCCGGCGCGACAGGTGTCATGACGACATCCCCGTTGCGAAGTCCCGCGCCTGCGGCAGCCGACGACGGAACGAGACCGACGACGGTCTGGACGTCCGGAGTCCGTCGATCGAACGCGAAATCCGGCACCACCACCTGCGTCCAGGTATGCGTGAAGCACGGGCCGAACGCGTCGGGCGGCACGAATACGGTCTTGGTCCCGCGGACGACAACAGAGTCGAGCTGCGCGGCAACCCCGCGGCCTAACACTTTCACGAGGGCGTTGGTGAAGGTTCGCACGGTGATGGTCTCCCCGTCCGCGCGTCGAGCGAACAGCTCGAGCAGAATGTCGTCGAGGGAGCGTTCGCCATCCGACGCCTGACGAATCGCGGCGTCCAGCGTGAAGAAGTAGAGCGACCCGCGTACGTAGGGCAGCAACTCACCGTTCTTGTCGGCCCAGAACGCCGCGCGGGCAGCCTCGCTCGTCGCGTTGCGGTACGGATTCCCGTTGTACTGCTCCGACAGCCGATTGAGCTCGGCCACGAATGCCTTGATGGGCTGCAGTCCGAGGCGTCGCTGGAGATTCGCGGTGAAGTACGTCGCGAGCCCTTCGCTCGCCCACGGACCCGCGCCTTGGAACGAACCGGCCCACCCGTGGATCATCTCGTGGGCGACGATGCTCCGCAGTCCCCCGGCGCCGTCGGATGCGGAGCCAGGAGGCCTAACGGGAATCTGCAGCATGAATGAACGGTTCCCTGCCGTCCCTCCCGACGTGGTGGACTCCGGGAGTATGCGCAGGAAGAAGCGGTACGGGTGTTGGGCGGTGTCGCCGAAGAACGTGGCGAGCGACTTGTACGCCTTGGCCGCCCACGCCATGTCGGCGCGCAGGTCGAGCCCTGGCGATGAACCCAGCCACACCGCGCTGAACCCAGTGGCGTTCCCGCCCTTGGGATACCTGCCTAACGGTCCGGCCATGAACCAGCTCGATTGGAGATCCGCAGGTGTCATGGTCGCGTCCGCGTCTCCGTCCCCGAGACTGGAGCTGCCCACAGCACCGCGCTGAAGGGCGCGGAGATCCCAGTGGACGTGCACGCGGTATTGCCGCGCATCCTGGAGCAGCGCGAGGAACCCGGCACCGCCTCCGCTCACGCCTCCGGCAAACGTGCGCAGGTCGATCGGCGGACCCCCGCGAAGGCGTCCCGGCGGCACGATCGCGCGGTAGTTGACCGTGACCGGAAAGGTCACGGAACGCGCCGTACGCCAGCGACGAATGTAGCCGGACCCGCTCGCTTCGACCGAATCGTCCGTCCTCGTCATCAGGACCGCTCCGATGCTGTCATCGACGCGGAAGCCTCGAATACGATCGGCGATGCCGGGGATGTTGTTTAGTTCGATCGGCGCGCGGAACTCCAGTATCGGTGCGACACTGACCGTGTCGGTGATCTGAAAGGTAACGAGAACGGATTCGACGTTGCCGGCTTTGTCCCGCTCGGGCCGCAACGCGATCTCAATGCCGGGCATTGCCACGGTATCCGGCGTGGCGTCCTGCGCGGACGCCGTGACGGGCGCAACGAACGCGACAAGCGCCAGGGCAACCGCCACGCATCTGCGCACGCTAAAGGACCGACCAATCAAGGGGGGCAGAGTCGTTTGAATCCGGGAACCGAGGCTGTGAGACAGTTCTCGAAACTACAACGGCTCTGACCCCTTTGACTCCCCGTGCCTTCGTCTCACTCCCGGCTTCGAGTGCGCGGCAGTCCCACGACCAGCCGGTTGAGCATGCGACGCGTCGATGATTACTCGGCTCGATCCCCGCGGTCGCCCTGCCCCTTTTTGGTGTCGTGCTCGGCGTCGGTCCGTCGATCCTGCTGCAGGGACCGCCCAACGTCGTCCTGTGAGTCGGTAAATTCGCCCTTCTCGTCGCGGCGGATATACCGCTTGTCGTCGCCGTGAGGATTGATGAGCTCTCTGTCGCGTGCCACGTTGCCCTCCAATTGATGACGGTCACATACGTCGCACGCGACGTGCCGCCTCTATTCAACGTACAGCGGGAGCGAACATGAAGCTGGGGACCTTCCACGGAAGGGTAGGGCGTTGTCGTCTCACGCTCATCACGACACTCGCGCTCAGCGCGTCGGCCATCGATGCCTTGCCAGCCCAGAGCGTCGATTATGCCGCCGCCGATCGCATACGGACGTTCGACCCCCTCCTGGTCGGCGGTCGGGTCTATCCGGTGTGGTTCAGTGACAGCGTCCGATTCTACTACGAGGCGAACGGAAGCGGTGCTGACCGCGGCACGCTCTATCTCGTCGATCCCCGAACGCGGACCAGGCGCCCGCTGATCGACAACGGTCGC
>JAJKIV010000148.1 GCA_021154285.1 Gemmatimonas sp. | reverse complement strand
TACGCGTATGTAGCCAGGTGTTCAACCCCGACCTGAAAACAAGAGGACGACTGGATGTCCGATAACGATCTGAGGGCAGAGCTCGAGCGGCTGCGGCAGGAGAACGAGGCGCTCAAGAAGGGGGCGACACGCGGTGTGTCGCTCAAGGTGAGCGAGAAGGGCGGGCTGTCGGTGTACGGGCTGGGACGCTTTCCCGTGACGCTCTACAAGGAACAGTGGGTGAAGCTGCTCGACATGTCCGATGACATCCGGGCGTTCCTCAAGGCGCACGACTCGGAGCTCAAGAGCAAGGAGTAGCCTTCCCGACGACGACGGGGTTGGCCATGACTCTCCCGATCACCTGGATCGGCACGCCGAACCGCCACAAGGGCCGTGAGGGTTTCCGGCCCGAAGCCGTCGTCGTGCACATCATGGAAGGCACGTTGGCCTCGACCGACAGCTGGTTCGGCACCACCGAATCCCGGGTTTCGGCGCACTACGGGATAGCCAGGGACGGCAGGATCCACCAGTACGTCGGGGAGTCAGACACCGCGTTTCATGCAGGACGCGTGTGGAAGCCCAAATGGCGAAGTATCAGGCCGGGCGTGAATCCGAACCTCTACACGGTCGGGATCGAGCACGAGGGCAGCGGCGAAAGCGAGTGGCCCGACGCCATGTACACCGCCAGCGCGAAGCTCATCGCGGAGGTGTGTACGCGGTGGTCGATCCCGATCGATCGCGCCCACATTGTGGGGCACCGTGAGATCTACGGACGCAAGACGTGCCCGAACGACGTCGTGGACCTCGATCGGCTGATCGCCTTGGCGAAGGCGGCGGCGGTGACGCCGGATCGGTTCAACTTCATTCCGCAAGCGGGGACGGTGCGGACGCGCACGGCGCTGCATATTCGCCGCGGCGCGCCCACGACCGCCGCTCCTGTGGTGCGAACGGCGCCGCCTAACGACAAACTCGACTACGTCGGTTGGTGCAGCAACGGTATGAGCGTGAACGGGAACCCGCACTGGTACCGCGACGAGGACGGCAACTACTTCTGGAGCGGCGCGACGAGTCGTCCGACGCCGGGCATCGTCGACTAGCTATTGGCGAAAGGGCCCCCACGACAAACGTGCCCCATACTCAGGCCGGGTTCTCCAGCCACGTTCGCAGCTCCCCATCGCTGACGATCACCGGACCGCTCTCCTTGAGACGAGGATCGATCATCTCCTCCGTGTAGCCTGTCGGCATCCCGGTCTCGCGGTTCACGATCCATGAGTACTGCCGGCCACGCTCGCGGCCGCGGAGCAGCGAGCGGGGTGAGTGGCCGAGCACTGAGGCGACGGCGCCGTAGGTTGCGCGGCGGCCGTGCCGGTCGAGCAGGTCGACGATCTCTTCGAGCGACATGGTGTGCCTCGCGGTGCGCGGTGAGGTCAGCTTCGTTCGACTCACGGAGGCCAATATGCCGACTCCGGCGACCGCATCCGTCACCGAAAAACGACTCGCCGACATCGTTGCACCGCTGTGAACGAGGCCGATGTCACCGCACCGTCGCCCGAGCTCAGCCTGCTGCGTTGAGCTCGATCACATGCCGGTCGGGATCGAGGATGAAGATCTGAGGGAATCCCGCGTTAGGCCGCCGATTCCACTTGACCCAGAGTGGGTGGTCGACCGGGAGATCGTCGCGATAGCCGGCTGCCCGCAAGTGCGCGAGTGTGGCGTCGAAGTCATCGACCCGGAGGGCAAAGTGCACGTCACGCGAGTCAACCGGCTTATCGACCCGCAGCGTCCCACCTCGGCGCTCTATCAAGTGGAGTTGACCGTCGCCCAGCGCGAACCATGCTCCGCGAAAGTCGAACGCCGCCGGCCGTTCGATCTCCGCCAACCCCATGACCTCGCGGTAGAATTGTCGCGAACGCTCCAGGTCCGAGACCGGGAGCGCGACGTGGTGGAGGGCGCTGACGCGAAAGGTCATGGCGGCACGGACGATGGTGAGGGCGCGGCCGGTTGCGTTGGCCGCACCCAATGTATCACCATCAGCGTCCGGCCACCTTCCCGCTCTCGAGAATATCCCGCGCCATCTTCGCGAGGCTGACAAACTCCGCTCGGTAGCCGAATGGGTCCGCTCCCTTGGATCGCTCACCCCGCACGATGACGCTGTCCAGCGAGCTCTTTCCCTTGTGAGGCGAGTCGCGCAGCACCAATCCGAGCTCCGCCACCGCGCTCGCGAAGGCGAAATCCGCCGACGGCCTCGCTGTCGTCTCGTCGGCGACGACGTGCGTGATCTCACGGCTGCGACTGCCGGTCGGAGGCTTGTAGCGCAGCTTCACGTACATGAGCTCCGAGCTCGCTGACGCGCTGGTGTGAGATGGCGTCTTCGTATAGCGCAGCGAGTCGGGCCGCGGCACGTTCGCGAGATCCGGCGAGCCCGGAGGAATCAGCTCGTAGAGCGCGGTCACGGCGTGTCCCGAGCCAAGCTCGCCGGCATCCTTCGTGTCGTCCTTGAAGTCTTCGTCGCGGAGCAGCCGGTTCTCGTAGCCTAACAAGCGGTACGCCCCGACGCGCGACGGGTTGAACTCGATCTGCAGCTTCACGTCCTTGGCGATCGTGAGCAGCGTGCCGCCCATCTCGGTCACGAGCACCTTCCGCGCCTCCATGAGGTTGTCGACGTACGCGTAGTTGCCGTTCCCCTTGTCGGCGAGCTTCTCCATCTTCGAGTCCTTCACGTTGCCGGTACCGAAGCCGAGCACGGTGAGGAAGGTCCCCTGCTCGCGGCGCTGCTCGATGAGCTGCACGAGCTCCGCGTCGCTCGACACGCCGACGTTGAAGTCACCGTCGGTCGCGAGGATCACGCGATTGTTGCCGTTAGGCATGAAGCTCTGTTTCGCGACGTCGTACGCGAGACGAATGCCGTCGCCGCCCGCGGTCGAGCCGCCCGCCTCGAGTCGCTCGATCGCATCGAGGATACTGTCCTTCTGGCTCCCTGGCGTGGGTGGGAGCACGACGCCGGCATTGCCCGCGTAGACGACGAGTGCCACGCGGTCCTGTGGCCGCAGCTCGTTCACGAGGAGCCGGAATGCGGACTTCAAGAGTGGCAACTTGTCCTCGTCCTCCATGGAGCCCGAGACGTCGATGAGGAAGACGAGATTGTTAGGCGGAAGCGAGTCGACGTCGATCGGCCGGCCTTTGAGTCCGATGCGCACGAGTCGATGCGCCGGATTCCACGGGGCGATGCTCACCTCGGTCGTGATCGTGACGGGGTCTTCGCCGCGTGGCGCGGGCAGATCGTAGGGGAAGTAGTTGATCAGCTCCTCCACCCGCACGGCGTCACGCGGCGGCCGCTGTCCCTGTCGCAGAAATCGGCGAACGTTGCTGTACGACGCGTGGTCGACGTCGATGGAGAAGGTCGAGCGAGGGGCGGACGCTGTCGTGAGGAACGGATTCTCGGCGATGACCTCGTAGCCCTCGGTATTTCCCCGGTCCTTGTCGCGGAGTTCGGCCATCTCCTTCTGGCGTCGTGAACCTGTTGCCGATGCGGCCATCCGCATCACGGTCGCGCCCATGGCCTTCTTCGACATGGGTGCGCCGTTCGTGCCCGTGACGACGATTTGCTCGAGCATCACTTGGGAGGCGCTCAGCGCAAAGTGCTCAGTCCGCGTCCCGGCGGTGACATGAAGCGCGCGGGTCGCCGGTTGGTAGCCGATGCGCCTAACGAGCATCACGATGTCTCGTCCCGTGACCGAGTCGACGGGGACGTCGAGACGATAGTTGCCCTGCGGGTCGGTCTGGACGTTGAGCGTTGTCTCGCGTATGGAAACGGTCGTACTGGCGAGTGGTCGGCTCGAGGCCGAGTCGACGACGCGGCCGGTGATGACGGCCATGGGCTCAGGGCCGCTGGCGGCGGCGCCCGAGCGCCCTGGTGGTGACGACAGGCTGGTTGCGACGAGGATGGAAACGGGTACCAACGTTCGCACGAGGCTCGACGGCATACGCACTCCCGCGTCAGGGGACGGCGCGGCCGTCGCGGTCGGGTGTCTCCCGCCGCGATCTCGCCGCTGACGAGGGAGACGTCGCAAGCGCGTGAATGCACACACGCTACCAGCCCAGCAGCCGCACGCAGCCAGCAGCTGCTGTTACCCCAGGAGCACCTCGAGGTCTTCTCGCCTGATTCGCGAGATCAAGCTGCTGTCCCCGCCAATGATCGCCTCGGCGAGGTCCCGCTTCGAATGCTGCAGCTCGAGGACCTTTTCCTCCACCGTATCGCGCGCGATGAGACGCGACGCGAACACCCGGCGCGTTTGGCCAATTCGATGAGTGCGGTCGATCGCCTGCGCTTCCACTGCCGGGTTCCACCACGGGTCGAGCAGGAACACGTAGTCCGCCGCCGTCAGATTGAGCCCCAGCCCACCCGCCTTGAGGCTGATGAGGAATACTCCACACGTCGGGTCCGTCTGAAAGCGCAGCACGCGCTCCTCACGGTCGCGCGTCTGCCCGTCGAGATACTCGTAGACCACCTTCTCCCGATCGAGCTGCGGCTTGAGCAGCGCCAGCAACGACGTGAACTGCGAGAACACGAGCGCCTTGTGCCCCTCGGCCACGATCTCCGCGAGCTGCGGGATGAGCAGGTCGAACTTGCTGCTCGACTCGCTCGCACGCTTTTCGTCGAGGAGCGCTGAGTGACACGCCGCCTGACGGAGTCGCAGCAGCGCCTCGAGGATCTGGATCTTCGACTTCGCGATCCCTTCCTTGTCGATACGACCGAGCAGCGCCGCGCGATAGTGATCGCGCAGGTCATCGTACCGCTTACGCTCCCTCGGCTCGAGCTCCACGTAGATCGTCTGCTCGAGCTTCTCGGGGAGCTCCGGTGCGACCTCCTCCTTCGTGCGTCGCAGGATGAACGGGCGCACCGCGCGGGCGATGAGCGACCGGCCCGACTCGCCTTCCTCGCTGGTGCCTAACGTCTTGAATACGCGCGCGGCGCCGAGCATGCCGGGGTTCAGAAACTCGAAAAGGCTCCACAGGTCGGCGATGCGGTTCTCCACGGGCGTACCGCTCATCGCGAGGCGATGCTTCGCCCTGAGCAGCCGGGACGCCTTCGCGGTCTCCGTCGTCGAGTTCTTGATCGCCTGCGCCTCGTCGAGGATCACGTAGTCGAACTCCAGCTCCGCGAGCAGTGGCGCGTCGCGGCGCAGGGTTCCGTAGGTAACGAGCACGAGGTCGTAATCGGCGAACTTCGCGGGGTCGCGCGCGCGGTCGCGCCCTTCGTGCACCAGTACACGCATCGCGGGCGTGAACCGCGTGGCCTCCTGTCGCCAGTTGAAGAGCAGCGAACGCGGAACGACCACGAGTGACGGACCCGACTTCGCGAGTCGTCGCTCTTCCAGGAGCGCGAGCGCCTGGACCGTCTTGCCGAGCCCCATGTCGTCGGCGAGGCAGCCGCCGAAGTTGAAGCGCTGGAGGAAGTGCAGCCACGCGAGGCCGTCGCGCTGGTAATGTCGGAGCTCACCGTTGAACGTCGGTGGTGGATCGACCGGCTGCAGGGTCTCGAACGAGTTGAGCTCGCGCCGTGCGTGCTCGAACGTGTCGTCGACTCTCGCGGCAGGCATCGCGGCAAGCAGCGCGTCGAGGAGACCGACCTGGGAGCGCGTGAACCGGACGGCGTCGTCGACCCCTTCACCCATGCCAGAGAGTGCGCGGAAACGTTCGCTCCACACGTCAGGCAGGATCCCGATCGTACCATCCGACAGCGTGATGCTCGAGCGTCCCTGTCGCAGTGCGGCCAGGAGCTCGGGCAGCGACGCGCGCGTGTCGCCGAAGACCGCGCCGCCGCGAAGCTCGAACCAGTCGATGCCGCTCGCGACCTCGACCTCGAGATCGCCTGCCGCGCGGACGCGACCTTCGTCGGTCTCCACGATCCAGCCGAGTCCGACGAGATGTGCCATCACGCGCGGCATGCGAGCGGCGCCGAGGCGCGGCAGGTTCCGCGACCGGCGGTAGTCGTATTCCTCGCGGAACCCCAGCGCGTAGAGCTGCTCGCGCGCGGCACGCTCGGCGTCGGGGTCGCGCCTAACGATGCGCCGGTGTTCCTCGTCGAACAGCGCCATCTGCTTCACATCGCCAGCGACGACGATGCCGGCGTACTCGAAATTCACGGTGGCGGTGACCTTGGCCGGTTGCCACGAGACGACGGGGTCGGGCTCCAGTCGCACGACCGGCGTGGGTGCGGGTCGCTCCTCGCGGATACCTAACGACTCAGGCAGGTCGAGCGGTGGAACTGCCGGAAGCGAGTGAAGCTCGCGGAGGAGCTCGTCCACCTCGACTGCCGGCACCTCGATCGAGCCTTCGTCGGCGAGTGCGACGATCAGCGAGTGATTGCCCTCGTCGCGAACCGGTGCGGCGACGCCGTGGGCGATGACGAGTCCCGGCGCGAGGATCGACGCGTCGGCGAGTGCGAGGCGCTCGTCGCCGCGGCGCAGCCATCCCTGCATGCGGAGTGCGTGGATCTCGTCAGGCGGTGGCGCACCGTTGGTGGGGGCGGTGCCGTTCGCCGGGACGACGTCGACGCGGAGCTCCCAGGCCGGACCGGTATCCCATACGAGTGGGTGCGGGTCCGACTCGCCTGTCAGGCTCACGCGGCATCGCCCGCTTTCGCACATGAGCCGCAGCGTCGTGCTGAACGCGGCCGGCTCGAGGTAATAGCGTCGCGTGACGCCATAGCCACTTCCGATGTGGCGCGCGTCGGAGCCGGCGCCCGTGAGCATCTGCGCGATCTGGCGGTCGACGGCATCCGGAGCGTCCGCCCACTGGTCCTCGCGGAGCGAGAACTGCTTGGGCGTTCCCCATTCCCCGTTGGGTGCCCGCCGTTGCGTGGCGAGGTCGACGACCAGCCCGCGCTGGTACAGGCGCGTGGCCGGGAGGTCGACGACGTACACGATCCGCCGGTCCGACGGGAATTTCGAGTCGGCCACAGTGGGATCGAACGGCGGGATCCGGTCGCGGATACGGCGGAGCTTGCGTTTCCACGAGAGGTCGGGCGCCTTGACGGCGCCGGGCCCGCGCGCGCGGGTTCGCGGGACCCCGTCGAATCGCAGCAGTCGCTGCGAGTCGGCGGCGAGCAGTGTCGCCCACACGTGTTTGCAGACGCCGTAGCTGCCCCAGGCGGGGCAGCTGCATTCGTGGACGAACTGGCCCTTGGCGTCCTGGGAGAGTTGGACCTGATAAGTCTCTGACCCGCGGACGGTTGCGCCGATGCCGCGCTCATCGACGGACGTGATGCGGACGACGCCGCGGCGATAGTACTGCTGGCCGCGGTCACGAGTATCGCTTGGGAAAGTCGCCGAGATTTCCGGCGGAATTGGCATCGAAAAAAACGTCGTTGGCAAAAGGGGAACCGGGAAAGGTCAGCGGCGGTCGTCGTGTCGGCAAGTGTCGAAAAACAGGGCGACTGGCGACTGGCGACGGAGAAAGGCGACGGGCGGCAGGCGGCAAAAGGCGCGTGTCATTCCGAGCGAGCGGCAGCGAGTCGAGGAATCGCCGTCCTCCCGGTAGAGGGCCACGGTTCCCAGTTCCCGGTAAGTAGCGGCGACCCACCCGACCCCATAGCATCAGCCCATGCCGCGCCAGGGCCTCGCCAGAGTGATCGTCGCCTCATCCGTCGGGACGATCATCGAGTTCTACGATTTCTTCATCTTCGCGAGCCTGGCGCCGATCATCGCGGCGCACTTCTACCCACCGGACAAGCCCACGCTCGGCTTCCTCAGCACCCTCGCCACCTACGCGGTGGGGTTGGCGGTCCGCCCGTTAGGCTCGCTCGTATTCGGCCGCCTCGGGGACACCGTGGGGCGCAAGACGACGTTTCTCATCACACTCCTCATGATGGGCACGTCCACGGCGGCGATCGGCCTCTTGCCGGGCTACGCGACTCTCGGCGTCGTCGCACCGCTCTTGCTCATCCTGCTTCGGGTGGTGCAGGGCATCGCCCTCGGCGGCGAGTATGCAGGTGCGGCGACGTACGTGGCTGAGCACGCGCCCGAGGGCAAGCGCGGCTACTACACGAGCTACATCCAGGTTGCGCCGACCGTCGGCCTGTTTGCGTCCTCCGCCGTCGCGGGCGCGCTGCGTTTGTCGTTAGGCCCGGAGCGATTCGCCGACTACGGCTGGCGCCTCGCGTTCATCCTCTCGATCGTGTTCGTTGCGATCTCGTATTACATCCGGCTCAGGCTCGAGGAGTCGCCGGTCTTCGCCGAGCTCAAGGCGCAGGGGCGGACGTCGCCGTCGCCGGTCCGAGAGAGTTACGCGACGCGAGAGCGGTGGCGCGTGTTCGCGATCATCCTGTTCGGTGTCGTCGCGGGCCAGGCTGGGTTGGCGCAGACCACGCAGGTCTACGTGCTGATCTTCCTGCAGCGCGTGGTCGCGGTGCCGCCTGACGTTGCCTATCGAGTCGTTGCGGGTGCGCTCCTGCTCGTCATGCCGCTCTTTCCGATCGTCGGCGCACTGTCCGACCGCATTGGGCGCATGCGGACGATGCTCGCCGGTCATCTGTACGCTGTGGCGACGCTGTACCCGATCTATCGCGCGATCGTCGCGAACGCTGATCCCGTTAGGCCCGGGATGCTGACCTTCCTCGTGTTTCTGCAGATGATCGCGCTCGTGCTCGCGTACACGCCGCTGGCGGCGTTTCTCGTCGAGGCATTTCCCGCCCGGATCAGGTACACGTCCATCTCGCTGCCTTACAACCTCGGCAACGGATGGTTCGGTGGATTTCTTCCGCTCATCGCGACGGCGCTCGTCGCACTGACCGGAAATCGGCTTGGGTGGCTCGTGTATCCGATCGGCCTGTCGGTGGTCACGCTCATCGTCGGCGGGATCTGGGTAACGGATCACATTGCCGGACGTGAGGTCGTGTTCGACGATGGACCGACCCGTCAGCGCGTTTCGGCACCGACGCAATAGACGCTATCGCTTGCGTCGTCGCGCGGATTGCTGCTTCGCCCGCCGCGTTGCGCTCTTCGAAACTACCCTCCGACATCTCATCGTCCTCGTCGTCGAATACGCCGATTGGCTCGAGCATGTCGTCGACCGCCGCGAGCGTGGCATGTCCCGCGGCGATCGTTGGTGCCGGTAGTCTCGAAACCGGCACCGTCGCCGATAGTTGGGGCTATACCGAACTGTCCGGGCGCTACCATATGAGTCATGCGTACACGACCCACTCCCGACCGCGAGCTCGCTCGCGTTGCCGGCATGATCGGCGACCCGACGCGTGCCGCGATGCTCGGCGCGCTGCTGGGTGGCGAGCCGCTTCCCGCGGGGGAGCTTGCCCGGCGCGCGGGTATCGCGCCGGCGACGGCGACGTCGCACCTGGCGCGCCTCGTGGAGCACGGCCTGCTCGTCCGTCGGCGCTCTGGGCGCCACCGATATTTCGCTCTCGCGAGCCCCGACGTGGCCGCCGCGCTCGAAGCGCTCGGCCGCATTACTCCGTCACGCCGCGGTGCCTCTGCAGCCGAGCAGGCGCCTAACGGCTCGATCCAGTTCGCGCGCACCTGTTACGATCATCTCGCTGGCCTGCTGGGTGTCATGGTGACCGACCGTCTCCTGGAGCGGCAGTTGATTGTTGGCCACGACTCGTATGAGGTCACAGCCGCCGGCACGAGCTGGCTGCGCTCGTTAGGTGTCGATGTCGAAGTGCTGCGTCGTTCGCGGCGCGTCCTCGCACGACCGTGCCTGGACTGGACGGAGCGGCGAGACCATCTCGCGGGAGGGGCAGGGGCGGCGATCGCATCGGTGATGCTGGAGCGACACTGGATCACCCGTGTCGAAGGCTCGCGCGCTGTTCGGCTGACGCTGCGGGGACGCGAAGCGCTCCGCCGTACGCTCGGCCTGGAGTGCTGAGAAGTGTGACTCAACCGCGGAGGTCGCAGAGGACACGGAGAGCTAATGCAGTTCTCCGTGTCCTCTGCGACCTCCGCGTTAAACAACTCGGCTCGTTGGGCGCGAGAGCGTGGACGCCGAGGATCACTCAGTTCTTCGGGATCGGACCACCCATCTGCACCCCACGGATTTCCCGGTCGAACGACTCGGCCAGCGTCGTCAGCTCGACTGGCGTCACCGTCGGGTCTTCCTTCCGCCCCTCCACGCGACCGAGGCTCAGCTTCGCTTTCGTGTAGCTCTCATCGGCCGCCACCGCCGACTTGAACGCCTGCGTCGCGAGCGTGAACCGGCCGGTGTGCTCCAGCGCGATTCCGAGGTTGTTCTGGAACGTTGCAACGCTCGAATCGAGCTGCACCGCGAGCGCCAACGGACCAAGGGATTCCTCGTAGCTGCCCTGCTGGATCAGGATCAAGCCCAGGTTGTTCATCGACCACACGTCCTTCGGGTCATGCGACAGCGCGAGCCGGTACGCGGCGACCGCCTCGTTAGGTTGGTTCAGGGCCGAGCGGACGCGGCCCAGCAAGCGGTACGCCTCGCCTGAGGACGAATCGAGCACGAGTGCGGCGTTCACGCGGACCAACGCGTCCTTCGGTCGCCCCTGATCGAGGTGCACACGTGTCAGGTTGAGCAGCGTCTTCACGTGCTTCGGGTCGATCTCGCTCGCGCGCACGAAGGCACTTTCCGCGCGTTCGAGGTCGCCGGATTTCCAGGACGAGAGGCCGAGCATGTAGTGGCCCCACGGGTTGTTCGGGTGTTGGTCGACGTAGGTAGCGAAAAGCGCCGCGGCGTCCGCATAACGCTTCTCTTGATAGACCTTCTCGCCCTCGGCGATCGAGACGGGCTGTGTGGGCGTGCTCGTCGAGACGACGTTGCCGGTTGACGTATCCTTGGGTCCGGGCACGGTGATCCGTGCGACGGGGTTCGCCGTATCGCCGGCGACGTCCTTTAGATCCTTCACCTCGCCTCCGCACGCGGCGGCGATGATGGCAATGGTGGGTAGCGTAAAGGTGCGGGCAATGCGGGTGTTGCGGGCAGAGCGAAGCATGACGTCCTCCTATGGACAGGCGCCTCGCGTGAGGCGCGCCTTGGTTGAGTTGCGGGCACTCGTTAGGGCAAGCGCGGGCCCACGTCTCGGGAGGATGGCTGCGATGTGCTAACTCATTACTTCGTCAGAGGATGGCTCAAAGAGGTCTGGGCGCGTGCGAGCCAGTTGTGTCCGGGTGGCCACGTCCTCGAGCGAGCCATTGTGGCCGCGTGGACACGTGGACAACGGATGACCCGTCAGTCTTTCGCCCGGCTGAGGCCATGGCGGCGCATGATCTTCAGCAGACTCGCATGGTCTGCCAGGCCGAGCTCCTCGGCCGTCCGGGTGATGTGCCACTCGTTCCGCTCGAGCGCCGCGACTACGATCTGGCGCTCCGCCTCCGCCTTCCGCTCCACGAAGGTCCTCGGCTGCGGCCGCGCCGACTCCGGCGCAGTGCTCACGAGCTCCGGCGGAACGTGCTCCGGGCCGATCACATCGCCGTCACTATCGATGACCATCCGCTCCACCACGTTCCGCAGCTCGCGCACGTTGTTGCGCGCCCAGTCGTAGCGCACGAGCAGCTCGAGCGCTGCCGGCGCGATCGTCTTCCGACGCATGCCGAATCTCTGACAGATCACGGCCACGAGATGCGCGGCCAGCTCTGGAAGGTCCGAAAGCCGATCTCGCAGCGGCGGCACGCGGATGACATGCACGTTCAACCGATACAGAAGGTCCTCGCGGAAACGTCCGCCCTTGACGTCGCCATCCAGATCCCGATGGGTGGCAGCGACCACACGGGCCGGCACATCGATGCCCTTCACGGCGCCAACCCTAACGACCGAACGTTCCTCGAGCACTCGCAGCAGCTTCGCCTGTGCCGGCGGGGGAAGCTCGCCGATCTCGTCGAGAAACAGCGTGCCCTTACCCGCGCTCTCGAACGCGCCCTTTCGCGTCGCGTGGGCTCCGGTGAACGCACCGCGTTCGTGGCCGAACAGCTCACTCTCCACGAGGTTCTCCGGCAACGCCCCGCAGTTGATCGCCACGAACGGCTCCTTCGCACGGCCGCTCAATCGATGAAGGTCTCGCGCTACGAGCTCCTTGCCAGATCCGCTCTCGCCGATGACGAGCACCGGGCTCGGAATCGGCGCTACCCGCGCGATGCCTTCCTTCAGCTTCTGCATCGCCGGGCTGGCGCCGCGCAGCGCACTGTCCTCGGCCGCATAACGCCGCAACTCGGCCACCTCGGCGAGCAGGGCACGACGCTCGATCGCCGTTTCGACCTCACGTGCCACGCGCTCCACGGGATCGGACTTGTCGATGAACGTGTAGGCGCCGAGTCGCATTGCCTGGACGCAGCGGTCGAACGTGCCGGTCCCCGTGTACACGATTACGGGAACATCCACCCCTCGCTCCTTGAGCGCGCGCAGCACCGCGAACCCATCCTTGCCCGGCATCTCGAGGTCGAGGATCATGCAGTCCACCGACTCGGCGGCGACCACCTCGAGCGCGTCGTCGCCGCTCAGCGCGATCCGCGCGTCGAGCCCGGCCAGACGCCGCAGGTCGTAGGCGTATTGCTCCGCCATCGCGGGAACGTCGTCGACGATCAGGACGGTGTACATGACGGCAGCTCGATGGTGAACGCGGTACCCTCGCCCGGCGCGCTCTCGACGCGCACCGATCCGTTGAGGTCGGTCGTCAGGCGTCGGACGACTGACAGTCCGAGCCCGGTTCCGTCCGGCTTCGTGGTGAAGAAGTCATCGAAGGCGTGAGCCAACTCTTCCTGGCTCATGCCCCGCCCAGTGTCCGCGATGACGATGCGCACCGATCCGTTCTGCGTGCGAGACGTGGTAATGGTGACGTCACCACCTCGCGCGTCGAGACTCTCGACCGCGTTACGTACGATGTTGTCGACGATGCGCCGGACGACGACGGGGTCGCCGAGGGCGCGAGGGGACGGCTCGGCCAGTCGTGTTTTCACCTTGACGGTGCCCGCGACGGCAGTGGAGGTCGCAACCTCGGTCGCGACGGCATTGACGTCCACCGCACGCCGCTCGACGCTTGGCGTTAGGCGCGCGTAGTTGCGCGCGAGCGTGTCGAGGTAGCCGACGCTCGACTCGAGCGTGGACCGACGCTCCGCGAACACGGCCGCGAGGTCCTGCGGCTGCTGTTCCTGCACCTGCACGAGGTGGCGGAGCACGTTGCGGATGGGAATGAGCCCGTTCTTGATGTCGTGGTTGACCTGTCGCGCCATGTCGCCGACGGTCGCACGGCGCTCGGCCTGCCGGAGCCGCGTAGCGCTCGCGCGGAGTCGCGTGGACATGGAGCCGAGTCGGCGGGCGAGGGTGCCGATCTCGTCATGCCGGCTGGCTGCGACGGTGAGCTCGGGGCCTTCGAGGTCGATGGTGGACGCCGCGTGCGTCAACGTCGCGAGCGGTTCACTGAGCCTGCGAGAAAGCCAGACTGCGAGCGTAAGGCCTGCGGCCACCACGACAACCAGCGCGGCCACGAACCACTGGTCGACGTCGCGCCGCAGCAGCGCGAGCTCAGGAATGTCGTAGGAGATGACGACGCGGGCGGTTGTTAGGCTGTCGTCGAGATACGGGATCGGAAGCTCGGCGACGACATTGTCAGCGACCGAGTCGACCCGAGCGACGGTGTCATTCCTCGACTCGCTGCGCTCGCTCGGAATGACAATGGCCACCGTGAGCCCCTCCTCCCGTGCGAACCGCCTGAGGAATGCACTGTCCACCCGCACGCCACCAACGAGGTCGAATCGGCGATCCGCCACGCGCACAGCGTCCGCGCGCACAAGCGCGAGGAACGGGCCTTCGGGTGCTCGCGCCCGCGTGAGTACGGCGCCCTTCGCCACCCCGAGTGCCCGTGGCAGCTCGGGCTCGAGCCGGTCGAACTCGTTGCGGAAATGCCCGGAGCTCACGATGCGCCCCGCACTATCCTGCAACTGCAACATGTCGAGCCCTGTCGTTCGCATCGCCTGCTCGGCCCAGTCGAGCAGATAGGCACGCTCACCCACGTCGCCGCGAACCGCCGCCAATCGGAAGCGATCGTCGGTCCTGAGCGCGCTCGCGAGCGTCGACAGCCTGGAGGCGATCGACGCACTCTCTCGATCCACATCCTGTGCTGCGACGCGAGCCATGCCCTCCACGCGTTGCTGGTGCTGCGCGACGAGACGTGCGGTCAGCTGTCGTCGCACGCCGACGCCCAGCATCGCGAGCGGCACGACGGTCGCAATGGCAAAGGCGATCAGGAGCCGAAATCGGAACGTCATGGATGCGCCGCCACGATGGCGACCGAACTGTCCCATGTGAAGCGAAGCGCCAGCCGATCTCGCCTGACGACCGCGCGAAGGCGCGTATCGATGAGCGGCATGATCGCACTCCGGACGCCGAGCCAAGGTGTATTCCCGAACAACTCCGCGATACTGCGGCAGCGGTCACCTGTCGCCCGCGACAGCGGAAAGACGTAGGCCTGCTCGGACCCTGACGTCAGCGCCGATGCGAACGCGTTAGGCGCGAGCCCGACGGCCGTCGTCCGGTCGCCGAGGATGGCGACGAGTCGCTCCGCCAGGGCTCGTGCGACCGCGTCGTCACGGGCGTACACAACGCCGTGCGTTGCCACCGGCGCCAGCGCGGTCCGCACCGTCGGCGTCGCACAACCGGTCGTATCGGTCCACCAGTACGGTCCCGCGGCCGCTCGTGCGTCCGCGCGCACGGCATCGCGTGCGAGTCCCGCTCGAAACGCTTGCGACGTATCGATCGCGAGCGATCCACGCGGTGTGACGACGACCCACGTCCGATCCCAGCCCAGTGGCAGCGACGTGACGTCGCGACGAGTCCCCGCGTATGCCGCGAGTGTGGGGCTGTCGGTCAACAGCAGGTCGACTCCGGCATCCACCAGGTCCCGCGCATTGGCTTCGCTGGTCGAGTGGATCGTGAGGCGCGGACCGCGTGCACCGGAAATGGGATCGAGCAGCAACGTCGAACGACCGGCATCGCGAATGCGATACGGGCCGGCGGCATCAGTCGTGGGCCGGCCGCGGCAATCGAGCTTCGCGGCGGTATCGTTCGCGAGGTCGAAGACGAATCGCTCGCCCCATGTCGTCGGACGCGGCGCATTTTGCACGTTCACAGGCGACGTCAGGACAACGGATGCCGAGTCCACCGTCGCTGAGCTGGTGGTGACCAGACACGCATCGCTCGCAGGCAGCGGCGCAGGCACGCGGGAACCCCCGCACGCCGCTGCCAGCAGCGTAGGGATCCCGACGACCACGAAAGATCGAAGCGCGCTCTGTAGAACCACCCGCACGGAAACGATCAACTTGCCCAAGGACGTCAGCGGCCGGAGCTCTGACGTTCGAGCTTCTCGAGCT
>JAJKIV010000147.1 GCA_021154285.1 Gemmatimonas sp. | reverse complement strand
TTCACCACGCGATCGAGATACGGATTCGGCTCCTGCTCGTGCGGCAGGATGATGTTGCAGCCGATGCTCAGGCCGCCGCCTTCGCGCGCGCCGCGGTTCGCCGCCTCCATGATGCCGGGCCCGCCGCCCGTGACAACCGCATACTTGCGCTGCGCCGCGGCCGAGGTCACGGGCGAGCCGGTAGTACCGATGATGCTCGTCGAAGCGCGCCGAGCCGAATACCGTCACGGCCAGCCCGACGTCATGGAGCGAACGACAGCCTGTTACGAATTCGTGAAACATTCGAAACGCGCGGTCGAAATCCTGCAGCAGGTCATCGCTACGGCTGAGGAGCGCTTCGTCTGCCAGCACAGCGGAAGGTCGAGCTGTCTCGGTCATCGTGATCCCTGGTCTCCGTGGGACTTTCATTCAATTGCAACGCTTCCCGGCGGGAACGCAAAGTCAATGGACCGTTCGTAATACGCGACTGACACAGCAGGCCTTGGAGTGCTCGCAAATGACGCAGACAGCCACGAAACGGCAGGCCGCCCGCGCGGCCGCGACTTCCGATTCAGAGCTCGAGAAAATCGACGCCCTGTGGCGGGCCTCGAACTACCTGTCCGTCGGGCAGATCTACCTGATGGACAATCCCCTGCTCCGCCGGCACCTAACGCGAGAGGACATCAAGCCTCGCCTTCTGGGTCACTGGGGCACCACACCGGGGCTCAACTTCATCTACGCGCACTTGAATCGCGTGATCCGGAAGTACGACGCGGACATGATCTACATCATCGGCCCGGGGCACGGCGGCCCGGCGATCGTGGCCCACGCGTACCTCGAGGGCACCTACACCGAGGTCTACCCGAACATCAGTCAGGACGAAGAGGGGATGGGGCGGCTGTTCAAGCAGTTCAGCTTCCCGGGTGGCATCCCCAGCCACGTCGCGCCAGAAACGCCCGGGTCGATCCACGAGGGCGGCGAGCTCGGGTACGCGCTCTCGCACGCATTCGGCGCGGCGTTCGACAACCCTGATCTGATCGTGGCGTGTGTCATCGGCGACGGTGAAGCGGAGACCGGCCCACTGGCCACCGGATGGCACGGCAACAAGTTCCTGAACCCGGCACGCGACGGCTGCGTGCTGCCCATCCTGCATCTCAACGGCTACAAGATCGCCAACCCGTGCTTCCTCGACCGCATGCCGCGCGAGGAGCTCACCAAGCTGCTCGAGGGGTATGGCTACGAGCCGTACTACGTGGAAGGCCACGAGCCCGACGTGGTCCATCGGCAGATGGCGGAGACGCTCGATACCGTCATGGAAGACATCCGCCGCATCCAGGCGGACGCGCGCGAGCGTGGCGTTAGGCAGCGGCCGACGTGGCCGATGATCGTGCTGCGCACCCCGAAGGGCTGGACGTGCCCCACGGAGATCGACGGCAAGCTCTGCGAGGGCTACTGGCGCAGCCATCAGGTGCCGATGGGCGACATGGACAAGCCGGCGCACATCGCGGTGCTGGAGGAGTGGATGCGGAGCTACCGCCCCGAAGAGCTGTTCGACGAGGCAGGACGGCTCGTACCCGAGCTGAAAGAGCTCGCCCCGAAAGGCGACCGGCGGATGAGCGCCAATCCACACGCGAACGGCGGCGCGCTGCTCAAGGACCTGCGCCTCCCTGACTTCCGCAAATACGCCGTCGAGGTCAAGAAACCGGGCGCGACGACCGCCGAATCCACCCGAGTTCAGGGGAAATTCCTGCGGGATGTGATGAAGCTCAACCTCGATCGCGAGAACTTCCGCGTCTTCAGCCCCGACGAGAACAACTCCAACCGCTGGCAGGACATCCTCGAGGTCACCAGCCGCGCGTGGATGGCAGAGATCCGCCCCGAAGACGATCACCTCTCACCCGACGGGCGCGTGATGGAGGTGCTGTCGGAGCATCAATGCCAGGGATGGCTCGAAGGCTATCTGCTCACGGGGCGTCACGGCTTTTTCAGCTGCTACGAGGCGTTCATCCACATCGTCGACTCGATGGTGAACCAGCACGCCAAGTGGTTGAAAGTGTGCAGCCACATCCCGTGGAGACGGCCGATCGCGTCACTCAACTACCTGCTGAGCTCCCATGTGTGGCGCCAGGATCACAACGGATTCAGTCACCAGGATCCCGGCTTCATCGATCACGTGATCAACAAGAAGGCGGAGGTGATTCGAGTCTACCTGCCACCGGACGCCAACACGCTCCTTTCGGTGACGGATCACTGCCTCAAGAGCCGCAACTACATCAACGTCGTCGTCGCCGGCAAGCAGCCCGCTCCGCAATGGCTGACGATGGATGAGGCGATCAGGCACTGCACTGCGGGCATCGGCATCTGGGAATGGGCAAGCAACGACAAGGGTGGCGAGCCCGACGTGGTCATGGCCTGCTGCGGCGACGTTCCGACCCTGGAAACGCTCGCAGCCGTCGAGCTGCTGCACCGCCACCTTCCGGAGCTCAAGGTCCGCGTGATCAACGTGGTTGACCTGATGGTGCTTCAGCCGGCGGAAGAGCATCCGCACGGGCTCACCGACAAGGAGTTCGATGTCCTCTTCACGAAGGACAAGCCGATCATCTTCGCGTTCCACGGCTACCCGTGGCTCATCCACCGCCTAACGTATCGGCGGACGAATCACCGGAACCTCCACGTGCGAGGCTACAAGGAGGAAGGGACGACGACGACACCATTCGACATGGTCGTGCTCAACGAGCTCGATCGGTTCCATCTCGTGCAGGACGTGATCGACCGTGTCCCGCAGCTCGGTGCGCGGGCGGCGTACTTCAAGCAGGCGATCCGCGACAAGCTGATCGCGCACCGGCAGTACATCGAGGAGCACGGCGAGGACATGGCCGAAATCACTGGGTGGCGCTGGTCGGAAGACTCATCGCGAGGTACGCGACGCAGCTCGACGGAAGGAGACAACGTCTGACAGCCCTGCTCCACGCCACGTGACCACTCGGCTACGTTCCATCCGAACCATCTCGCCGCCTGGCTCGACCGTGGGCCTGGGCGCCAGCGCGCCGTTAGGCGCGACGGTCAGGCTTGGCGGCGTGAACTTCAGCATCTACTCGAGAAGCGCGACTCGCATCGACCTGCTGCTCTTCGATGGAGCAGATGCCCGCGAGCCGAGCCGAGTCATTCCGCTGGACCCTGAGGATCACCGGACGTACCACTACTGGCACGTCTTCGTCCCGGAGATCGGCGCGGGCCAGGTCTATGGATTCCGGGCCCACGGACCGTTCGCGCCTGACCGGGGACTGCGGTTCGATCCCGAGAAGCTGCTCCTCGATCCGTACGGGCTCGCGGTGGCCGTCCCGAAGGACTACAGCCGCGCCGCCGCGCAGGCACAGGGCGACAACACCGCGGTCGCCATGAAGAGCGTGGTCGCGGATCCGTCGCGGTATGACTGGGAAGGTGACTGTCCGCTCCGTCGCCCGTACGGCGAGACGATCATCTACGAGCTGCACGTGCGCGGGTTCACGAAGCACGAGAGCTCAGGCGTGTCGCCGGACAAGGCCGGGACGTACGCCGGCCTGATCGAGAAGATCCCGTACCTCAAGGACCTGGGCGTCACGGCCGTCGAGCTGCTTCCGGTGTTTCAGTACGACGCCGAGGATGCGCCACCCGGGCGTCGCAACTATTGGGGTTACCAGCCGATCTCGCTGTTTGCGCCGCACGCGGCATACAGCTCGCGCTCAGGCGCGTTAGGCGCGATGGACGAGTTTCGCGACATGGTCAAGGCGTTCCACCGGGCCGGGCTCGAGGTCATTCTCGACGTCGTGTTCAACCACACGACGGAAGGAGCTGCCGACGGGCCCACTGTCTCGTTCCGTGGCCTCGAGAACGGCGTGTACTACACCCTGGAGGAGGATCGCAGCCAGTACGCGAACTACACGGGGACCGGCAATACGCTGAATGCCAATCACACGATCGTTCGGCGTTTGATCCGGGACAGTCTCCGCCACTGGGTCGAGTCCATGCACGTGGACGGCTTCCGCTTCGACCTCGCGTCGATCCTGACTCGCGATGAGTCGGGGCGTCCCATCCCCCAGCCCCCGATCATCTGGGACATCGAGTCCGACCCGGCGCTGGCGGGAACGAAGCTGATCGCCGAAGCCTGGGATGCGGCGGGGCTGTATCAGGTGGGCACCTTCGTCGGCGATAGCTGGCAGGAATGGAACGGCAGGTTCCGCGACGACGTCCGCCGCTTCATCAAGGGTGACACCGGCATGGTGCCCAACCTCGCGGCGCGTTTTCTGGGCAGCCCCGACATCTACGGCCACGAAGAGCGAGAGCCCGAACAGAGCATCAACTTCGTCACGTGCCACGACGGGTTCACGCTGAACGATGTGGTCTCGTACAACGAGAAGCACAACGAGGCCAACGGCGAGGATAACCGCGACGGCGCGAACGACAACGCGAGCTGGAACTGTGGCGTGGAGGGGCCGACCGAGGACCCGGGCGTGGAGGAGATCCGGAGTCGTCAGATCAAGAACTTCTTCACGCTGCTGCTGCTCGCCGTCGGAACGCCAATGCTCACCATGGGCGACGAGGTGCGTCGCACGCAGCACGGCAACAACAACGCGTACTGCCAGGATAACGAGACCAGCTGGTTCGACTGGACGCTGCTCGAACGTCATCGCGGACTACACCGGTTCGTCCAGGCCCTGATCGCCTTCCGGCACCAACGCGACATTCTGGTCGCCCGGACGCAGCTCACGCTGAACCAACTGCTGGCCGTCGCGCGGCTCGATTGGCACGGCGTGGAGATCGGCAGCCCCGATTGGAGTGACCGGTCGCACTCGCTGGCGTTCACCCTAACGAGTGTCGGCGGCCGGTTCCGAATTCACGGCATGCTCAACGCGTACTGGGAGCCGCTTCGCTTCCAGCTCCCGCCAGCAGACGCGGAGACCCTGGGAGGGTGGCGGCGGTGGATCGACACGTCGCGCCCCGCGCCCGACGACATCGTGGACTGGGAGCTCGCGCCGGATCTTGCCGACACCAGCTATCTCGTCCAATCGCGATCGATCGCGTTCGTCGTCGAGCCGCTCGCGACGGGGAGCGCGTGAGCCGATGGCCGCCGGAAAATCGCCCGCAGAGGTGGTGCTCGTTCGACACGGCGAGACGGAATGGACGCTATCCGGGCAGCATACCGGACGCACGGACATTCCGTTGACGGAGCGGGGACGGAAGCAAGCCCTGCTCCTCGAGCCACTCCTCTCCACCGCCAATTTCGCGCTCGTGCTTTCGAGCCCGCTCCAGCGCGCTCGCGAAACGTGCGAGCTGGCGGGACTCGGGTCTCGCATGGAGATCGAGCCGGACCTGATGGAGTGGGATTACGGTGAGTACGAAGGGATCACGTCCAAGGAGATCAAGCGCACCGCACCGAACTGGATGGTGTTCAGGGATGGGTGTCCCGGCGGTGAAACGCCGGATCAGGTCGGGGCGCGGGTCGATCGACTGATCCGCCGGATCCGTCCGGTCGCGGGGCGGGTCGCCCTCTTCGCTCACGGTCATCTGCTCCGTGTCTTCGTGTCACGCTGGATCGGATTCCCACCATCCGCCGGCCGGCACTTTCTGCTCGACACGTCCACGGTGGGCGTGCTCGGGTACTATCAGGGCGTGCCGGCGGTAAAGCGCTGGAACGCGCCGGTCACGCTGCCTAACGAAATGTAGGTCGGGTGAAGGCTTGGAGACCGAGGCTCACAGCGCCAATGGCACGAGTCAGGAGAATGGGACGATGAGTGACGACGCTACGAAGCTAATGGCGCGGTACACCAGCGGTCCGGTGCAACTGACCGGCGGCGACAACGCGCTCTACGAGCGCCATCTCACCTTCGATGACGTCGTGGCCCTCGAGGACGTCGGCCCGCGCGAGAGCTACGAGGCCGTCGCGCGATCCATTCGCGACGTCCTCTCTCAGCGATGGATCAAGACCACGAAAACCTACGACCGCCAGAACCCGAAGCGGGTCTACTACCTGTCGATGGAGTTCCTGATCGGCCGATCGCTCGGGAACAACATCGTGAATCTCATGCTGGAATCGCACCTCGCGCCGATGGCGTTCAAGAAGCACCTGGACGCGGCGACCATCCTCGAGGAGGAACCGGACGCTGGATTAGGCAACGGTGGGTTGGGACGCCTCGCCGCCTGCTTCCTCGACTCCATGGCGACGATGCGCCTACCCGCAATGGGCTACGGGCTTCGCTACGAGTATGGGATCTTCCGGCAGTCGATCGAGAACGGCTGGCAGCACGAGCAGCCCGACAACTGGCTTCGACGCCAGGACCCGTGGGAGGTGCCCAGGCCTAACGAGAAAGTCGAGATCCGACTCGGGTGCTCGTTCGAAATGCGAGACGGACGGCTGCGTCCCGTTCCGGGCGCGCCGTCGACGCTCATCGGCATTCCGTTCGACCGACCCGTCGTGGCGTTCGGCGGCGAGAACATCAACACGCTACGGCTCTGGGCCGCCGCCGCGCCCGATTACTTCGACTTTCAGCGTTTCAGCCGCGGGGAGTTCGTCGAGGCGCTGTCGGACAGGATCGCGGCAGAATCGCTCACGCGGGTGCTCTACCCCGACGACTCCACCGTCAGCGGTCAGGCGCTGCGATTCGTCCAGGAATATTTCCTCGTCGCCTGCTCGCTGGCCGACCTGGTGCGACGGTTCCGAGCCACCAACAACGATTGGCGTGCATTCCCTGAGAAGGTCGCGATTCAGCTCAACGATACGCATCCCGCGCTCGC
>JAJKIV010000146.1 GCA_021154285.1 Gemmatimonas sp. | reverse complement strand
GAAGGCGCCATCAAGTTGGCGCGAAACTCCACGCGACGTCCGGCGCTCATCGCGTTCGACGGTGCGTTTCATGGTCGCACGTACGGCGCGATGAGCCTGACATCGAGCAAGGTCACGCAGCGTGCCGGGTTCGGGCCAATGCTCCCGGAGGTCTACCACGTTCCGTACGGGAACGTGCACGCGATCGAGACGGAGCTCTTTGCTCGCCGAGTGCACCCGAAGGACGTCGCGGCGATCTTCGTCGAGCCGATTCAGGGTGAGGGTGGATACGTCGTACCGCCGCGCGGGTTCCTGACCGCCTTGCGTGAGCTGTGCGACCGGCATGGGATCCTGCTGGTGATCGACGAAATCCAGAGTGGCATCGGCCGCACGGGGAAGATGTTCGCGTGCGAGCACGAAGGCGTGGAGCCCGACGTGCTGCTGACGGCGAAGGGGCTAGGTTCCGGCATGCCGATCGGCGCGATCATCGCGCGCGAAGACGTGATGAAGTGGACGCAGGGAGCCCACGGCTCCACGTTCGGCGGAAATCCGGTGTGCTGCGCGGCCGCGCTGGCGACGCTGGACCTGGTGGAGGACGGCCTAACGACGAACGCACACGAGATGGGAGAACGGCTCCTGACCGGCCTGCGTCGGCTCGCCGAGCGTCACGAGATGATAGGTGACGTGCGCGGCGTCGGCCTCATGATCGGCGTGGAGTTCGTGAAGGATCGTGCGACGCGGGAGCCGGCGTCCGAGCTGGTGCACGAGCTGGTGCAGCGCGCGTTCCGCCGCGGGCTCCTGTTACTCGGGGCCGGCAAGAGTGCGCTGCGTCTCGCGCCGCCGCTGGTCGTCGATGCGTACGACGTTGACACCGCGCTCGGGATGATCGACGAGCTGCTGGGCGAGTTGCGCGCCTGATGTCGTTCCTCGCTGCGCTCGGAATGACATGGCTGGTCGCGGCAGCCGCGACCGCCCAGGCCCCGCAGCGCGAGCAAGTCCTGCAACAGGTCAAGGTTCCGCACGCGTACTACTGGCGCGAGATGTACGTCCCCCAGGCCACGAGCGGCCCAAGCGCCGTGACCTGGTCGCCCGACGGAAAGGACGTCATCTACTCGATGCAAGGCTCCCTCTGGCGCCAGCGACTCGGCACGACCGACGCGCGCCAGCTTACCGCCGGACCGCGCTACGACTATCAGCCTGACTGGTCGCCGGACGGACGCTACGTGGTGTACGCGTCGTACGACGGCAATGCGATCGATCTCCGCATGCTCGACGTCGAGCGCGGCACGACGCAGACGCTCCTCGCCAACGGCGGCGTCAACCTCGAGCCGCGATGGTCTCCCGACGGCAAGCGCCTCGCCTTCGTGTCGACGGCGTTCAACGCCCGCTGGCACGTCTTCGTGGCGGACGTCAAGCGCGACGACGACGTTAGGCTGGACAGCGTGGAGCGCGTCACCGAGGACCGGGACAGTGGACTCCCGCGCTACTACTATAGCGTCTTCGACCACTACATCTCGCCGTCGTGGTCACCCGACGGTCGCGAGCTGATCCTCGTGTCGAATCGCGGGCACATCTACGGCACCGGCGGCATCTGGCGCATGGAAGCCCGTGCCGGCGCACCTCTACGTGAGCTGCACTTCGAGGAGACGACGTGGAAAGCGCGTCCCGACTGGGCGCGCGACGGAACGCGCATCGTCTACAGCGGGTACCATGGTCGCCAATGGAATCAGCTGTGGCTTCTCCCGGCGGCGGGCGGCGACCCGATTCAGCTCACCTACGGTGACTTCGACGCCACCGCACCGCGCTGGTCACCGGACGCTCGGCACATCGCGTACATCTCCAACGAGGGTGGAAATACGTCGCTCTGGACGGTCGACGTTCCTGGTGGAAAGCGCACGCGCGTCGACGCTCGCACTCGCACGTACGCCGAGCCGATGGGACGGCTCGTGGTGACGGTGGTGGATTCCGCCACTCGACGCACGATGCCCGCGCGCGTATCGGTCGCCGCCGCAACCGCGGGGGCGGGCGCGGGCCGGTTCTTCGCGCCTGATGGTGCATGGAGACATGTCGATGAAGCGCGCGTGCGTGGCGAGCAGCCGTTCGAGTACGGGTATTTCCACACGGCGGGCACGGACACGATCACGGTCCCGGCCGGGCGCGCGATCGTGGAGGTGTGGCACGGGCCCGAGTATCGAACGACGCGCCGCGAGGTGATGGTTGGCCCCGGTGAGGCGCAGACCATGCGTATCTCGCTCGCGCGACTGAGTGACTTGCCGAGCAAGGGATGGTGGGGCGGTGATCTCCATGTGCACATGAACTACGGCGGCGCCTATCGCAACACGCCGCCGCACCTCGCACTCCAGGCGCGCGCCGAAGGGCTTCATGTCGTGGAGAACCTGATCGTCAACAAGGAGCAGCGCATCCCCGACATCGCCTACTGGCGCCCCGACCCCGATCCGCTCTCGACGCGCGACTTCGTGCTCGCGTACGGGCAGGAATTTCACACCGGGTTCTGGGGCCACGCGGGTCTGGTCGGGCTCAGCGATCACTATCTGTTGCCGGACTACGCGGGCTATCCGGGCACCGCGATGGCGAGCCTCGTGCCCACGAACGCCGACGTCGCCGACATGGCGCACGCGCAGGCGGGGCTCATGGGCTACGTGCATCCGTTCGATTTCCGCCCCGACCTCTCGAAGGTGGAGGGCGGAGTGCCGTACGAGTTGCCAGTCGATGTCGCGTTAGGCAAGGTGGACTACATCGAGGCGATGGGCTACAGCGATCACCTCATCACGTCCGAGGTCTGGTACCGCCTGCTCAACTGCGGCTTTCGCCTTCCCGCGGGTGCGGGAACCGATGCCTTCCCCAACTTCGCAGCCCTGCGTGGGCCTCCGGGGCTCGTGCGAGTGTACGCCCACGTGGACTCAGGTGGCCGTGCGCTCGATCATCGACGTTGGCTCGCGGCCATCAAGGCGGGCCGAACGTTCGTCACAAACGCGCCGGTGCTGGAGTTCACGCTTGGGCGGAGCCAGATCGGCGACGAGATCCGTCTCGCGAGCGCGGCACAGCTGACCGCGCACGTTAGGCTTCGATCGCCCGTGCCGGTCGACCACCTCGAGCTCATTGGCAACGGCCGCGTCGTGGCGACCTTTCGACTTTCCGACGACCACATGTCGGCCGACACGACCATCTCTGTTCCGGCGGACGCGAGCGGCTGGTTCGTGGTCCGCGCCTGGTCCGATCGACCGAGACTCCCGGTGCTCGACCTCTATCCATTTGCCAGCACGAGCCCGATCTACGTGACGGTCGGGTCGTCGCCGGTGCGATCCAAACAGGACGCCGAGTACTTCCTCGGCTGGCTCGACCGGGTGGATGAGGCGTTAGGCTCGCAGACGGGGTGGAACACGCCGGCCGAGCGCGAGCAGGTCATGCAGATGTTGGCGGCTGCACGGGCCGAGTTCACCCGCCGACGGACCATCCAATAGTGTTCGCGGTGTTGGTGGTGCGGTCGACGCGCGTTATTGGTGGTGCGCTCCTCGTGCTGGCCTGCTCGCGCGAAACAGAGAAGCCCGCCGAGTTCGTCGGCACTGCGCGATGTGCGAGCTGTCATGCATCGGAGAACGCTGCCTGGAAGTCATCCCAGCACGCGGTCGCCATGCAGGACGCGACACCCGCCACAGTGCTCGGACGCTTCGACAGCACACGATTCGAGGCCGGCGGCATCACGTCGACGTTTCTCCGCCGCGGCGACCAGTTCGTCGTCAACACCGAAGGTGCCGACGGCCAACGCCACGACTACGTGATCCGCTCCACGTTCGGCGTCTACCCGCTGCAGCAGTACTTGATCGACTTTCCCGGCGGCCGCGTTCAAGCACTGACCATCGCGTGGGACGCGCGCCCCGCGGCACAAGGCGGTCAGCGGTGGTTCACCCTCTACCCTGGCGTGATCGTCGCCCACAGCGACGCGTTCCATTGGACGGGTGCACAGAACAACTGGAACTTCATGTGCGCCGACTGTCACTCGACTGGCGTGCGGAAGCGATACGACGCGGCCACTGGCGAGTTCCATACAACGCGCGCGGAGATCAACGTGGCGTGCGAGGCGTGTCACGGACCTGGCTCGCGTCATGCGCGCTGGGGCTCATACCCGGGTTTCCTCCGCACGCTCGTGTGGCACGACGATGGACTGCCTGCGCAGCTCACCGAGCGACGCGGAATACAATGGGTGAGGGATTCGACGGCGCCGACTGCACATCGCAGCGCGCCGCGCACAACGGATCGCGAGATCGAGACGTGCGCCCAGTGCCATGCATCGCGCACCCACATCGCGGAAGGTTACACAGCCGGCGCACCGCTACTCGACTACTACATCCCGTCGCTGCTTCTGCCCGGCCTGTACTTCCCCGATGGCCAGCAGCGGGACGAAGTGTACGACTACGGCTCGTTCCTCCAGAGCAGGATGTATCATGCCGGCGTCACGTGCGCGGACTGTCACGACCCGCATACGCAGAAGCTCCGCGCGCCCGGCAATGGGACGTGTACCCAGTGTCACCGGCCGGCCACGTTCGACACGCCGGCGCACTACTTTCATCCAGCCGGAAGTCCCGGAGCGCAGTGCGCGTCGTGTCATCTGCCCGACACGACCTACATGCAGATCGACCCACGCCACGATCACAGCATCCGCATCCCGCGGCCCGACCTGTCGATCGCCCTCGGCACGCCTAACGCGTGCAACCGCTGCCACGCGAACCGTGAGCCGCAGTGGGCCGACAGCGCGATTCGCGCGTGGTACCCGAAGCGGAACACCGGCTTTCAGCATTTCGCCGGTGCGTTCGATGCCGAGGAGCGAGGCGAGCCGGGGGCTGCGGACTCGCTGGTGAGAGTCTTCGCGGACTCGACGCAGCCCGCGATCGTGCGCGCGTCGGCACTCGGGCGTCTCGCGCAATACCCCGTACCGGCGGCGCTCCAGGCGGCGCAACGAGGAGCGGACGACCGCCAACCACTCGTTCGCCTCGCGGCGCTTCAGGTGCTCGAAGCATTTCCTCCGCGCAAGCGTGTCACGACCGCCGTCCCGTTGCTCGGCGATCCCACACGAGCGGTGCGTCAGGGCGCGGCATGGTCCCTCGCGCCGGTGGCCGATTCGCTGCGCACACCGCTCCAGCGGAAGGCATTCGCGGCTGCTGCCGCGGAGTTCGTCGAGAGTCAGCGATATAACGGGGACCGCGCCGGGAATCGACTGTCGCTGGCCGCGTTCTACGCGCAATCCGGCAAGCTGGACTCGGCGACCACGGAGTATCGTGCGGCGCTCGGGTTGGCACCTCAGCTCCGGGAGGCGCGCCTGGGGTTAGCGGTGGTGTTGAGCGCGCAGGGTCGCGCGGCCGACGCGATGCGTGCGCTCGACTCGGCCCGCGCGCAATATCCGCGCGATCGTGACGTGTTGTTAGGCCTGGCGCTTCTGGGCCGGGATGCGGGTGATACCGCTGCCGCCCGGCGTTACGCGCGCATGCTTCTGGAGGCGCATCCTCAGGATGCGCAGGGTCGAGCGCTCCTGCA
Source organism: Gemmatimonas sp. (assembly GCA_021154285.1). Classification (GTDB taxonomy): domain Bacteria; phylum Gemmatimonadota; class Gemmatimonadetes; order Gemmatimonadales; family Gemmatimonadaceae; genus JAJKIV01. Next base: position 13,325 of record JAJKIV010000146.1, on the reverse strand, counting down.
GTCGCTAGGCGCCCATCGTTGAGGACGAGGGGGCTTCGGGCGCGAGCCGCGCCCGTACCTTCTCGACGACCGTTCGTGCCGACGGGTGCAGCCCGAAGACGACGGTCGGCCCGCCATCGATGACGGTGTTGCCGTCTACCAGAACCTTGTACTCGCCGTACTGTCCCCGGATCGAATCGACCTCGATCCCGAGCTCACGGCGAAGCCGTGCCGCCACACGGACGGCATGCAGACCCGAGACTCAAAACGGGCAATACCGGACGACTACTCTAGCCATGGTCATATCCTCTCTACCGGAACCGTATGCATACGGGGCTTGGCAACTGCACCGCCTCGCCGGTCGGCGTTAGGCGGCCCGACTCGCCATCCACCCGGAAGCTCAGAATCGAATCCGACCGCTGATTCGCCACGAGCAGGAACTGCCCGGTTGGATCGAACGCGAAGTTACGCGGCCAGTCGCCCCCGGTGGACACCTGTTGCATTGCCGTGAGCTGCCCGGACGACGCGTCGATCGCGAACATCGCGATCGTGTTGTCGCCGCGGTTGGAGCCGTACAGGAATCGCCCCGACGACGCCACGTGCAGGTCTGCCGGATAATTCTTCGCGGTACCACCCGGGGATGCCGCCGTCACCTGCACCTGCTCGAGCGCACCGCGATCCCCATCGTACTTGTACACCACGAGCGTCGAATCCAGCTCGTTGATCACGTACAGGAACCGGCCCGTCGGATGAAACGCGAGATGCCGTGGGCCGGCACCATGGTTCGTCGCCCGGCCGGTCGCAACGGTCGAGATGGCGCCGGTCTTCTCGTTGAACTTGTAGGTCAACACTCCGTCGACACCAAGGTCCGCCGCGATGACGTAGCGATTGGCCGGGTCCGTGATGATGCAGTGCGCGTGTGGGCCCTCCTGACGCTCGGGGTCGGGGCCCTTGCCCTCGTGGTGTACAATGGTCCGTGCCTCGCCGAGCGCGCCGTCCTGCCTAACGGGGAACGTGGCGATCGTGCCACTCACGTAGTTGGCCACGAGCACCGTGTGCCCGGTGCGATCGACCGACACGTAGCACGGCGCCTTGCCGTGCGAGGGCAGCTGGTTGAGCGGCGTCAGCGCACCGGACTCTCGCGCGATAGCGAAGGCGCTGACCGCGCCGGTTGGCTTCCCGCCGAACGATTCCAGCTCGTTTACCGCGTATAACGTGCGACCGTTCGGATGCAGCGCGAGGAACGACGGATCGGCCGACTTCGCTGCTACGCCGTCGACCCGCATCGCGCCCATCGCCGTGTTCAGGAACAGGCGGTAGATCCCCTCGCTGTGCCCGGTGTTCGTGTACGTGCCGATGTACGCGAACCGCTCGTCGGCGCCGGCCGCAGAACCGCTGATACCCATACCGATAATCCCGAGTGCGGTGGTCGAAAGGAAATCACGTCGAGTCCAACGCGGGTCGGCGGCGGTCATGGCACGAGCGCGCAGCCGTCCGCGCGCCAGTCGCTCCCGCCACGAAGGGTTCCGTCAAATTCACGGAGAATGACCTGACCCCGGCCGAACGTTGACCGCCCATGCGTATCGGGGCCGACGACGACATCATGCCCGCGCCCGCGCAAGCCGTCGGCAACAACCCGTGGCACCTCGTGCTCGAGATACACTCGGCCTCCATCGATCTCGGGTTCAATGAAGAATCGCGGTCGATCCAGCGCTTCCTGCGGCCCGACACCATCGTCGACGAGCGACATGACGACCTGCAGATGGCCCTGCGGCTGCATCGGGCCACCCATCACACCGAACGGTCCCCACAGCGTACCGTCGTGGCGCGTGAGCAGACCAGGGATGATCGTATGGTATGGGCGTTTGCCAGGAGCGTACGCGTTAGGGTGACGCGGGTCCAGTACGAAGCCGCGTCCGCGGTTCTGCAGCGTGAACCCGAGACCCGTGGGAACGATGCCGGTCCCGAAGCTCCCGAACGTCGAGCTCACGACCGAGCACGCGTTGCCCGCCGCGTCCACCGCGCAGTGATACACCGTACCCGGAATGCCAGCGGGTGAGCCTCGTGTGACGCTGGTCGACGCACGCTCGGGATCGATCTGCGCCCGGCGCGTGGCGATGTAGTCGGCGGAGAGCAGCTCGTCGAGCGGTGCGGGGGCGACCGCAGGATCCGTCACGTGCCACCGCGCATCCGCGAAACCGAGTCGCAGCGCCTCGATCTGCAGGTGCGCGCGCTCGGCGCTACCCGCCGGCGGGAGCTCGAGGCCGTCCAGCATCGCGAGCGCCAGGAGTGCCGCGAGCCCTTGCCCGTTAGGCGGGCACTCCCATACGCGGACGTCGCGGTAGCTCACGGAGATTGGCTCGTCCCATGCCGACCTGTGCTTCGCGAGATCATCCGTGGTCATTGCCCCGCCAGCCGCGCGAACCGCGCTGACGATGCGTTCCGCGATCGCGCCTCGATAGAACGCGTCGGCTCCGCCATCGGCAATTGCGCGGAGGACACGCGCCAGCCCCGGGTTGTGAAATCGCTCGCCTTCCCGCGGCGCGCGGCCGTTGATTGTCAGCTCATCCGACCGGAGCTTCGTAAGGTTCCGCTCCCACACGGCCGCTGCCACACGCGCGACCTCGAACCCTGACGACGCGACGTCGATCGCCGGCTCGAGCAACCGCGTCACGCTCATGCGGCCGTGCCGCGCGTTGAGATCGAACCACGCGGCGCACACGCCGGGTACTGTGACCGCATCACCGTGGCGCTCCGGAATCCGGCCGCGCTCGTCGCACGCGATGTCGTCGAGCATGCGCGTGCGCGGCGACCGACCGGACCCATTGAGCGCCGAGACCTGTGAGGTCCGCGCGTCGAAATGGAGCGCGAACATGTCGCCGCCGAGACTGGTCGACGCTGGCTCCGTCACGTGCAGCGTGGCGTCCATGGCGACACAGGCGTCGGCGGCTGTACCGCCTTCGTGGAGCACGCGAGCGCCCACGTCGCTCGCGTACCGCTGACTGCTCGCCACCATTCCTGTCATCGAAGCGGTCATTCGGGTTCGTTGGCAGTCGCAGAGCATCGCACCGGGAGACCGCTTCCGCCAGTGCACCGTTGCGGTATACCACTTGCCGTCGCCATGTTGCCGCGCCATGTCTGCCATCGCCACCACTCCCGCGACTTCCGCCGCGCCTCTGGCGCGTCTGCTCGGTACGCTCGACCTGGCGCTCGCCGCCATCGGGATTGTCATCGGGTCGGGGATCTATCTCGTCCCCGGTCTGGTCCTCGCGAACGTCGGCACGCATCCGCTCGTCGCGCTCGGAGTCTGGACCGCCGGCGGCCTACTCTCGTTCTTCGGCGCGCTCACCTATGCCGAGTTGGGTGCCATGCGCCCGGAGGCGGGCGGGATCTACGTCTACATTCGCGACGCGTTCGGTCCGCTCCCCGCGTTTCTCTACGGCTGGAGCGCGTTCTTCGTCATCGCCAATGGAGCCGTCGCTACGCTCGCCGTCGCGTTCTCCGTCTATCTCGGCCAGCTCGTTCCCATGTCGCCAATCGTTTCGCGTATCGTGGCGGTGGGACTGATCGCCGTGCTGGCGACGGTGAATGTCCGTGGCACGCGACGCAGCGTGACGCTCCAGAACTACACGACGATCATCAAGGTTGCGGGCCTCGCGGGGCTCGGTCTGGTTCTCACAGCGCTGGGCACTCCGGCGGCCGGTCTCACGCCGCCGCCCAACGCGGCGCCGACGGCGGCAGGCTTCGGCGCCGCGATGATCAGCGTGCTCTGGGCGTACGAGGGCTGGCAGTACGTCACGTGTCTCGCCGGGGAAGCGCGCGATCCGCAGCGAACCTTCCCGCGCGCGATCACCCTCGCGCTCGCATGTGTTGCGCTGCTCTACATCATCACGAACATCGGCTATCTGTCTGCCATTGGCCCGACAGCCGTCGCTCAGTCCCAGCGCGTGGCCGCTGACGCACTCGCCGCGCGCGTCGGGTCGGCGGCCGCCGGCATCGTCAGCGCGCTCATCCTCGTGTCGATCGTCAGCGCGACCAACGCGAGCGTGCTCTCGCCGGCGCGCATAACGTTCGCCATGGCGCGCGACGGATTGTTCTTCGCGAGCCTCGCCCGCGTCAGCCCAAGATTCGGCACGCCCGCCTTCGCGATCATCGCCGGTTCCGTGTGGGCGATGGTGGGCGCGGCGACAGGGAGCTTCGACCAGCTGCTCACGTACGTCGTCTTCGCCGCGTGGATCTTCTACGGTCTTGGCGCGCTCAGTCTCTTCGTGTATCGCCGCAAGGAACCTAACGCGCCGCGTCCGTTCCGCGTGCCTGGATATCCCATAACACCGCTCCTCTTCGTCGCGGCCGCGGCGGCGCTGGTGCTCAACACCATCGTTGCCCAACCGGCTCGCGCTGCGGTGGGCCTCGGCATCGTGCTGTCCGGCGTGCCGGCGTTTTACTGGTGGAAGCGGTCCGCGGCTCCGCAGCCAGATCTCTCGACCCCGAACCACGTTCCTGAATGAGCACTTCCCCAGCGGAACCGGCGTCGTTCGACGCCGCGCGCATTGACGCCGCCGTCGATGCCCTCCGTCCCGATCTGGTCGAGTTCGCACGATCGCTCGTGCGCATTCCCAGTGTTTCCGGCTCCGAGCAGGATGCCCAGCGCGCCATCGCGGCCAAGTACGAGTCGCTCGGTCTCTCTGTGGACATCGTGCCGTCTCTGCGCGAAGAGCTCGAGTCGCATCCGGCGTTCTCTGACGACGCGATTCCGTTCGTCGATCGACTCAACGTCGTCGCGCGATGGAAAGGGACGGGCGGTGGGCGCTCGCTCATCCTGAACGGGCACATGGACGTCGTCCCACCCGGCGACCTCTCGAAGTGGACGCGTGACCCGTGGGGCGGTGAGGTCGAAGGCGACCGCCTTTATGGACGCGGAGCGTGCGACATGAAGTGCGGGCTCGCCGCAGTCGTGTTCGCCGTTCAGGCGCTGCAGGCGGGCGGCGTGAAGCTGCCCGGCGACGTGATGCTTCAGAGCGTCATCGGCGAGGAGTCGGGCGGCGTCGGCACGCTCGCGACGATCGTTCGCGGCTACCGTGCCGATGCCTGCGTGATCCTCGAGCCAATGAACCTTCGCATCGCGCCCGTCCAGACGGGCGCCCTCACGTTCCGCATCACCGTCAACGGGCGCGCGGCGCACGCGTGCATGAAGCCGCACGGCGTGAGTGCCATCACCGAGTTTCTCCCGATCGCCAGCGCGCTCGAGCATCTCAACGTCGACCGCCATCAGCGGTATCGCGATCCGCTGTTCGACGATCCAAACAACATCGCATCACTCAGCCTCGGCACCGTCCACGCCGGTGACTGGCCCTCCACCGTGCCCGACCTGCTCGTGGCCGAGGGTCGGCTGGGCGTGTTTCCTAACGAGTCGGTCGCGGAGGCGCGCGCCGCGCTCGAGGCGACGGTGCGCGTGGTCGCGGCGCGACGCGCGTGGCTCAAGGACAACCCGCCCGTGGTGACGTGGGTGGAAGGGCAATTCGAGCCGGGAACGACACCGATCGGCGCACCGATCGTCGAACAGGTTGCGACCAGTCACGAGGAAGTGACTGGCACGGCAGCGTCGCTGTTCGGCGTGCCGTGCGGCACCGACCTGCGCCTGTTCACTCGACACGCGGGCATTCCAACCGTGCTGTACGGGCCGGGCAACATCATCCACGCCCACGCCGCCGACGAGTACATCTCGATCGAGCAGGTGATCACCTGCACGAAGGTGCTCGCGCGTACGATCGTCGCCTGGTGCGGTGCGGGGACGGCGTGACCCGAGACGTTAGGCATCACGTCGACGGGCTGTACTGCTATCCGGTGAAGTCCTGTGGCGGGACGTCGCTCGACACCGCCACGGTGGGACCACGCGGAATCGTCGGCGACCGGCAGTGGATGGTCGTTGACGAGACAGGCCAGTTCGTGACCCAGCGCGAGCTTCATCGCATGGCGCTGGTGAGCCCGCGCATCGACAACGGGCTGCTCGAGCTGAGCGCGCCGGGAATGCCACCGCTCACGGTCACCCCTGCCGTTCGGAAGGAACGTGTAGACGTATCCATCTGGAGCGATCGCTGTGTGGCGATCGATGAAGGACCGAGTGCCGCGGAGTGGCTGAGCGCGTTTCTCGAGGTGCGCTGCCGGTTGGTTCGGTTTCCCGAAGACGCGATACGACGCGTGGATCCGGAATATGCCGGCCCTAACGATCAGGTGGGCTTCGCCGACGGCTTCTCATTTCTCCTTGCGTCGTGTGCGTCGCTCGACGACTTGAATCGGCGACTCGCGAGCCCGCTGCCGATGAACCGGTTCCGCCCGAACATCGTGGTGAGCGGCGGGGACGCGTTCCAGGAAGACCGGTGGAAGCGCATTCGCATCGACGGCATCACGTTCGGCGTCGTGAAGCCGTGTGCCCGCTGCGTCACCACCACCGTCGACCAGAAGACCGGCGAGGCGGCGCGTGAACCGCTCCGCACGCTGGCGACCTTCCGGAAGGTCGCCGGCCGCGGCGTGATGTTCGGCCAGAACCTCATCCACGATCAACCCGGCGTGCTTCACGTCGGCGCCGAGGTCGCGGTGCTGGAGTGATGGCGGCGCGCGACGCGCGCGCAAACGTGGGCGGTACATCCGTTCGTTCCCGGGATAGACACGCTCGCTGTCTCACCTCCTCTCGGGAGTTTCCATGTCAGCGCCACTCGTCGGCCGCGACGAACGCTCGCGGTCCATCGCACTCATCTCGCTTGTCGTTACCCTCGGTGCCTGTGCCGATCCAACGACCAGCGTGCCGGTCATCGAGCGCCCGCACGCCGCGACTGTGGTCGCAGCCTCGACACCAACAGCGGTCGCGATCGGCAACATCACGGGATACGGCGTCAACGACGCCGGAACGATAGTTGGGCCCAGCAGCGGAAGAACCTCGAGCGCCTACCTCTGGGATGCATCGACCAACCTGAAGTTGTTAGGCACCGGTGGTTTCGCCTGGTCCATTGCGGAGGACGGACATACGGTCGGAGGAAAGAACGCGGCGGGTCTGCCGGTCGTGTGGACCGCGGCGGCCCTCGCGGGACCGTGGACTGAGTCCCCGATACCAGATGCCGGCTTCGGCGGCGCCGTTCGCGCGATCGCTTCAGGGGTGTCCGGAGCTCCGGTCGTGATGACTGGAAACGTGTGGACAAACGGCTCGATCAAGACACCCGCCAGATGGACACCGTGCACCGTCGAGCCGGGGTGTGCAAACGGCTGGCGGCTCTCGACGGTTCCGCTCTCACCGCCCATCACGGAAGCGTGGGGGCAGGATATCAATCCCAGCGGAATGATTGTCGGCATGGAAGGAACCGGCTGTTGCCGAGCGGCGTTCTGGGATGCCAACAATGCTCAGTCGATACTCCAGCCGCTCGTTGCGGGAGCCGCAGCGGCAGCCTGGGGGCTGAACGACGCGGGCACGATCATCGTCGGGCAGAGCAACGACGTGGCGGTGGTCTGGGTGCGTGGCTCTACGAGCGTCGACTTCGCCACGGTCGCTCCGATTCGACTCGAGGCGACGAACACGTGCAAAGGCAACGCAGTGAGCATCGCATACGCCGTGAACCCCGACTTCGGCACGAGCGGAACGATCGTCGGCCAGGCCTGTGGGGCTCCTGTCGCATGGAAGGTCGACGTCAGCGTGTCGCCAGCCTCGATCGTGAAGGTCGTGCTCCCGTCTACCGGTCGGTCGACGTCCGGTGAGGCGCTGTCGATCAACCGTTCGACATCGGGGTCACGCTATCGCATTGTTGGCGACGTGAACGGCGCGGGCGCCTATTGGACGAACTTCTGATTCGGCATCCGGCGCAAAAGACAGACACGGTGCCGTTGTAGTCAGTGATGCGTGTTCGCGCGATACGCGTCGTATCGCGCGGACGCCATCCATTAGGTAAACTCTGTCGTCCGCCCTGCCCGGAGGAACGATGGCTGTGCTGCGTCGCGGTGTCGCGGGGATCCTGGCGTTGGCCCTTGGTGGGGCCCTGCAGTCCTGTCAGTCTCCGTTAGCGGATGCGCCCGTGACGGCGCCTCCGAGTGCGCCCGCGCTCGCCCGTGCGGCGGCCACGCCGACCGTCTCTGCGGCAAACCCAGCGTCGGCCCGCCAGGGCACTGTGACGCTCGACGTGCAGATCTCGGGCTCCGGCTTCGACGACGGATCACAGGCGAGCTGGCAGCTGAACGGCGTCACGTATCCCAAGATCGCAGTCAACAGTACGAAGTTCGTCAGCTCGACCTCGCTCACCGCGAACATCACCGTTGCGCTGGATGCCGCGCCGGTCACGTACGACATCGCCGTTGTGACACGGACCGGCAAGAAGGGAATCGGCGCGGAGCTGTTCACGGTAACGTACGCCGTCGCGATCCCGGGGATGACGGAGGGTCGTGCGATCAACGACGCGGGTCAGGTCGCCGGCCACAATGGCAGCGCCATCGTGTTATCCGACCCGAGCCTCGGCATCGTTCCCGTCGCTTCGGGCGGTGAGGTTTGGGACATCGATCGCAATGGAAGAACGATCGGAGGCAAAGATGCTGGCGGCGACCCGGCGATCTGGTCGTCGCCGGGCGGGCCGGGCGGTCCATGGACGGCGATAAAGCTGCCAACGCTCGGGGCGGGTGGCACGACGCGGGGGATCGCATCGGATGCCGCCGGTGATGCTGTGATGATCGCAGGTGCGTCGTTGTTGCCTGGCGTCGCCGGCGCCGCCGCCCGTAGGCCGACCGTGTGGACTCGGACTGTGACGGGCTGGCAACCGAGATCTCTCACGCTTCCAAGCAACGTGCTTGGGGCGTGGGGTCAGGCGATCAACTCGCGCGGACAGGTAGCGGGCATGGATGGCAGCGGCTGCTGCAACGCAATCTACTGGGATTCGTTAGGCACGCCGACCATCCTCGGCAACGGCGCGGCGTGGTCGATCAATGGCGATGGCACCGTAGTCGTAGGCGTGGCCGGGACGGCCGTGTTCTGGTGGCGCACGCTGGTCGGCGGCGTGTACGGCCCGTGGAGCCGTGCCATCCCGCTCGAGAACACGGGCTCCTACTGTGGCAAGGGTGCGTCGAGTGCCAACGCCGTCAACGCGGCGGGGACGGTCGTCGTCGGCCAGAGCTGCGGTATCGGCGTCGCGTGGCATGTAAGTGGCGGGACCGTAATCTCGCGCACCGTGCTGCAGGGACTCGGGCCGCCTAACCAGAGCGTGGCGTACGGCATCAACGACCTCGCAGCACCGCAGGCCACGGGTACAGCCAAGTCTACGACCGGCGTGTTGTTCCGCGGCTTCTGAGAGCTCGCGTACTACCTCACGCCGGTGAGCACTGGGTGGCGTGCGTCGTGACCACTCACCGTGTACGCCGCCCAGTCGAACGGCGAGGCGTATCGCGGGTCGTGGATCATCGCGCGCTGCGCTTCGGCAAGCGCCTCGGGTGCGCTCGAGCGCTGCAAGCTCGAATAGAATCGCTCGGCGAACGTGGCCGCGGCGTCATCCTCGATGCGCCACAGCGTGGCGACCACGCTGCGAGCTCCGGCGTACAGAAACGCCTGCGCGAGCGTCGTGAAGTCTTCGCCGGGGCTGAACGCCGTTGCCCAGGCGGTGCCGGTACCTGTTTCGCAGCCCGAGAGAAAGACGAGCGAGCTTCGCACTCGGAGGCCTAACAACTCGTGCACCTCGAGGCGACCGTCGTCGCTGCGGTCGCCTCGGCGACCGGCGGCGAGCGCGACGTGGGAGAACATCGGGCTGTACGCGTTCAGCTGAGCGTGCGTGGCGACGTGCACCAGCGGCGCCTCATTCAACCCGCGCCGCAATGCTGCCTCGGTCGCGTCAGGCCCCAGCCGTACAACCGAACCAGGTATCGCACGTTCGACGGCGCGCGCCTCGAGCACGGTCGCCGGGAGATCCTTGGGAAACGGCGCGAGCGCGACCGCGCTGCCGGCCTGTGCCTCCCCGGACGATGGAGCGCCTCGAATGGCGGCGAGCGCCGCGGCGGACGGCGCGAACAGGATGGCATGCTGCTCGACGAGGTACGTGCCGTCGTTAGGGTCGCGGAGCGCCGCGAACGGCAGATACGTCAACGGCCCATGCGGCACGATCACCAATCGCGTCGTCCGGTCGAGTAGTCCGGCCCGTCGAACCGGCTCGATCAGGGTGCCGTAGAGCGACTCGAGTGCCGTCGTCACAGGGCCGCCTGATTTGTCGCGCTGGGCAACGAGCTCGCGCGCCACACGGACACGCGTGGCGAGATCTGCTCCCGCCACGCGCGTTGCAATCACGCGTGTCGTGTCCGGCGATACCGCGAACGTGAGCAGCGTATCGGCGGCCACGAAGTACTCCAGCAGCAGCTCTCCCGGGAGAAGAACGCGGCGAATCGTCGTGCCGCCGACGCTTCGCGCTCCAAGCAGTGCCGCGCCGGGTGCGTCTCCAGTACTCGCGCGCTCGAGGAGTGCCTCGTAGTCGCTGCGCGCGCGTTGGAGCCGCGCGCTGATCTCTGTATCGTCGGCGTCCGCCGCTGCCGTACGTTCTTGCTGGGGGGGACGAACACGAGCGCGCAGACTCTCCATGAGCTTGTCGATGCGGTCGAGCAGGGCCTCCGCTTCGAGAAGCGTTCGCGCAGCACCGGGCCGAACCGCCAAATCTGCGCCCGCCTGCGCCAGATGCTCGAGCAGCCCGCGACCGCGTGCGGCGTCGGCAACGCTGAACGCCTCGTCGATGCGGCCTTGCCGGAGCAGGACAATGACGAGATCTGCGTAGGCGTCCGCGTTCTCGGACATGTAGCTCGTTCGAAGCGTGCCGGCTGTATATCGCGCCCGGACCCGCTCGACGGCCCGCACGGCGCTTCGTCCGGTCGCCGCCGCCGAATCGAGCATGCCGAGTCGCGCAAACGCCCGGGCGCGCAACGTGAGCACCTCCGCCTCCGCCACGGGCGCTGCAACTGCGAGATCGGAGTTCGCGGAATCGAGGACCGCGAGCACGTCACGAGGGCGACGGCGATTGGCGGCGATCTCCGCGGCCGCGAGTGCGACACGGCCGCGCGCGTCCGGAGTCGCGAGGCGGTCGGCGCTGGCGCGCGCTGCCCGCAATGACGAGTCGGCGTCAGCGGGCCGCCCGATGGCGTCATCGATGCGGGCCAGCAGCAAATAGTCCACGAACTGCTCGACCGCGGATTCGGTGCTGCGGTGAATTACGAGTGCCTCGTTCGCGCGCTGGCGCGCAAGCGCGCGCTGGCCCAACGAGAGACGGATCTCGGCCTCGGAACGAATCGCGGCGCCGCGCTCGTCCTGCAGATCGAGCTTCGTGTTCAATGCCTGAGCGCGCGCTAAGTAGTCGAGTGCGCGCGGCAGCTCACCGGCAGCCTGATACTGTTCCGCGATCAGCTGTAAGCTCGACGCTTCTTCCCCGAGTAGCCGATGTTCTCGAGCGACCGTGATCGCGCTGTCGAGCGCGGCGAGAGCCCGCTGAGGCTCGCCCATCGCCGCGTAGGCGACACTCAGCTGCCCAAGTGCATTTGCCTCACCAGGTGCGTAGTTGTCGGCGCGGTAGATCGCGCGCGACGTGTCGAGCAAGGGCACTGCGGCGAGCGGTGCACCGATCCTCGTCTGGAGCATGCCGAGGTTCGAGAGCGCCTTGCCTTCGGTCCGGGCGTCACGTCCCCTTGCCAGGAAACGAGCGGCGACCAACCGCTCTCTCGCTCTCACGTATTCGCCCAACTCCGAGTCCACAAGGCCGCGGTTCATGGTCGCCTTCGCCAAGCCGAGGGAGTCGTCATTGCGGCGCGCCTCCTCGATCGCCGTATCCAACAACGTCGCCGCTTCGCGGTACCTACTCTGCTGGAAGGCAGCGAGGCCAAGATTGTTGTGCGCGCGCAATCGGTCGGCGGGTCGCAGCGGCATGGTCAGCGCACGCTCGGCAAGTCGGCGCACCTCCGCGTATTCGGTCTTGCTGTACGCGACCATGGCAAGCGCAGCGAGCGCCCGCCCAATCGACACCGTGTCGCCTCGAGACTCGGCCGTGGCGAGCAGCGCCTTCACCTCCGTCTCCGTCGAATCGACGGCGCCGCGCTTGTACGTCGACTCGGCGTGCGCAAACGCCGAGTCGGTCGCCGGATTCGAGGATGCCCTATGGCCGCACGCGGCTGACGCGAGCGCCACGCCACACACGACAGCGATCGTGCGCGGTTGCCGGCCAATCATTGTGAGGTCCGAAACTGCCTGACGCTGGTGCTCGCCGTGCGACCGTCGGCGGTCAGCGCGTCGACCCACCAGTGGTAGCTTCGGCCGCGCTCGAGCTGCACGGAGTCCGGGAGCACGAAGGTCGTGTCCGCCGTGTCGAATTTCCACGACAACGAGTCATCCGCAACCTTGAGCAAATACGTCGCGTTAGGCGCGAACGGATGCCAGACGAACCGGACCGCTGGTGGCGTCACGGTCTCGCCCTCGGCCGGCGTCACGACCGCAACCGCTCGCCTGCCGGCGCCGTCGACTTGGGTGGACTCACGCATTCGACCGTCACGAGCTGCCCCTGGACCCGGTGCGGTGCGCCACGGTCCAATCACCGCGAACGCAATCACCGCCGCCGCAACCGCGCCGACGGACGCCGCGAGCCGCGGCCGTCGGCGCCTCGGCGCCCGGTCCGCGATGAGCTTCGACATGAGGACGAGCTCATCACGACACGTTGCGCACTCAGCGAGGTGATCCTCGGCAACGCGACGCTCGGCCGCCGGCAGCGCTCCGTCGAGATACGCTGCCAACACATCGTCTCTCAGATGCGGATCGTTGGTTTCGCTCACCGTGCCGTGCCAGACCTTGGGAATATGAGCATATGACGGGCAGTCATGATTAAAAGACGGATGGTCGCCGCTGAGTTGCGTCAGGGGACCGGACCGTCGACGCCGCGCGACTCGAGCGCAGCGCGCAACTCTTCGAGCAGCTTGTTGAGTCGCCGGTAGACGTGAAACTGCGTCGGAAAGCTCAGCGCGCGAGCAATATCGGCGGCGGGCCGCTGGTCCTCGAACCGCATCGCGAGCAAAAGGCGGTCGACTGGCTCCAGTCGTTCCAGTGCGATCGCGAGTGCCCGCCGCAACTGTGCGAGGCGAAGCTCCGCCTCCGGACCCCGCCGATCCGCATCGGCGATCGTGTCGGGATCGATCGCCTCGGCCGTCAGGTCGACGAGACGCCGCCGCGCCGAACGGTCGACCGAAGGCGCCTCCTGAGGTCGAGCTTCAGTCGTGCCCTGCGGGCGTCCGTAACGACGACGATGGAAATCGACGCACAGGCGCTTCGCCACCACGAGCAGCCAGGTCGAGAAGCGCGCTCCACTCCG
>JAJKIV010000145.1 GCA_021154285.1 Gemmatimonas sp. | reverse complement strand
TCCCGATTCCCGATTCCCGATTCCCGCTCTCAAGGTCGAGAACCTTACCGTCGCGTCCCCACGCAAACCTAACGAGGTCGATAACGTCTCCTTCACCGTCGCGCGCGGAGAGATCTTCGGCATCGCCGGCGTGGAGGGTAATGGGCAGACGGAGCTCATCGAAGCGATCACCGGGCTTCGGGCTGCCACGTCCGGCACGGTGAGCGTCGCGGACTCGTCAGGCACGCTTCGCGACGTTACCACTCACGACGTCCGCGCGCGAGCGGACACCGGACTCTCGCACGTTCCGGAAGACCGGCATCGGCGCGGTCTCGTCCTCGACTACTCCGTGGCGGACAACCTCATCCTCGGCCAGCAGCATCGGTTCACTGGCGGGGCAAGCGTGCTCGATCAGGCCAGAATCGTCAGCAACGCGGCGAGTCGCATCAGGACGTTCGACATCCGGCCGCCTGACGAGTCCCTGCCGGCCCGCGCACTGTCCGGCGGCAATCAGCAGAAGGTGGTCATCGCCCGCGAGATGGGGCGTGACTTCACGGTGCTCATCGCGGCGCAGCCCACGCGGGGCGTCGACGTTGGGGCGATCGAGTTCATACACGATCAACTGCGGAAAGCGCGCGCAGAGGGTAAGGCGATTCTGCTCGTATCCGCCGACCTCGTGGAGATCCTCGCGCTCTCGGATCGCGTCGCCGTGATGTACGGGGGCCGCGTCGTCGTGACGCTGCCCGGGAGCGACGCGAGCGCGGAGGTTCTCGGCCCCTACCTGACCGGCGCACAGGGAACCGCCGCGTGACGCCGCCGTCGGTCGACCGCCCGGGATCGGACCGCGGGGCGCGCGTTCGTGTGGCCTTCGAGGAGTCCATCCTGCCGCCGCTCGTGGCGCTCGTGATCGCGGCGGTCGTCGGCGATATCCTCATCATCATCTTCGGTCAATCGCCCGGCGACGTCTACCGGCAGCTGCTCGAGGGCACGTGGGGCAACGCCTATGGCTTCGGGCAGGTGATCTACAAGGCAACGACGTTGACGTTCACCGGGCTCGCCGTCGCGTTAGGCATCCGCGCCGGACTGTTCAACATCGGCGCGGAAAGCCAGCTCGCGAGCGGGGGCTTTCTCGCCGCGCTCGTCGGGCTGGCCATGCCATCGGGTATGCCGGCCGTGCTCGCGGTCCCAGCCTGCCTGGTGGCAGCCGCGGTGGGCGGGGGCGTCGTCGGAGCCGTGCCCGGCGCGCTCAAGGCCCGCTTCGGCGCGAGCGAAGTGATCGTGACGATCATGCTCAACTTCGTCGTGCTGGCGCTGCTCAACTACATCGTCGCCGCTCATATCCACGTGAGCGAGACGCTGCATACGCCCGAGATTCGCGCCGGCGCGCTTCCGCGGTTGGCCGCCGCGTTCCCCATGTTCTCGGGGGCCGCGGCGAATACAACCTTTCTGCTGGCGCTCGCCACTGCGGCAGTCGTGTGGTGGTACCTGTTCAGAACGCGACCTGGCTATGAGCTTCGCGCCGTTGGACTGCAGCCCGACGCCGCGGAGTACGGGGGGGTTCGCGTGGGCGGGGTGTGGGCGAAGACGATGGTGCTGAGCGGTGTGCTCGCGGGCCTCGGAGGGCTGAACTACGTGCTCGGGTATAAGCACTACTACGAAGAGGGGTTCGGAACGGGCACCGGCTTTCTCGGGATCGCGGTGGCCCTGGTTGGCCGCAATCATCCTGTCGGGGTAGTGATCGCGGCGCTGCTCTTCGCGACGCTTTCACAGGGAGGACTGGCCGTCAACGCGCTCGTTCCAAAGCAGATGGTGGACGTCCTGACGGCGGTCGTGATCATCGCGGTTGCGACGGCGGTGCCGGAAGTTCGTAGGGCATTGGCCGCGGCCCGCACATCGGGAATCGGGAATCGGGAATCGGGAATCGGAACGGCCCCGGGACCCATCGATTCCCAATTCCCTATTCCCGATTCCCGACCGTGATCGCGTTTCTGATTCAAACGCTCCGCATTGCGACGCCGTACTTGTTCGCGGCGGCGGGCGGGATCATCTCGGAGCGCGCGGGGATCATCGCCCTCACGCTCGAGGGGTTCATGCTCACGGGGGCCTTCTGCGCGGCACTCGGGAGCTACTATACCGGGTCGCCGTGGGTCGGGATCCTCGCTGGCGCTGCCGGCGGCGTGCTGGCCGCGTTGCTCCACGCTCTCGCGACCATTCGATACCGAGCCGACCAGGTCGTGGTGGGAATCGCGATGAACCTCCTCGCGGTCGGTGTCACCCGATTCTTCCTCCGCCTCGCGTTCGACAGCTCCTCCAACTCGCCCAGGATTCCCGGTTTTGGTGGCGGACAGGTCGGAAGCGGCGTTTTTTCGTCTCTCGCGAACCCACTCGTTTGGTTCGGGATTCTCTGCATGATCGGCGTGGGATGGATGCTGTTCCGGACTCCGTTCGGGCTTCGCGTGCGTGCTGCCGGCGAAAAGCCGGAGGCGGCATTGTCGGTTGGAGTTCCGGTGAGGCGTGTCCGGTGGCTGGCAGTGGCGTTGTCGGGGGCGTCTGCCGCGCTGGGCGGCGCGTACTTGGCGCTCGACCAGCACCAGTTCACCGACGGAATGACGGCCGGGCGTGGCTTCATCGCGCTCGCTGCCGTCATCTTCGGCAAGTGGGACCCGAAACGTGTTACGATTGCGTGTCTCCTTTTCGCGGCTGCCGAGACGATGCAGATCCGTCTGCAGTCGCTGCAGCTCGTGCCGTCGCAGTTCGTTGAGATGATCCCGTACGTCCTGACCATCGTCGCGTTGGCTGGCGTGGTCGGACGGGCGGTACAGCCCGCAGCGCTTGGCAAAGCCGTCGACTGATCCAACAGCCTTCCATGGTCCTGGATATCGCGACATCCCTGCAGTCTCCCGTCGTACGCGTCGCCCTCGGCGTGCTCGCGGCGGGACTGCTGTATACCCTGGCCCGCGAGCTCACCAAGATCCCGGCGAAGCTCATGGTGCTCATGGCGACGGCATTCCTCGACATGGTCGGGCTGCTGATCGTCGTGCCAATTCTGCCGTTCTACGCGCGCCGCTTAGGCGGCGAAGGATTCAACGTCGGCGGGGTGCACTTCGGCATGGGTACCGTGGTCGCCATGCTCGTGTCGACCTTCACGGTCGCGCAGCTGGTGAGCGCGCCAGTCTGGGGTCGATTCTCGGACCGATTCGGGCGACGACCCGCGCTCCTGGTGGCGCTTGGCGCGTCGGCGATCGCGTACGTGATCTTCGGGTTCGCCAACGGGCTGGCGATGCTGTTCATCTCGCGCCTCATCCAGGGCGCCGGTGGTGGCACCGTCGGCGTGATTCAGGCGTACGTCGCGGATTCCGTGGAGCCCGATCAGCGTGCACGCGGCCTCGGCTGGCTCTCCGCCGCGACGAACCTGGGCGTGGCGCTCGGCCCGGTGCTCGGATCGTTTTCCGTCACGTTAGGCAACAAGGTGTGCAACCTCCATGGCGGGGACGTCCCTGGCTTCCACGCGATCGGCCACGCGATGCCGGGACTCGTGGCCGCCGTGCTCTGCCTCGTGAACATGGCGTTCGCGTGGAATTATCTCCGCGAGTCGCACCACGTGACGGGTGAGCATCAGGTCCCGCAAAAGGCGCGCTCGTCGCGCGAGGCGGTGCTGCGGGTGCTCGAGCACTCCGGCGAACCGGCATCGCGGCTGATCTGGATCTATGCGATCGCCATGGGCGCGTTCCAGGGTGTGACGGCGGTGCTGGCGCTGTTCCTCGCGGATCGCTACCAGGTCACCGAACAGACGATCGGCTACTTCTTCATGTACATCGGGTCGATCTCGGTGTTCACGCGCGTGCTGCTGCTCGGCAAGGCAGTCGATCGACTGGGCGAGGCGCGGCTCTCGCGGATCGGCGTGCTGCTGCTGGCGATCGGTTTGGGCGGGATGCCGCTCGCCCGGTCGCTGCCGGTGCTGGCACTCGCCGTGGCGTTCATCCCGTTAGGCACGGCGTTCACGTTCCCGTGCGTGACCGCGCTCCTGTCGCGGGTGATCTCGTCGCGCGAGCGCGGGCTCTACATGGGCGTTCAGCAGACGTTCGGCGGGGTGGCGCGCATCATCGGGCCGTTGTGGGCGGGGTTCGCCTACGATCACCTCGGCACGGGCGTTCCGTTCTTCACGTCGGCCGCAGTCGTGCTCGCGACTTTGCTGCTCGGCGTGGGGCTGGAGCAGTTCGTTAGGCCGCCTGCAACGGCGTAAACACACTGGTAAGAGGTTACTGGTATTGGTCATCGGTTATTTGAACCCCCGGGATGCGCATCTCGCGAGAGAGGCATCCCGGGGGTTCTGAATACCTGTAACCAGTTCCAGTCCCCTGTTACCAGTGTGTGGCGCCGTTCTTACCGTCCGGGTTCGCTTTCGAGGACTTCCCGCGCGACGTCCACCATCGGGACGGATCGGTCCTGGCTCGTGCGCTGGAGAATGCGGTAGGCCTCCTGCTCGGACAGGCCCGTGCGGCGCATGAGGATGCCCTTGGCGCGCTCGATCGCCTTTCGGTTCTCGAGCTGCTGCCTAACGAGCACCACCTCTTCGCGGGCCGAGCGGAGCTCGCGGGTGCGCTGTGCCGCGAGGCGAATGCTCGAGTCGAGGAGGGCCGCGGGGCACGAGCTCGGAAGCACCGAGATCGCCGTCGTGTCGGCGACGTCGCCATCGAGCGCGAATGTCTGCTCGCCGCACAGGTAGATCACCGCCACACCGGGATTGTCATGCGCGAGCGTCTTCGCGGCTTCGGCCATCCGCGCCGGGCCCAGATGCGCGTCGAGCAGCAACACGTCGGGTGACAGCTCGCGCGTACGGTCGAACGCGTCGCTCATCGTCGCTGCTTCGCCGACGACGACGTGGCCGAGAGCGCTCAGGCTCCGACTGAGCGCGCCGCGAAGCTCTGTGTCGTCCTCGGCGATGAGGACACGCACCGGTGATGCAGGAGCATCGATCGCCGTAGCGCTACGGCCATCCACTGCCATGCAGTGCTCCGAGTAGGCGTACGCGGCGACAGCATCAGCATCGATGGCCGCCGTCGAAGTCGAATATTCGTTGAATTGCTCGGGACGTCAACTAAAGGTCGGATCATTCGCCCACGATTCTGGATTAGAGAACCGCCACGGTCGTCGTGCAGCACAGTGACCCGACACCACCGTTACGTCCCCCGCGTCACGCGCGCCCTCCGCTCGGTATCGGCGTGCGTGATCAATCTGACGCCGCGCTGGTACGTAAAGTACGAATACGCCCACTGAAGGAGGACACTCAGGCGGTTTCGGAAACCAACGAGATACATGATGTGAACGAACAACCAGAACCACCACGCGATCCAGCCGGTGACACGGAAGCTGCCGAAGTCAGCGACCGCCTTGTATCGGCCGATCGTGGCGAGGTTCCCCTTGTTGAAATACCGAAACGGAACGGTTTTGTCGTCGCGAATTCGACGCGTGACGTTGTCGGCAGCGCGCTTTCCCTCCTGATTCGCCGCCGGTGCTACCCACGGAACCTGTACGCCGCGACTGTCCTTCAGCGTCGCCATGTCGCCGATGACGAAGACCTCAGGGTGGCCTGGAACCGACAGGTCGGACTCCACGATAACGCGGCCGGCGCGATCGAGCGGCACGCCCAGCATCTTCCCCAGCGGGGATGCAGCGTTGCCCGCAGCCCAGAAAATAGTTCGGGTCTCAATGCACTCGCCGGAACCCAGACACGCAACGCCCGGTTCCACTCGGGAGACGACTGAATTGAGCCTCACCTCTACGCCGAGTGAGTGGAGATCCGCCAGCGCATGATCCGAAATCTCCTGCGGGAAAGCCGCGAGCAGGCGCGGTCCACCCTCGACGAGCACCACGCGCATGCGGCTGGGATCGATGCGGCGAAAATCTCGACGGATACCGCGCAGCACATCGGGGATGAGGCCCGCGAGCTCTACGCCGGTGGGGCCGCCACCGATCACCACGATAGTCAGGTACTCTTTGCGTTCCTCAGGATCATCACTAAGCTCTGCCCGCTCGAGCGCGAGGAGGAATCGCCGGCGAATCTCGAGCGCATCGTTGATACCCTTGAGTCCCGGAGCAATGGGCTCCCACTCGTCGTGACCGAAGTAGGAATGACGCGCGCCAGCAGCGAGGATGAGGTAGTCGTAGTGAATGACACCTGAGCGACCCTCGCCCTCGTCGACGGTTAGATTCTGGTTAGCGACGTCGATTCCAACCACCTCAGCGAGCAGCACCGTCGCATTCTTCTGAGAACGTAGCACATGGCGAATCGGTGCGGTGATGTCGCTGGGGTTGAGCGTGGCAGTCGCCACCTGATAGAGAAGCGGCTGGAATGTGTGGTGGTTGTTCTCGTCGATGATGGTCACGTCCACGTCCGAGCGTCGGAACGCTCGCGCGGCTGTGAGTCCGCCGAATCCGGCACCGACGATGACAACGTGGGGTCGCTCCGAGGCTGGTGTCATTGGCGAAGCTCAAACGGGTGGGAGCCGACAGGACACGAGAATCTAACGTCGTCAGGGTTTGTTCCTGACCGATCCATCAGCCTTGCTTGCGGTATACACGGACGGATACTATGGCCGCGCTCGATGCGCGCATGAGACTCGCGACCGGACCCTTCTCGACATGACAAGCCCGAGAGAGTCGCCAGCGCCGGCGACCCCGACGTTTCGCACGACGTTGATTCGCGTTATGGCGGTTCAGGTCGGAGCGGTCCTGCTGCTCTGGCTGCTCCAGTCGCACTACACGGCCTGACCGGGATTCGTGCACGCGCTCGACTGGGTCATCGTCGTCGTCTATCTCGCCTACGTCGGGATCGACGGCATACGGCGTACACGGCGGTCGACCGAGATCGAGGGATATCTCCTCGCGAACCGGAGCCTGCCCTGGTGGGCCGTCGGCCTCTCGGTCATGGCCACGCAGCTCTCGGCCGTGACGATGATCGGGACCACCGCGCAAGGCGCGACCGATGGCCTCCGATTCGTCCAGTTCTATTTCGGGCTACCGCTCGCGATGGTGATCATCGGCGTCACGCTCGTGCCGTTTCTGCACGGCGCGAAGGTATACACCGCCTACGAGTACCTGGAGCGACGCTTCGACGCGAAGACCCGGTCGCTCACCGCATTCCTGTTCCTCATCTCGCGCGGCATGTCCTGCGGGACGATCCTCGCCGCGCCGGCCGTGGTGTTTGCGTCCATCTTCGGCTGGCCGATCGGGGTCTCAGTCGCAATCATGGGAGTCCCAACAGTTCTCTATACCGTGTTGGGTGGGGTGCAGGCCGTCACGTGGGCCGACGTGAAGCAGATGGTGCTCGTCACCACGGCGATCACCGCGGTGATCATCGTTGCCCTCCTCAAGCTGCCGGTGAGTCCTGACGCCGCACTGCGGATCGCAGGCTCGGTGGGACGGCTCCGCGCGCTCGACTTTCACTTCGACCTCACGCAGCAGTACACGATCTGGTCCGGCGTCATCGGCGGCACGTTCCTCATGATGTCGTACTTCGGCACCGACCAGAGCCAGGTGCAGCGATTCCTCACAGCGAAGTCCGTGGACGAAGCGCGCAGCTCCCTGCTCATCAGCGCGTACTGGAAGATCCCGCTGCAAGCCGCCGTACTGTTGGTCGGCGTGTTGGTGTTCGTGTTCTACCTGTTCGTGAAGCCACCGATGCTGTTCAATCCGGAGCACGACCGACGCGTGCGTGAGGCGGAGCCGGCAAAATACCAGGCGCTGGCGGCGCAGTACGGAGCGGCGCTCGCAGAACGAGACGCAGCGGCACGCGGCATCGCGGCGCACGACGCGACCATATCACGCGACGCGTTCCGAACCGCCGAAACACGCGTCGAAGCGGTGCGAACGGAGGCGCTGGCGTTGGCGGAGCGCGTGACCGGCGAGCCGTCGAAGGATGTGAATTACATCATTCCGCACTTCGTGCTGTTCGATCTGCCGGTGGGCCTAACGGGAATCTTCATCGCGTCGGTGATGGCGGCGGCCATGTCGGCCGTGGCCGCGGAGCTCAACTCGCTGGCGACAGCGTCGGTGATCGACTTCTATCGACGGTGGGTGCGCCCCCAGGCGCCGGACGCCGAGTACTTGCGTGCGTCGAAGATCGCGACGGGATTCTGGGGCATCTTCGCGTGCGTGATCGCGACGTACGCCGTGAGCCTCGGATCGCTGATCGAAGTCGTGAATCGCTTCGGCTCGTTCTTCTACGGCTCGATCCTCGGCGTTTTCCTCTTGGCGATGATTCCGAAGTCTCGCGCGCTGGGCGCGTTCGTTGGCCTCATCTCCGGGATGTTAGCAGTTGGCGCGGTGAATTTTGGCCGACCGGACGTGGCGTTCCTCTGGCATAACGTGATCGGCGCCGTGACTGTCGTCGTGGTCGGACTCGCAGTGAGCAGCCTGAGTCCCAAGTCGGTAGTCGCGAGTCGTTAGCGCCTGTCGCCCGTCATCCTGAGCGCGGCGAGGCAATGTTGTCATCCTGAGCGCAGCGCAGGATCGCCGTCGTCCCGACAGAGAGGCCCCTCTACCGGGAGGACGGCGATTCCTCGACTCGCTGCCGCTCGCTCGGAATGACACGCGCCGTTTGCCGCCTGCCGCCCGTCGCCGGCAGTTCGCCGCCCGCCGCCTACGGTACGACAGCCTTCTCCGGCGCCTTCGCAGCCAACAGGTTCACGAACAGCCGCGCCGCACCAGGAACACCATTCGGCAACTGACGGAAGAACGCGAGCGTCGTGTAGACGTACGTGCCGGCGCCGTACTTCGCCACCAGGATCGGCCCATCGTTAGGCGTCTCACCCGGGTCGTTTGTCGACAGAACTCCCGCGTACTCGTTCGCGTGCGTTCTCGGCATGTACAGCGTCCGGTCCTGAATCCAGCCGGCGAAGTCGGACTCGGTGACCGCGTTCGGATACCCCAGCACCCGCGCCTTCGGGTCGAGAACGCGCATCGGGCTCGACTCATCCGTCACCCGATCCGCCGGGCGCGCGAGCGTGATCGAATACGGCATGATGCCCGGCTTCGTCATCTCGTACTGGCCGTACTGCACCACCATCGTCCCGCCCTGTTTCACGTAGTCGAGCAGCGCGGCGTTGTTCGCCACGAGCGCGTCGTTCGACTCGTACGCGCGAGAGCCCACGACGATCGCGTTGAAGCGCGACAAATCCGTCTTCGGGATGTCGGCCGGATTGAGCGCCGTGACGCGCAGCCCGAGCTGCTGAAGCATCGGGAGCGAGTTGTCCCCAACGCCCTGGATGTACGCGATCACCGCGTCGGCCGGGACCTTGAGATCGACCGCCTCGATAGCGACAGCGGCATCGCGATAGAGCCGCTGCGGCCGAATGTGATCGTACTCGATCGCCGTGTAGCCGCTCGTGTAAGGGCGTCCATTCGACTCGGCGACGGCGGAGATCGTATGGCGTCCCGGCGGCAGCTCGCCGCGAATGGTGAACGTCGCGCTTCGCACCGCGCCGTATCCTGGCAGCGTCACCGATCGCGCGGCGGAATCGGCACGAAGGCCGTTAGGCAGCCGCAACGACACGCGAACGTCGCGCGACGCAGTGGCGGCCGAGCGCACCTCGACGCGCAGCTGCCTGACGAGCGGCGTGCGGGCCGGCGCGTATTCCACGGCGCGATCCAGCGTGACGGAGAGTTCGGGCACGAACGCCAGCGGCCGACTCACATCGCCACGGAGCGGATCGGCGTACCGATACACCACTGGCGCGTCGAGCTCGACGGGATACCCCGGCGTTCCGCCCGCCGTCAATCGGACCCTAACGACGGCTCCGCGCGTGGCATCGTTCTCGGACTCGAGCAGGCTCGCCTTGGCGAACATATCGCCCCGGCGTGGTGGACTCAACCAGTACGGTCCGTCGACAGGCCGCTCGCTCTCCGCGCACTCGAAGCCTCGCCACGTGCGTGAGCTGTCAGGCAGAATGGTTGCTGTGCTGTCGCTCCACAGCACAGGAGGCTCGTTGCCGCGCATTCCTCCTCCCGGCGACGAGCGGCCACGCTGGCACTGAACGATGTACGACGGATCCGCCTGCACCGGAGCACGTCCGCGATTGTAGACGGTGACCGTGAGGGGAGCGCTGTCGGCCGTCGCGACATGCTCGCGCGGAATCGTGGTTTCCACCGCGACGCCGCTCGCAAGCGCGATCGCGTTCACCGTTCTCCGGTACGCGACCGACGCCGTCCGCAGGAGGTCATCCGACACCTTGAGCCGAGGCGCCGGCGCGGAGGCCGGAGCCACGCCCGGAACGTTGCTGTCGGGCGCGGCGCCGAGTTGCGCCAGCGCACCCGCCAACTCGCTCAACGGCTGCACGGCCGAGGCGGGATCCCGCAGGTACGGCGTACTCTGCACCTGCTTCACCTTGGTCTGAATCAGGTCGACGACGCGCGCCACCTCGGGCGACGTGGTCGATGTCCTGAATCGCGCCCACGTCGTGTCGATGCCATCGAACAGTGATTTCTCGGTGCCCGGCGCTTCCGACTCGTTCACGCGTGTTGCCTCACGACGCACCTGCGTGAACCGCGTGCCCTTCGGCTGGATCGACCCGAACGCCTGCGACTTATGCTGTGACCTGCTCTCCGCCGCAATCTCCGCGTACGAGCGGCCGAGCATCGCGTTGAACTCGCCGACATTGATGCGCAGCACCGGATCCGTCGCTGCCGCCGACCACGCGCCGCGATAGAACTTGAGTGGCGTCCAGCCTCCCAGCCCGGCCGTGGCGGACCGCGGGAATCGCACCGTGTCACCGGCGATGTCATATGCCTCGCGGGCGAGAATGCCTGACGCCTGGTGATGGCCGTGACCGTCGCGCGGCGTCCCGGAGAACATGGCAACGATCACGTGCGGCTTGAACGACCGTACGACGGTCACGACGTCACGGAGGATCGAGTCCCGCGGCCAATGCCGGAACGTTTCGTCGGACGTCTTCGAGAACCCGAAGTCGTAGGCACGCGTGAAATACTGGCGTCCGCCATCGATCCGTCGCGCGGCGAGCAGCTCCTCGGTGCGAATCGCGCCTAACGCGTCACCGAGCTCGTTGCCCAGCAGGTTCTGGCCGCCATCGCCGCGCGTGAGCGAAAGGTAGGCAGTCTCGACGTGCCGCCCGCGCGCGAGCCACGTGATAAGCTGCGTGTCCTCATCGTCCGGGTGCGCGGCGATGACGAGTACCCGCATGGGAACCGACAGGCTCGAGATCGTTTCATCGAGCTGCGGTACGCCATGTGTGACGTCCTGCGACCCGACTGGCCGTGGAAGCGCGAAGGTCGCTGCCATGGCGGCAGCGACCCCGATCAACGTGCCACGAATATTCCGAATACGCATTTACGAGCGTGCTGCCGTTTTTCGCTTGGCTGGGACCTCGAGCGCATCCGCGACGATGCGCGCCTGTTCTTCCTGGTGCGACGCGACGTAGCCTTCCGCCGGGCTCGCTCGCTCCGGGCGCCCGATGTATCGAATGAGCATCGCATTTCCCGTGCAGGCACGCAGACGCGGCCACACGTAGGTCCAGGCGCCCATATTCTTCGGCTCCTCCTGGGCCCAGACGACTTCGGTCACGTTGCGATAAAGGTCGACGACGCGCGAGATCTGCTCCGCCGGCCATGGGTAGAGTTCCTCGACACGCGCGATCGCGACGTTCGCCGGACGCTCCTTCGCGTTGAGATCATAGAACAGCTTGCCCGTGCAGAACACCACGCGCTGCACGTCCTCGCGCCGATCGCCGATGGATTGGTCGTCGATCACCGACGCGAATCGGCCATTCACGAGGTCATCCAGCCGAGAGGCGGCCTGCGGCAGGCGCAGAAGGCTCTTGGGCTGCATGAGGATCAGCGGCCGCCGAGAATCCGACTTCGCCTGACGACGCAGGATGTGGAAGTACTGCGCCGGCGTAGACGGATACGCAACGGTCAGGTTCCCGTCGGCACAGAGCTGAAGGAAGCGCTCGAGGCGTGCACTGGAATGCTCGGGCCCCTGACCTTCGTACCCATGCGGCAACAGCATGACCACGCCGGAATCCTGCGCCCACTTGGCACGGTCGGCGGCGATGAACTGGTCGATGATCGGCTGCGCCACGTTTACGAAGTCGCCGAACTGCGCTTCCCACAGCACGAGCGTGTCATCGGCCGCGGTACTGTACCCATACTCGAAGCCAAGCACGCCCGTTTCGGACAGCGGGCTGTTATAGATTTCGAGTTGTCCGCGGGCGTTAGGCAGGTGCTGCAGCGGCGTGAATGTCTGGCCGGTGTTCGGGTCGTGGAGCACGGCGTGGCGATGCGAGAACGTTCCGCGCTCCGCGTCCTGCCCCGACATCCGCACCGACGTGCCTTCGGCGAGCAGCGAGGCGAACGCCAGCGACTCGGCGTGCCCCCAGTCGATCCCGCCCTCTTCGCCCATCGCGTCGCGCCGACGCTCGAGCTGCTTCGAGAGCCGCGGATGCGCGCTGAATCCCGTGGGCCAGGCGAGCAACTGTTCGTTCAGCGCAACGAGCTGCTCGGCACGCACAGCCGTCTCGACCACCGTCGGAGCCGCCTTGGTGTGCTCGATCTCGAACTCCTCCGTCTTCACCTTCCTCGACTCGTCGTAGATCTCCTCGAGCTCTTTCGCGACCTCACGCTCGGCCGCCTGGACGTCCTCGGCGGTTACGACGCCTTCACGCACCAGCCGCTCGCCCCACACCTGTCGCGGTGTGGGATGCGCCTTGATCGTCGCGTACAGCGTGGGCTGCGTGAACGTCGGCTCATCGCCCTCGTTGTGGCCATGACGACGGTAGCCAACGAGATCGATGAGGAAGTCCTTGTTGAACTTCGTCCGATACGCGACGCCAAGCCGGACCGCCGCGATGCACGCTTCCAGGTCGTCGGCGTTCACGTGAACGATCGGGATCTCGAAGCCCTTGGCGAGATCGCTCGCGTACTGCGTCGAGCGCGCGTCGGTGGGGTCGGTCGTGAACCCGACCTGGTTGTTGACGATGATGTGGAGTGATCCACCAACCGTATAGCCGCGGAGCCGGGACAGGTTCAGGGACTCGGCCACAATGCCTTCGCCGGGGAATGCCGCGTCGCCGTGCACGAGGACGGTCGTGACGGTCGCAGAGTCGAACTCGCCCGTTAGGCGTTCGCCGAGGGTGACGCGTTGAAGCGCGCGCGCGAGCCCCGTGACCACGGGATTCACGACCTCGAGGTGGCTCGGATTGGGCACGAGCTGCACGCCGACTGTTTGGCCATCGGCGAGTGTGCGCTCGGTGCGGGCACCGAGATGGTACTTCACGTCACCCGTTTCGCTCTCGGCGGACGCGGCAGCGTGTCTGCCGTCGAATTCGCCGAACACGGTGGCGTACGGCTTCCCAAGGATGTGCGTGAGGACGTTGATGCGGCCGCGATGCGCCATCGCGATCACGACGTCGCGCGTGCCCGCATGGCCGGCGTCTTCAATGAGCACGTCGAGCATCGGCACGAGCGCGTCGGTCCCCTCGATGGAGAACCGCTTCATGTTCACCCACGCGCGTCCGATGAACCGCTCGAACCCATCCACTTCGGTCAGGCGTCGCAGGACGGCGCGCTTCTCTTCCGGGGTGAGATAACGTGCGAGCCGTTCGTGCTCGATCGTTTCACGGAACCACTCGCGCTCCGCTTCCTCGCCGAGGTGCGCGAACTCGAACCCCATCGTGGACGAATAGAGGTCGCGCAGTCGCGACGTCACGTCCGCACCCGTACCGACGTCGAACCCGAGTGCCAGCGCGGGCACGAGCTGGAGGTCCGCGGCGGTGATGCCGTGGAATTCCGGCGTGAGCTCTGCGGCGCCAGGCGGCGGTGATCCGAGAGGGTCGAGCTGAACGGCGAGATGACCGTACTGCCGAATCGCGTCGACGAGCGCCGCCGCGCCGGCGACTTTGCGAAGGTAGACCGGGTCCGCAGCTACTGTCGTGGTGCTCCTGTCGAGGCCACCGAGCTGCTCGGCGAACCGGAAGAACTGGCGCCAGGACTCGTCGACTGACGCGGGGTCGCGACGGTACGCCTCGTAAACCTCGGCGATGTAGCCGTCGTTATAGACGCTCGTGATAGGGGCGCTGGGCATGGTTGAAATCTATGACGATTGGGCGGGGAGACGGGAGACGGGGAGCGGCGGCTGGTAGCTGGCTGCTCGTGCTGGCTGCTGGCTGACGGTGGCTGTCGGGAGATGAGCGTCCCGAGGGTTTTTCCGTCGCCCGTCGCCCGTCGCCCGTCCCCGGCAGTTTGTCTCCCTTCTCCCGTCTCCCGCTTCCCGGCCCTAACCCAATTTGCTGTACCGCACCGGTATGCAAAGCGTAAACGCGCTCCCCACCCCGGGCGTCGAATTCACGTCAATGTGTCCGCCGAGGAGTTGGGCGAGGCGGCTCGAGTTGTAGAGCCCGAGCCCCGTACCGCCATGTCGCCGAGTGAGCCCGGCGTCGAGCTGCGTAAAGGGATGGAAGAGCCGCGATCGGTCGGCGGGGTCGATGCCGATGCCCGTGTCGCGCACCTGGACGCGCACTTCACCGTTGCCACGCTCGACCGTCAGGGAGATTCCGCCCCTGTCCGTGAACTTGACGGCGTTGTTCATGAGATTCACGAGGATCTGCCGAAGCTTTTCCCCGTCGGTGTACAGCATGGGGGCGCGTTCCGGCATCGTGAACGCGAGCTCGAGATCCTTCTGGCGCACAAGCGGCTCGACGATGCTCACGACCGACTCGACGATATCGCCAAGCCGCACGTCGCTGGGATGGACGGTCTCGCGTCCCGCCTCGAGTGCCGAGAACGTCAGGAGCTCATCCACCATGACCCCGAGCTGATGCGTGACGGAACGCATCCGGTCGACCATGTCGAGCTGGTGGGCGGTGAGCGGGCCGACGATCTCGTCGGCGAGCAGCTCGCCATACCCGGTCAGCGCCGTGAGCGGCGTGCGCAACTCATGGGAGATCGTGGCGAGGAACGTCCCCTTCGCATGCGTGGCCGCCTGCGCTTTTTCCAGAAGCCGCGCCTGTACGAGCACGACGGCTGCGTGATCGGCAATCGTTCTCAGTCGCTGCCGGTCTCGCTGCGTGAACGTGCCGCCTCCGCCGCGTTGCCACGCGCAGAGCAAGCCAAGCGGCTGATCCGCAGCGATGAGTGGAGCGACCGCGACGTCACCGACGTTCGCGTCTGACGCGAAGATCGGACAGGCCAACGACGGATCGTCGTGCTCGACGATGAGCGTTCGACTCCGAAGTGCGTTGCCGGCGAGCGAGTCTCGGACATCGAAGAGCTTGCCCACGTCAGGCGCCTCGGTGCCTGACGCGGCCAGGACGACGCCTTCCGCTCCGGCGAGCCGAGCAACCGCAGCACCGGTCGCGCCACCAATTTCACACGCGGTATCGCACAACACGGAGAGCAGCGCGACGGAGTCGGAGCCGGCCGCCATTCGATGTGCGAGCTCGCGAAGCGGCTCTGCGTTTTCGCCTGACGAGTCGCGCGAGGCGCGCGGCGTTTCGCGGATCTCGAAGACGAGCCATCCGGTGCGGGTCCGCGACACGCGGACTTCGTGGATCGCGTCCGCCGGGCCGCCCGGAAGCGCGGCGGGAAACACACGCGGCGTGCCGTCGAGAATCGTCGCGTCGATCTGCTGGTGGCCGCGACCATCGTGCAAGGCGGGGAATGCGCTCCAGAAGTCGCTGCCGACGACATTCGCGCCGGCGCCGAGCGCGTCCGCGGCGGTTTCGTTTACCGCGGACACGGTACCGTCCGGAAGAACACACACGATCCCGGTACCGAGCGCGCCGAGAACGTCCATCCCGGCGGCGGACAACAGCGCCTCGTTGTGCGCGGCGCGGTCTATGCCCTTCGTCTTCACCTCAGACCTGTTCAATGCTCGCCGTTCCTGCTTCGTCACCGGCGTCGCTTCCCAGTCCGTTCGCGCGCTCGTCGTGCGTGACACCACGAACAAGAAAACGGGCGCGCGAATGATAACCTATCACGATCGGCGCGCAACTGGATGCGTCGAAGCGTGTCGGGGATCGATCAATGGCCATCACTCTCGTCAGGCAGGCGGCGCGGAGGCCGACACGGGTCGATCGAGCGCTGACCGTAGCGAGTATCCAGCGCTGGGTCGAACGGCACGCAGCAAGCGCCGCGCGTCCTCGTCCGTGAGCGACGGCAGATAGAAGAACCCGGCGATGTTGTTCACGTCGAGGAGATGCATCTCGTCGGACCGCCGCGTGAGGCTGACGGCAATGACGGGGATGCGGGACATCAATGGATCCTGCTCCCACGGCTCGAGCGGAACGGTCGCCAACAAGTCGTATTCACAGAACACGACGTCCGGCACGTGGTCGTGTGCCGCAGGGATCGCGTCGGCTATTCCAACGACGCTCGAAGCATCGACGCCGAGTTTTCGGAAGAACCGTTTGAAGTGGTCGCTCAGGTAGCGATGGCGACCGACGCACAAAGCCTTCAATTCGCTGCTCTCTCTCGACATGAGTGACATTCGCCTCGGCCTCGCCGGCCCGAACTGCAGCTGATGCTACGGCCGAACGATTCGAATGTGATACCGTCGGGAAAAGCGATTGGTCCAGTCGACATAGACCGACCGGCCCCGACCGTTCATCGCGTGTATGAGGGCGAATGTTGGTGCGAGGAGGAACGATGGGCAAGTGAGAGGAGCTAATCCTCCATCCCGATTCGTTCGGGAAGCTTCAATCGAAACGTACTTCCCTTCCCACGCTCCGACGTCACGCGGAGCTCGCCGCCGAGGAGCGTCGCGAGGCGCTTTGAAATCGGGAGACCCAAGCCGGTACCGCCGAGCTGCTGCGAGTTAGACAGCTGCACGAACTCGTCGAAGATGCGAGGAAGATCATCGGGCTCGATGCCCTCGCCATGATCCGTGACCGCGACCTCGATGTGGTCAGGAGCGCCGAGCGAGAGGTCGACCTCGATCGGATGTCCACGCCCGAATTTGATCGCATTCGACAGCAGATTCAGCAGGATCTGTCGTACGCGTCGTGGATCACTGATGATCGTTGTTGCATCGCCGTCGACGTGCAGGTGAAGCTCGGTCGCGTGCTCATCGGCGAGCGGACGCACGGTAACGAACAGATCCTCGATCGTTCCGGGGAACGGAACCGGTTGCAGCGTCAGCTCGATCTTCCCGGCCTCGATCTTCGAGAGGTCCAGCACATCGTTCACGAGCTCCAGCAGATGATTGGCAGCCTTGTGCGTTCGCTGGAGCCCGTGCGTCTGCTTCTCGTTGAGCGGCCCGTAGATGTGGTCGAGCAGCAGCGTGTTGTAGCCGATGATGGCGTTGATCGGCGTGCGCAGCTCGTGACTCATCGACGCATAGAACCGGTTGCGCGCCGTCATCGCCCGCTCGAGCTCTTCCTGCCGCTCCTGCAGCTCCTTGTTCAGCTCACGGAGCTCGGCAGCATTCCGCGCGAGCGAATCCGCCTGCGTGCGAAGCGCCTCCTCGGAGCGAATGCGGTCGGTGACATCACGAGCAATGATCGCGTAGCTCCGATCGCCCGCCACGTCGAGGCCGGATACCGATACCTCGAGCGGGAACTCATCGCCAGTCGACCGATATCCAGTGAGTGAGTGCAGCTCGGCCTTGTTGGGGTCGGACCCAGTTTCGCTCGCCATCGTTAGGGCGCGGTCGAGCTGCTCATCCGCGATGACCTGCTCGACGTGATTGCCGATCACGTCCGTCGCCGAGCGGCCGAACATCCGCTCAGCGGCGGCATTGAATACGTCGATGCGGCGTTCGGCGTCGAGGACGACGATCGCATCCATCGCCGTGCTCACGATGTGCGCTGTGCGTGCCTCCTGCGCGAGAAAGCGAGCGCGGTGCTCGAGCTCGATCTGTCGAACAGCGGCTTCGTGCAGCAGGCGCTCCTGGTCCTTGAGCTGGCGCTGCTTGCGATACAGGTCGACGAACACGGCAACCTTCGACCGCAGCACGTCCGGTTGAAACGGCTTCGACATGTAGTCGACTGCACCGACCGAGTAGCCGCGGAAGACGTACGCCTCGTCCTTGCTGATGGCCGTGAGAAAGATGATCGGGATGTAGCGCGTGCGATCGCGCGACTTGATCAGCTCGGCGGTCTCGAAGCCGTTGAGACCTGGCATCTGCACGTCGAGCAGGATGACGGCGAAGTCCTCGGTCAGGAGGCATTTGAGCGCCTCGTCGCCGGAGTGCGCGCGCACCGTTCGTTCGCCGAGTGGCTCGAGGATCGCTTCCAGGGCGAGGAGATTCTCCGCTCGATCGTCGACGAGCAGGATGTTGACGCGCTCGTCTCGCGAGGTACGCTCGACTTCCACGGCGGACTCGCGCAGCGTGGCCGTCACGTGAGCGGCGCCCTAACGCGGTACTCGGCCGGCGGCCGCGGCGGTGCGATCGAGATGAGCTGACTCGCGATGCGGTCGAGCGGGACGACGTGCGCCTTGGGAACGGCGCGCAGCGCGGCCCGCGGCATCGCCGCCCCTTCCGCCGTCGCGGGGTCCTGGACGATCGCGTAGCCGCCGCGATCGGCAATGCGCTTGAGGCCTAACGAACCATCTTCGTTGGCACCGGTGAGGACGACGCCGACCGTTCGTCGACCGTACTCGTCCGCCGCGGACACGAACGTGACGTCGATGGACGGACGGCTGTAGCGCACCGGAGCATCCGTCGATAGCGAGAAAAAGCCGCGCTCGATCAACAGATGGTAGTTGGCAGGCGCCACGTACACGTAACCCGCCACGATCGGACGCTTGTCATCGACCTCGACGACGCACAACCCCGTGTGCGCCTGAAGCAACTCGGCAAGAAATCCCGCTGCATCCGGGCTCCGATGCTGCACGACGACGATCGGTAGCGCGAACGTCGCCGGCAGCCCGGCGACCACCCGCGACAGCGCATTGAGCCCACCCCACGAGGTTCCTATCATGACGATCTCGTACACGGCGCTACCGAACCTTCCGGTAGATCTTCTCCGCGGACGAGAGCTCCTCGTAGGAGCTCTCGAACGTCGAGAGCCGAAGCGTCTCCTTCGAGCCGAGACACAGAATCCCGAGATGCACGAGGGACTCGTGAAAGAGTCCGTGCACGCGCGTCTGCAGGTCGCGAGCGAAGTAGATGAGCACGTTGCGACACAGGATGACGTTGAACTCTGCGAAGGACCGATCGGTAACGAGATTGTGTTGCGAGAACACGACGTTCCGCTGCAGCGCCGGAGAGAAGAGCGCGCCATCGTACTTCGCGATGTAATACTCCGAGAACGATCGTGTGCCCCCAGCTCTGATGTAGTTCTCGGTGTACTCCTGCATCCGCTCCAGCGGGAAGATGCCCGCGCGCGCGCGGTGTACGACGACTTCGTTGATATCGGTCGCATAAATCCGCGCGCGCTCGTAGAGGCCCTCCTCCTCGAGAAGAATGGCCATCGAATAAACCTCTTCCCCCGTCGAGCACCCCGCGTGCCAGATCCTGATGAACGGATACGTTCGCAGAAGCGGCACGACCTTTTGCCGGAACGCCAGGTAGAACGTCGGGTCCCGGAACATCGCCGTGACGTTGATCGAGAGGTCGAGCAGCACCCGCTCCATCATCGCTGGCTCGTGAAGCAGACGGTCCTGCAACGACGACACGGTCTTCAGCCCTTCTGCCTCGATCCGCCGCCAGAGGCGACGCCGGATCGAGGCGTACGCGTACGAGCGAAAATCGAAGCCGTAGTGGCGATAGATTCCTTCGAGCAGGAGCTCGATCTCGAGCCGCTCGAGCTCGGGATCATAGGACAGCGGCGCCGTCGCCGATTCATTGGTCGACGGGCGCGACCCCGGCACGACGCCGTGATCCTCGCGCCGGCGCCCGGTGGCCGTTGGCTCGGTGGCCGACACCGTCATCGATACAACCACACCCGCATGAGCGAGAG
The DNA here is from genome assembly GCA_021154285.1 of Gemmatimonas sp. Taxonomy (GTDB): domain Bacteria; phylum Gemmatimonadota; class Gemmatimonadetes; order Gemmatimonadales; family Gemmatimonadaceae; genus JAJKIV01. Next base: position 4,546 of record JAJKIV010000145.1, on the reverse strand, counting down.
CAGCTGCTCCGTGTCTACGGGTTTGGTGATATAGTCGGACGCTCCGGCGGCTATACACTTCTCGCGGTCGCCCTTCATTGCCTTCGCCGTCAGCGCGATGATCGGCAGCGATCGGAAACGCGGATTCTGCCGGATCGCCCGCGTCGTTTCATATCCATCCATCTCCGGCATCATGACGTCCATCAGCACGAGATCCACGTCGGGACCGCTCTCCAGCCGACTAAGCGCGTCCCGCCCATTCTCGGCGAATGCGACGTTCATGCCGTGCGACTCGAGCACGCTCGTCAGCGAGAAAATGTTGCGGACATCGTCGTCGACGATGAGCACGTGCTTGCCGGCGAAGACGGCGTCCGTGTTGTGCAGCTGCTCGAGCATGCGCCGCTTCGTCTCGGGCAGCTTCGCCTCGACGCGATGGAGGAAGAGCGCCGTCTCGTCGAGGAGTCGTTCCGGCGACTTCACATCCTTCACAATGATCGTCTCGGCGTATTTGCGGAGCCGTGTCTCCTCGGGCTGGGAAAGGTCGCGCCCGGTGTAGATGATGATCGGGATCTCGCGAACGGTCTGGCGCTGATCGCTCTTCACTCGTTCGAGTAGATCGAACCCGCTCATACCGCCACCGAGTCCGAGGTCGAGGACCATGCAGTCGAAGTGACCGCGGTGCAGCTCGTCGAGCGCTTCCTCACCGGAACCCACGGTGACGATCTCGATGTCGTCGTCCCCAATGAGCTCGACCATGCTGCGCTGCTGGCCGACGTCGTCTTCGACAATCATCAGTCGCTTGACCCGATTGTCGATGAACGAGCGGATGTGCCCGAACGCTTCGTCGAGCTTCGCCTTCTCGACCGGCTTCTCGAGGTACGCGATCGCGCCGGCCATGAGTCCCTGCTGGCGGCGGTCCACGCCCGAGATGATGTGCACGGGGATGTGCCGCGTGTCGGGACTGTGTTTCAGCCGATCGAGCACCTGCCACCCGTCGATCCCCGGCATGTCGATGTCGAGCGTGATCGCATCGGGCTTGTACTCGTGCGCGAGGTGGATGCCGGTCTCGCCGTCGAGCGCGATCAGCCCGAGGAACCCCTTTTCACGCGCCATCTCCAGCAGCACGCGCGCGAAGTTGAGATCGTTCTCGACAATCAACACCACCCGGTCGGTGGGTGTTATTGCGTCCCGGTCGTCTGCCGGGCGGGATCCGTAGGGGGCCGGCTGGGAACCGGGAACCGGGGACCGGGAACCGATGTCACCGGTCTCGCGAATCTCGTGTTCGTCCGGTGGTGTCTCGAGTTCGGGCACGCCGACTGCCACACCTCTCGGCGGTTCAGACGAGCGCGTTTGGTCGACGACATCGTTAGACGTCGGTGACGGAGCTGCGGGCATCCGCGTGGCGCGGACCGCGGGCGAGAGTCGAGCACCGCTTCGCGCCGTTTTGAGTTCCCGGTTCGCGGTTCCCGGTTCCCAGGTACCTGGCGTTCCACTCCCCGACGAGTCGACAAAGGTGTCTGGCAGGAACAACGTGAACGTGCTGCCAACCCCCGGCGTGCTCTCCACGCGGATCTCGCCGCCTAACAAGCGCGCGATCTCGCGGCTGATCGAGAGACCCAGCCCCGTGCCACCATACTTGCGACTGGTCGCGCCGTCAGCCTGCTGGAACGACTCGAAGATCAGCCGCTGCTTGTCCTTCGCGATGCCGATCCCTGTGTCACTCACGGCAAAGGCGATCACCGATTTCGCGTTGTCGAGCGACGCGTTGGCGAACCGACGGCCACGCTCGGCCGAACGGATCGTGAGGTTCACGTGTCCCTGGTGCGTGAACTTGAACGCATTCGACAGGAGATTCTTGAGTACCTGATGCAGCCGCTGCGCATCGGTGACGATGCGCGCGGGCGTTCCGGGCTGAATCTCGACCGTGAACCCGAGCTGCTTCTGATCCGCGAGCGGACGGAAGCCCTTGTCGATCTGGTCGCGGACGTCGGTCACCGCCACGTCCGCGGGATTCACCTCCATCTTCCCCGCCTCGACCTTGGACAGGTCGAGCACGTCGTTGATAAGGGTCAAGAGATCGGTGCCTGACGTCAGGATCGTGTTGGCATACTCGATCTGCTTCGGCGTGAGATTGCCGTCCTTGTTCTCCGACATCAGCCGCGCGAGGATGAGCAAGGAGTTGAGCGGCGTGCGCAGCTCATGCGACATGTTCGCCAGGAACTCGCTCTTGTACTTCGACGAGACCGACAGCTGCTCGGCCTTCTCCTCGAGGGCGACGCGCGCGGACTCGACCTCCGCGTTCTTCTGCTCGACTTTCTTGTTCTGCTCCGCGAGGAGACTCGCCTTTTCTTCCAGCTCCTCGTTGACCTGCTGCAGCTCCTCCTGCTGGTCCTTGAGCATCTCCTCGGACTGCTTGAGCGTGTGCGCCTGCTGCTCGAGCTCCGAGTTCGAGCGTCGCAGCTCTTCCTGCTGGCGCTTGAGCTCCTCGGACTGGCTCTGCAGCTCCTGCGTGAGTTTTTGCGACTGCTCCAGCAGCTCCTCGGTGCGCATGTTCGCGGCGATCATGTTGAGCACGACGCCGATCGATTCCTGCAGCTGGTCGAGGAACGTCTGGTGGATCTGGCTGAACGGCAGGAAGCTCGCGAGCTCCACGACCGCCTTCACATCGCCCTCGAACAGAATTGGAAGAACGATGATGTTCTTCGGCGGCGCTTCGCCGAGTCCGGACGTGATCTGGATGTAATCCGACGGGACGTTCGTCAGCAGGATCGGCTTCTTCTCGATCGCCGCCTGCCCAACGAGTCCTTCGCCGAGATGCCAGACGTTGTTGAGGTGCTTGCGTTCCTTGTACGCGTAACTGGCAATGAGACGGAGGGCGCCGCCGTTTCCGTTCTCCTGCTGCATGATGAAGAAGGCGCCTTGCCGGGCCTGCACGAGCGGCGTGAGCTCGCTCATGATAAGGCGCGCGACCGTGTCGAGGTCTTTTTGCCCCTGCATCATGCGTGAGAACTTCGCGAGGTTCGTCTTCAACCAGTCCTGCTCCGCGTTCGCCTCGGTGGTTCCTTTGAGGTTCGCGATCATCTGGTTGATGTTCTTCTTCAGCTCGTCGAGCTCGCCCTGCGCCTGCACGGTGATCTGCCGACTGAGGTCGCCGCGCGTGACGGCCGTGGCCACGTCAGCGATCGACCGCACCTGCACCGTGAGGTTGTTCGCGAGCAGGTTCACGGAGTCGGTGAGGTCCTTCCACGTCCCCGCAACACCCGGCACTTCCGCCTGTCCACCGAGCTTGCCTTCCGTGCCGACTTCCTTCGCCACGCGCGTCACTTCGTCGGCAAAGGCGTTCAGCTGATCGACCATCGTGTTCACGGTGCTCTTGAGCTCGAGGATCTCGCCTCGCGCATCCACCGTGATCTTTCGTGACAGGTCGCCCTTCGCGACCGCCGTAGTGACGTCGGCGATGTTCCGAACCTGGTTCGTCAGGTTCGACGCCATGCCGTTCACGTTGTCGGTGAGGTCACGCCACACGCCCGCTGCGCCCGGAACCTTTGCCTGTCCGCCGAGTCGGCCTTCGCTACCGACTTCACGCGCGACGCGAGTGACTTCGTCGGCGAAGGAGTTGAGCTGATCCACCATCGTGTTGACCGTGTTCTTGAGCTCGAGAATCTCGCCGCGAACGTCGACGGTGATCTTTTGCGACAAGTCGCCGCGGGCAACGGCGGTCGTGACCTGCGCAATGTTGCGTACCTGCGTCGTTAGGTTGCCGGCGAGGACGTTCACATTGTCGGTGAGGTCCTTCCAGGTGCCGGCGACACCCGGCACATTGGCCTGCCCCCCGAGTCGCCCCTCCGATCCCACTTCCTTCGCGACGCGTGTGACCTCGGCGGCGAAACCGGACAGCTGATCGACCATGACGTTGATGGTCGTCTTCAGGTCGAGCACTTCTCCCTTCACGTCCACGGTGATCTTCTTCGACAGATCACCCTTCGCGACAGCCGTCGTCACCTCGGCGATGTTGCGCACCTGCGTCGTGAGGCTCGACGCCATGAAGTTCACGTTGTCGGTCAGGTCCTTCCACGTGCCGGCGACGCCCGGCACCTTCGCCTGGCCGCCCAGCTGACCCTCCGCCCCGACCTCACGAGCGACGCGCGTGACTTCGCCCGCGAAGATCGAGAGCGAGTCCACCATCTTGTTGATCACGTCCTTGATCTGCAGGATCTCGCCCTGCGCTTCGACCGTAATCTTCCTCGTTAGGTCACCGCTCGCGATGGCGGTCGCGACGCCTGACACGTCGCGGAGCTGGACGGTGAGGTTGCCCGCCATGCCGTTCACGGAGTCGGTCAGATCCTTCCACGTTCCGGCGACGCCCGGCACGTCCGCCTGGCCGCCGAGTTTTCCTTCCGTACCTACTTCGCGGGCCACACGAGTTACTTCTGATGCGAATCCATTTAGCTGGTCCACCATGGTGTTGATGGTGTTCTTCAGCTCGTAGATCTCGCCGCGCGCGTCGACGGTGATCTTCTGCGACAGGTCGCCGTTGGCCACCGCCGTGTTCACCTTGGCGATGCTT
>JAJKIV010000144.1 GCA_021154285.1 Gemmatimonas sp. | reverse complement strand
CGGGTTCACGGTGAACTTCGAGAAGGCGAAGCATTTCCTCGAGGAGAACGACGGCGCCGGCAACACGTTCAAGGCGACGGCGAAGCCGGTGCTCATTGGTACGGCGGTCGTCGGAGCGACGACCATGATCTTCTCGATCATCGTCGCGCTGACCAACGGGCTCACGACGAACCTCGATAAGCTGTCGCTGCTGCACCCGCCGTTCCTGCTCGGCCTCATCACCGGCGGCGCGATCATCTACTGGTTCACGGGTGCTTCCACGCAGGCGGTGACCACAGGCGCCTACCGCGCCGTCGAGTTCATCAAGGCCAATATGAATCTCGAAAGCACCGAGGCGGCGTCAGTCGAAGACTCGAAGAAGGTGGTCGAGATCTGCACGAAGTACGCGCAGAAGGGCATGTTCAACATCTTCCTCACCGTGTTCTTCGCCACGCTCGCGTTCGCGTTCGTGGAGCCGTACTACTTCATCGGCTACCTCGTGTCGATCGCGCTGTTCGGCCTCTACCAGGCGATCTTCATGGCGAACGCCGGTGGCGCGTGGGACAACGCGAAGAAGATCGTGGAGGTCGAGCTCAAGGAGAAAGGGTCGAAGTTGCACGAGGCGACCGTCGTGGGCGATACCGTTGGTGACCCGTTCAAGGACACGTCCTCGGTCGCGCTCAACCCGGTCATCAAGTTCACGACGCTGTTCGGATTGCTAGCGGTGGAGCTCGCCGTCTCGCTGACCGAGGAGCGCGGCCCGGCGCTGAGTCATATTCTCGCCGCCGTCTTCCTCCTGGTCGCACTGGTGTTCGTCTATCGCTCGTTCTACGGAATGCGTATCGAATCGAAAGTCGCGGTCTAACCCACTTCTTCCTCCTCCTTCTCTTTCGCGAATGGCGTCGTCTTCCATTTTCGCTCGAAAGTCGGTAGCCGACGCCGAACGTGAGGTGTCGCATGCTGGCGGGCTCAAACGCTCGCTTGGCAAGTGGCATCTCACGGCGTTGGGGGTTGGCGCGACGATCGGCGCCGGCATCTTCGCGACGACAGGCACGGCCATCGTCGGTGACTCGGCGCGTCCTGGGGCCGGGCCGGCGATCGTGTTCTCTTTCCTGCTCACGGCCGTGGCGTGCGGCTTCGCGGCGCTGTGCTACGCGGAATTCGCCGCGATGGTGCCGATCGCCGGGTCGGCGTACACCTACGCCTATACGTCGATCGGCGAGTTCGTCGCCTGGATCATTGGTTGGGACCTGATCGTCGAGTACGCGGTCGGGAATATCGGCGTGGCCATCGGATGGTCCGGGCACTTCAAGGAGCTGATGACGCATTTCGGCGTCACCATTCCCGCCTGGCTCGCCACCGACTACCGGTCGGCACACGACGCGTTCGTCGCGTTAGGTGCCGGCACCAACGACGCGACCACGCAGTTCCTCGCGTCGGCGTGGTCGAACGCACCGCACATTGGCAGCGTCCCGGTGATCTTCAACCTGCCGGCGTTCGCCGTCGTCGCGGTGCTCACGGTCGTTCTCGTCATCGGGATTAAGGAGTCCGCCAACTCGAACAACGTGATGGTGCTGCTCAAGATCGGCATCATCATTTTCTTCCTGTGTGTCGGCGCGTTCCTCATCCGTCCGGAGAACTACAACAATCCGGCAACCGGCGGGTTCTCGCCGAACGGCTTCAAGGGAATAAGCGCGGCGGCCGCCATCATCTTCTTCAGCTACATCGGATTCGACGCCGTGTCGACGGCGGCCGAGGAGGCCAAGAATCCCGCGCGCGATATGCCGTTCGGGATCATCGTGAGTCTCGTCGTCTGCACGGTGCTGTACATCCTGCTGTCGATCGTGATGACCGGGATCGCACCGTGGCAGCAGCTGGGCACACCGGAGCCAATGATCACCGCGTTGCAATACGCGCAGGGTCCGGCCGGCCTCCTCAACTTCTCGCGTTTTATCATTGCGCTGGGTGCCGTGGCGGCAATGGGCAGCGTGCTGCTTGTCTTCCAGCTCGGTCAGCCGCGCATCTTCTTCTCGATGTCGCGCGACGGCCTGCTGCCCAAGGCATTCGCGAAGGTGCACCCGAAATACCGCACGCCGTATGTCGGGACGATCCTCACGGGGCTGTTCGTGGCGACGTTTGCGGCTTTTGCAAACATCGCGGAGGTGGTCGATCTGACCAATATCGGAACGCTGTTCGCGTTCGTACTCGTGTCGGCGGGCGTGATCTTCCTGCGTCGGACCGAGCCGGATCGACCGCGTCCGTTCCGGGTGCCGGGCGTTCCGTACACGCCGATCATCTCGATCGTCGCCTGTTTTTACCTCATGTATCAGCTGCCGGCGATCACGTGGATCCGGTTCGGGATCTGGCTGGCCGTGGGGCTCGTGTTCTACTTCCTGTATGGCTTCAAGCATTCGGTGTTGCGGACGGGTAAGGCTCGATGACCAAGGGGTCAGAGTCGTTTGAATTCGAGATGCTCTGAGCCCCAACGATGTGTGAGTTCAAACGACTCTGACCCCAACCCGATTCCATGGTCAACTCGATCCGTCGAATTTCGCTGACGCAGTGGATCATCATCTCGATGATCGTCGGCGTGCTCCTCGGGTGGCTCGCGCCCGGCTTTGCAATCGCGCTCAAGCCGCTGTCGACGATCTTCCTGAACATGATCAAGTCGCTGATCGCGCCGCTGCTCTTCGCCACGCTCGTGGTGGGGATCGCCGGCCACGGCGACGACATGAAGAAGGTCGGCAAGCTCGCGTTCCGCTCGATCCTCTACTTCGAGATCGTGACGACGCTCGCGCTGGCCGTCGGGCTCATCGCCGTCAATCTTGTCAGGCCGGGCGAGGGAGTTGGTCTCGACACGACCGCCCAGGTGTCGGCGACGGTGACTGATCTGTCGCAGCGCCACGTCACCTTCTCCGCCGTGCTCGAGCACATTGTGCCATCGAGCTTCGTCGATGCGGCCGCGAAGAACGAGGTGCTCCAGGTGGTCTTCTGGTCCATCATCTTCGCCGTCGCTCTCGCGCGCACACCGGCGGGACCGAAGAGGACGATGCTTGGCGTCATCGAGAGCCTGAGCGAAGTGATGTTCAAGTTCGTCGGCATCGTGATGGCGTTCGCACCGTTTGGCATCGGCGCCGCGATTGCCGTGACCGTGGGGCAGAGCGGCATCGGCGTCCTCCGTAACCTCGGCATCCTCGTGCTGACGCTCTACGGGGCGCTCGTTGTCTTCGTCCTGGTCGTTCTCGTGCCAGTCGCGGTGATCTTCAGAATTCCGGTCGCGGCGTTCTGGAAAACCGTTCGCGAGCCCTGGCTGATCGCGTTCTCGACCGCATCGTCCGAGGCGGCGCTCCCGCTCGCGATGCAGAAGATGGAAGCGTTCGGCGTTCCGCGGCGCATTGTTGCCTTCGTGATGCCCACCGGCTACTCGTTCAATCTCGATGGGAGCACGCTCTATCTCGCGCTCGCGTCGGTGTTCGTGGCGCAGGCGGCGAACATCGACATGCCGATCTCGCAGCAGATCCTCATGATGTTGACCCTGATGGTCACGAGCAAAGGCGTGGCGGCGGTGCCGCGGGCCTCGCTCGTGATTCTGTCAGGCGCACTCACGCAGTTTGGACTCCCACTCTCAGGCGTGGCGCTGATTCTCGGCGTCGATGCCGTGATGGACATGGCGCGCACATCGATCAACCTCGTCGGGAACTGTCTCGCGACGGCGGTCATGGCGCGCTGGGAGGGTGAGCTCAGGGCCCCGGGAACGGCGGCCCTCGAACCAGCGTCGGGACCAGCGATCATGGAGAACGCGCAGTGAATCTGACGACGCTCATGCAGGCGTACGTGTTCATACTCGCGGGGTTCGTGGGCTTTCTCGTCATCGCGCGCGTGCCGCCCTTGCTGCACACGCCGCTCATGTCGGCCACGAACGCGATTTCTGGCATCTCGCTCGTCGGGTCGCTCGTGGCAGCGGGGGCTGGACGCAGTGTGGTGAGCACGGTGCTCGGCACCGTCGCGGTGACCGCGGCGACGATCAACGTCGTGGGCGGATTCATCATCACGCGACGGATGCTCGGGATGTTCAAGCGGAGCGATCGCCGGCCGAGCGACGCACCCAAGGTCTGACCGCCGTCGATGCGTGAAGCCCTCGTCCAGGCGAGTTACCTCCTCGCCTCTGTTCTGTTCATTCTCAGCCTGAAGAGCCTGAGTCGCGCCGACACCGCCGCCCGCGGTGTCGACCTCGCCGTTGCGGGTATGGCGATCGCGATCATCGGCACGCTGATGCAGCAGACGATCATCGACTATCGCTGGATCGCGTTGGGGCTCGGCGTCGGTACCGTGATCGGGATTCCGCTCGGCACACGCGTGCCGATGACGGCGATGCCACAGCGGATCGCGATCGCACTCACCTTCGGGGCGTCGGCCGCGACGCTGGTCGGCATCGCCGAGTATCACGACCACCGAGAAACGTTGGCGTTAGGCCAGCGCGTCGCCGTCGCGATCGAGGTGATGCTCGGGTCGCTCACGGTCGCGGGAAGCTTCGTGGCTGCCGGCAAGCTCCAGGAAGTGTTGCCGTCAAAGCCGCTGACGTACCGCGGCCAGAATGCGGCGAACTTCGGGCTGATGGCCGTGATGGTGGTGATCCTCGGCGCTGTCGTTGCCGGGAAGGGCGGCATGCCAATGTTCTATGCGCTGGTGGCGCTCGCCTTCATCGCCGGCATTTCGCTCGTCCTGCCCATCGGCGGCGCGGACATGCCGGTCGTGGTTGCGCTACTCAACTCCTATTCCGGGCTCGCGTCGGCCGCGACGGGATTCGCGCTCTCGAATAACGTGCTGCTGGTGTCGGGGGCGCTCGACGGCACGAGCGGGTTCCTGCTCTCGATGCTGATGAGCAAGGCGATGAACCGCTCGTTCTCGAACGTGCTGTTCGGAGCGTTCGGGTCGCAGACGCAAACCGCGGCGGTTGGGGCCAGTTCGGACCTCGTTGCTACGCCGATATCCGCCGAAGACGCCGCAGTGCAGCTCGCCTATGCGAGCAACGTCGTGGTGGTGCCTGGCTACGGCATGGCCGTCGCGCAGGCCCAGCACCAGGTGCGCGAGCTTGCGGAGCTCATCGAGAAGCGGGGCGGAGAAGTGCGCTACGCGATCCACCCCGTCGCCGGTCGCATGCCCGGGCACATGAACGTGCTGCTGGCCGAGGCGAACATTCCGTACGACAAGCTCTACGACATGGACGAGATCAACGGCGACCTGTCCCGAGCGGATGTGGCATTGATCATTGGCGCGAACGACGTCGTGAACCCTGCGGCGAGAACCGACCCGACGTCACCGATCTACGGGATGCCGATTCTGAACGTCGATGAGGCGAAGAGCGTGATCGTCCTCAAGCGCGGCATGAGCGTGGGCTTTGCCGGCATCGACAACATGCTGTTCTATCAGCCCCGCACGCGCATGTTGTTTGGTGACGCGAAAGCGTCACTCGTGAAGCTGGTTACTGAAATCAAGGCACTGTGAGCGAACTGGTTACTGGTGACAGGTAACTCGGTGTGATAACCAGTAACCTTCCAGTAACCAATTACCACTGGGTCGTTAGGCCGAGGCTACACCCAAAAATCTCAAAGCTCCGCGCACGGCGCCTCTCACGGGCACAACCTCCTCAGCCCGTACCTGAGCCCCCGGCACGGCGGACTTGAGTCGGTGCTCGAGTCGCTTTCTCAACGCAGTGCCGCGCGCAAGCAGGCCGCCCGCCAAGGCAACAGGAACCGACGCACGCTCGTCCACGAAGAGCTGACGCGCCAGCGTGCGCAGGTGAAGCATGAGCTCTTCGACGGCCAGCGTGAGCAGCGCGTTCGCGCGAAGGTCGCCCGACTCGGCCACACTCATCACGACGGGCGCCAGCGTCGCCAGCTTGCTCGGCGATGCGGCAGCAGCCCAGGCGATGAGCTCAGACACCTCGTTCACCTCCGCGGCCGTCAACACGGCTCCCGTTAGGCTCGTCTCGGGCTCCCGGCCGTCGAATGCGGCGGTCACCACGCTCAGTGCCTTCCGCCCGATCCACGCCCCGCTTCCCTCATCGCCGAAATACGGCCCCCAGCCGCCGCAGCGCGCGAACGTTCCGGTCGGACCGCGGCCGAACGCTACCGATCCAGTACCCGCGATCAGGAGCACGCCGGGGCCCTCGCCAAATGCGTCATCGAGTGCCACCGTGGCGTCCGCGTGCACCACGACTTCCTCAGCGACATCGCGGCTCGCGAGCGCCTGCCAGAGTGCCTGACGCTCGGCGTCGCGGCCGACGCCGGCCACTCCCACGCACACGACCTTCGGCGTCACATGATTCATGTCGCTCGACGCCAGGGCATCGCGAACCAGCGCGGCGATGATATCCGCCGAGCGCTCGGCTTCGCCGGGGCGCACCGCACTGCCTTCGCCTTCGACCGAGACGATCTCCTTGCCCTGCTCATCGGCGACGAGGACCCGCGTACGTGAGCCGCCGCCGTCAACGCCAATGACGATCGCGCTCATGACTGCGCTCCAGTTGGTTGTGCGACCGCGGCCGGAGCTGCGTGCGTGAGCGATGAAAGCATTCCAGTTGCCATCGTGATGCTGGTTCCAATCAAGACGTACCACGGCCAGGCGATCGACGCGAACGGCGCGAGCGGGTCCGCGAGCGCGGGAAACCACGACCCGAGCTGCTTCGCGAACACCACGAAGCTCATCGCGGCGATGCCGATGCTCATGCCAATGATCGCGTCACGCTGATTCGCGCGCGACCAGAACACGCCGAGGAAGAATCCCCCAAGCAGCCCGCCATACGTGAACGAGGCGATACCGAGTGCGACCACCACCACTGGCGTGTTCGTTTCCTGCGGGAAGGCTAGCGCACCAGCCGTCAGAACGACACCCCAGATGAGCGCGAAGAGCTTCCCCATCTTGAGCGTTTCCGGCGCATCGACAGCGCGGCGCGTCAAGGGCAGGTAGATGTCGTGCGTCGTTGCCGCGGCGAGTGAATTGATCGCGCCCGAATGCGTGCTCATGGTCGCCGCGACCACCGCCGCGATGATCAACCCCACGAGCCCGGGCGGCATCCGGTCAATGATGAACATTGGAAAGATCTGATCGGTCGCGGGGAAGATTCGTCCCTGGTAGAACGCCAACAGCCCGAGGCCAATCAGCAGGAAGAGCGCGAACTGAATGAAGACGACGATGCCGCTGCCGATGATCGCCTTCTGACTGTCGCGCAGATTCCTCGCCGAGAGCAGTCGCTGGACGATCAGTTGATCCGTACCGTGCGAGGCCATTGCCAGGAACGCGCCGCCGATGAGCCCGGCCCAGATCGTGTGTGCGCGATCAACGCCAACGTAGGTGTCGATGACCGTCGTCTTTCCCGCCGATGCCGCCTGGCTCATGATCGACGACCACCCGCCGGTGACGGCGTGACCGAGAATGACGAGCGCAGACAGCGCGCCTAACAAGTACACGCTCGCCTGCAGCAGCTCTGTCCACACCACGGCCTTCATGCCACCCTTATAGGTGTAGAGGACCGTCAGCGCCCCGAGAATGAGGATCGCCGTGGGCATGACGAACGCCTTGTTCTGGACCGTGGGGCTGATGATCAGCGCGATCGGGATTGCGGTCGCGAACACCCGCACAGAGTCCGCGAGCGCGCGCGTGACCATGAACACGATCGACGTGAACCGCCGCGCCCCGATCCCGAACCGCTGTTCCAGCAGCGCATAGGCGGTCACCATCTTGCCCTTGAAGTACCGGGGAAGCAGGACGCTGGCGACGACGATCCGGCCGAGGATGTACCCGGCCACGATCTGGAGGAACCCGAGGTTGCCCGCGCCCGGCGCGGCGCCGTAGGAGAGGCCGGGGGTGCTGATGAACGTGAGCGCGCTGGTCTCGGTCGCAACGATCGAGAGCATGAGCGCCCACCAGGGGATGGTGTGGCTCGCGACGAAGTAGTCAGCGGCGTTGCGCTGCTTGCGCCCGAAGTACATCCCGAGCGCGGTGACGCCCCCGAGATAGACCACCAGGACCAGCGCGTCGAGCCAGGTAAAGTGCTGCGTCACGCGCGCGCCTCACGGAGCGCGCGAAGCCCGAGTGGACCCTCATTCCACGACATACGCTTCCATGGCGAAGTACTCCGCGAGGCCAAGACGGTCGAGCACTGCGGCCGTTTCCTTGTTGCGATGCTCGACGCGCTGCCAGAATTCGCGCTCGTCGTGACCCGGGAAGGGCGCGGAATCCTTCTGCGACTGGTGCTTGAAGATCGCCTGGATTTTGAGGCGCAACTCTTCCTGCGACATCGGCACGAGATACGTGGCATCGGTGACGGGCCATTCTTGCCAGGCACCTCTGTAAAGCCAGACCTCCGGCAGGGAACTGGGCACCATCGATCGCAGCTCTACAAGAGCTGCATCGATCGCCTCCTTACACATCCGATGGGTCCCATGCGGATCCGACAGATCGCCGGCGACGAAGATGAGGTCCGGCTTGATCCGCTCGAGCAGTTCCCGAACGATCTGCACATCGGCCGGGCCGATCGGGTCCTTCGCCACCTTGCCCGTCTGGTAGAAGGGCAGGTTGAGGAATTGGGCGTTGTCCCGCGTTAGGCCCATGACCTCGATGCCGCTCACGGCTTCCGCTTCGCGGATGACGCGCTTGATGTCCTGAATCTCGGGAATATCGACGTCGCCTGCCTTCTTGTCCTCGAGGAAGTCGTACACCGTCTTCGCCAGCGGCACCACCGACGTCGCTTCCACTTTGCCCTCGGCCGCAATCCGCTCGAGGAAATCGACGTAGCGACGCACGTCGTGATCGAACACGGCGATGTTGCCGCTCGTCATGTACGCGACGGTGATCTCGTTCTCGTTCTCGACCAGCTTCCGGAGGATCCCGCCCATCGAGATGACGTCATCGTCGGGGTGGGGCGAGAAGCAGATGATGCGCTTGCCGCGCGGCAGCTTGCTCTTGCCGCGGATCTTGGCGCCTAACGTGTTGAACACTTCGCCGTTGACGGCGCCCGGGGTGCCGTAGCGCGCGACCAGGGACGACATCTTGTGCTCGGCGTAATCCCACCGCGTGAGCTTGAGGATCCCCTTGCCGACTTTTTGCGAGAGCCACACCACGCCTCGCACCGTCAACTCGGGCGTCCACTCCACCTCGTCGAGCAGCCACGGCGTCGCGATTCGCGTGAGCTCCGCGGCGGCGGCACGGTCGACGTAGAACGTCGTATTGGGGTGGTTCTGGAGAAACGTTGCCGCGACGTCGATATCGATCGCGCCCTCGACGGCACGCTGGACAATGGGTGCCTTGTGCTCACCGGTCGCCAGGATCGCGATCTCGCGCGCTTCGAGAATCGTCGCGATGCCCATCGTAAGGGCTTCGCGCGGCACGAAATCCTCGCCGAAGAAATCGGCCGCCGCGTCGCGCCGCGTGATCGCGTCGAGCATGGCGAGCCGCGTTCGACTCTGGGCCCCGGATCCAGGCTCGTTGAAGCCGATGTGCCCCGTCTTCCCGATCCCAAGGATCTGTAAGTCGATGCCGCCGGCCCGCACGATAGCATCCTCGTACCGGCGACACTCATCATCGATATCCTCGCGCGCTACGTCGCCCTGGGGGATGTGGACGTTCTGCGGGTCGATGTCGATCTGCGAGAACAGATTCTCCCACATGAACCGGCGGTACGAGTGAATGCTCTCGCCGCCCATGGGGAAGTACTCGTCGAGATTGAACGTGATGACACCGCGGAAGCTGAGTCCTTCCTCGCGATGCATCCGTATGAGCTCGCGGTAGACGCCAATCGGCGTCGAGCCGGTCGCGAGCCCGAGGACCGTCCGTTCCCCGGCCGCCTGCTTTTCCGTGATGAGTGTCGCGATGCGATTCGCGACGAGGCGGGCAATGTGCTGGTGATCGTCGACGACGATCGTACGGATCTTCTCGAGCTGGGACGCCGCAGCGTGCGTCAAACGAGAAGGCCCGCGACTCGTAGAGGGATCGCGGGCCTCGCTCGATACGCCGGCGTCCAAATGGGCAACCGGAGTCATTTGAGAGTGACCTCGTCAGGCGGTGAACGAGCTCCCGCAGCCGCACCCACCCGTCGCGTGTGGATTCTTGAACGTGAACCCGGATCCCTGCATGGACGACACGTAGTCGATCGTCACCCCGCTCAGGTACTGGGCCGAGAATGGGTCGACGAACATCCGAAAGCCTGTCGCGTCCACGACGAAGTCGTCGTCAGCGGCTTGGTCCTCGATCAACAACCCATACTTGAAGCCGCTGCAGCCGCCCGGCTGCACGCTTACCCGCAAACCACCCTTCTCTATCGGAACGCCCTCGGCCTCCATGAACCGCAGCACTTCAGTGGCCGCCACCGGCGTTACCACGATGGCCAGGGTAGGCTCCTGCACCGTGCTCATTGCCAAACCTCCTCACTGTTAGGCGCGGCTGGGGAGGCGAGTCGCTCCCGGTGCCACGTACGACGGAAATATAGCCCTGAAAAAAGCGTGCTACAAGAAGCTTACTGCTGGAGGGACAACTCGTTAGACCCCTGTTTCGCGGTTCTGATCAATCCGCCGGCACTGCCGTCCGCGTATCCGGGACGTTATCGCTCGCGAGTCGGTCACTTCGGAACGCTCGCGCGATCCAGGCAAACGCGACAACGGCGACCGCGAGTAATCCCAGGCCCATCCCCAATCGCCCAAAAACCAGCTTGCCGATGCCGAACAGGGTCGTATACACAGCCACAATGCCCGCGATCCAGTTCGTCCACGCCAGCGCGCCTCCGGGGATCGATTCGCGGCCATAGCCCAGCCGTTCGGCGACCTGCCGCCAGCCGGGTCCGCCGGGTCTGACTCGACGATAGAAAGCATCCAGGACGGCGTCTGGTTCCGGCTTCGTGAGAAACGTCGCGAGCACCCACGTCACCGTCGTCACGGCAACTGTACCGATCATGATCCACGCGTCCGCATTCGGATCGTTCGCTGCGAACCGCGACGGCACGACGTTCATGAATACGAGCGACGCGAGGAAGGAGACGACCATCGCGCTGATCTCGCTCCACGCGTTGATACGCCACCAGTACCAGCGAAGGATGAGCACGAGGCCGGTGCCCGCACCCATTGCCAGCAGGAACTTCCACGCCTTCTCGACCGACGAGAGCTGCGACGTCACGATGATCGATGCGAGGAACAGCAGGATGGTGGCCGCTCGCCCGACGTTCACGTAGTGCTTGTCGGGCGCGTCCTTTTTCACGAAGCGCTTGTAGAAGTCGTTTACGAGATACGACGCGCCCCAGTTGAGATGCGTGCCGATCGTGGACATGTAGGCGGCCGCGAACCCCGCGAGCATGAACCCGCGCCAAGGTGTCGGCAGGAGGTCTACGAACGCGTGCACGTAACCCGCTTCCTTGTCCTGCAGCGTCGGATACATGATCACCGTGGCGAGCCCGGTGATGATCCACGGCCAGGGACGCAGCGCGTAGTGTGCGACCTGGAAGAAGAGGGTCGCCAGCACGCCGTCGCGTTCGGTCTTCGCCGAGAAGATGCGCTGGGCAACGTAGCCACCACCACCTGGCTCGGCGCCGGGGTAGTACGCGGCCCACCACTGCATCGACAGGAAGACCCCCAAAGCGAGCAGCGGCATCCACGCGTAGGCCTCGAGCCCGTTAGGCGTCACCCTCACAGGCAGGACGGAAAGCGCCGCGGTCTCGCTGCCGAAGTGCTTCGACACACCCGCGATCAGCGCGTCCATGCCGCCGACCTTGTTCACGGCGTAGATCGCCAGCACGATCACGGCCGACATCTTGATGACAAACTGAATCAGGTCGGTCCAGAGCACCGCCCACAGGCCGGCGGCCACGGCGTAGGCGACGGTGATGACGAAGCAGATGCCGACGGCGACATAGGGAGAGATCCCTAACGAGATCGTCAGGATCTTGATCATCGCTCGCGTGACCCACCCCATGATGATGAGGTTGATCGCGATGCCGAGGTACAGGGCGCGGAATCCTCGGAGAAAGGCCGCCGGCTTCCCGCCGTAGCGGATCTCGGCGAACTCGACGTCGGTCATCACGCGCGCCCGCCGCCAGAGCCGCGCAAAGAAGAACACGGTG
>JAJKIV010000143.1 GCA_021154285.1 Gemmatimonas sp. | reverse complement strand
CGTCGGGTACTTGTTAGGCGGCGAGAAGTGGGAATCCTTCTATCGCGCGGGAACGCTTCCGCCGTAACCTGGCGGTAACGTGTCTGCGGGCGCGATTGCCGTGGCCAGCGCCTGGGTGGAGTAGCGGCTCCCCGGGTTCCACAGCATCCAGCTCTTGACGCCGTTGTCATAGCCGGCGCGCATCTGCGCCCTGACGTGCTCCGGGCCATATCGCGGCGGCCCGAGCGTGAAATCCTGATACCAGGGGACGACACGGGCCGCGTTCGGCACGCCGCGACGGCTGCGCGCGACGTCGTTGAGTGCGTGGTCGATGGTAGCGTACGGCGCGGCGTTGGGGCTTGCGAGCTTATACGTTCCCGGTGCGAAGTGCGACGGGTAAACCATCGGCAGCACGACGTCCGCCTGGTCGACGAATTTCTCCCACTGCTGACCGATTCCCATGTCCGTCGTGTCGGTGGCTGTCAGACCGAACACGTCGATCGTCATCGGGACGCCAGTCGAGCGCAACGCTCCGCGCGTGAAGCCAAGTTGTTCGCGAATGACCTCGGCGCGGATTCGACCGTTGGCGAGCGGAAACGTCGCCTCGCTCACCAACCGCTTCTCGTCAGGAAACCGCACGTAGTCGAACTGCACCTCGCTGAAGCCAAGATTCACCGCCTCCTTCGCGAGGTCCGCCGCATACTGCCACACGCCGCGCTGATGCGGATCGAGCCACGGCTTTCCGTTCTTATCCAGCCATGGCTTCGTCGGGTCCGACCGCCGCTTGATCGACCATTCGAGCTTGTGCTGGGCCAAGAGTGGATCCTTCGCGACCACGATCCGCGCGATGGGATAGATCCCATAGGTCCGCATCGAGTCGAGCACGGCGCGCACGCGTCGATACGACATCGGCCGCGTGGTGTCGGCGCCAATCTCGCGGGCGAGTGGTACGGTCGAGTGGTAGAGGACGAACCCGCGATCGTCCTTTACGTCGATGACGAGCGCGTTCACCTCGGTGCGCTTCGCGACGTCGATGAGGTCCCACATCCGCTGCCCAAGCGCTGCCCAGCGATTCACATAGAGGCCCCTAACGACACGCGGTGTGGAGACGCGTGGCTGTTGCGGGCGCGCGACCGAATCAGGCAGAGTTGGTCGAGCTGGGCTGGCGGCCGCAGCGGGGGCGCGTGCATCCCCATTCGGCGTCGGCGCAGATTTCCGGTCACATGCACCGGCGAGAATCGCGGCGAGTGCTACGCACGCTGCGTTTCCGAGTCGTCGAAGGCGGCAATTCATGCTGTCGGGAATGTAGCGGTGTTCGTGATGCCCGAACACCGGTTTCCCTAGTCGCGGACTTGCTTCGCCGCCTCCAGCACGTGGCCGATGTCCCGCGATAGCGCCCGCGCTTCCTGCGTCGCGGAGGACCCATCGTCGATCGACGATTGAACCCCGGCCGCCCGTAGCGCGATGAGATCGATGCGGATGTTCTGCAGCATGAGCGATGCGCTCTCGAGTTGCGAGACGAGCGACTCCCGTCGGCCGAGCAGGTCGTCCAGTGTCTCCCGCTGACGACGCAGCAGCGTCAGTCGCTTCTCGCGCTCACTCGTGTCCGGCTCCGTCAACGCGGCGGCGATGCGCGCGTCAATGCGTGACAGCGTCTCGGGAGTCACGTCCTGGTCGAGCCGCTGAAGCGCTTGCGCCAGCGCAGCCACCCGGTCCACCAGCGACTCCACCGTCGGGCGGACGTCGGGAATCATCTCCCGATCGGCCTTGGGCAGCCGCTCAATGGCGTCGACGATCTCCGCTTCGTCCTCCGCAGCCCGCATCACCTTCGCCCCGTGCGGTCCGTCGAGCACGTCACGCGGGACGAGTGCCGCGGCCCGTTGCGGCGCACGGCTCGCGGCCGGCACGCCTAACGCCTGCCCGCCGCTCGCGTTCGCGCCCCGGGCGGGGAGGCGCGCATCCTTGCCGAAGATGTCTCGAAGCCGGACCCCCTCGGCCCAGAGCGACCCACCTCGCCTCAGCACCGACAGCGACATGAACGCGGCCGGCACCAGAAACCACGGTACCATGGGCGATGTGACGATGTTCACCCCGGCGAGAATGGCGGCGGTGGTCCCCACACGCGCCACGTGCATGCGAAATGCGCGAATCCGGTACTCGATCGGCACTTCCTGACCCGGTACGAACCCGGGCGGCATGAGGACGCCGCGGGCGTATGCCTTACGCTGCTCCCGAATCTGTTCGCGGAGGGCACGCCGCTGGTCCTTGTTGTACTCCCGCCACTGCCTCCGAACGTCACGCCAGGAGTTGGGCATCCACGGCGGTATCGCCGGCTGTGAGCCGTTGGCGGCGTCGCGTGGCTGCAGCCAGGGAGGAACCGGCGGAGCCACCGGCGCCGAAGGAGGTACGTATCTGCCCGGCGGCGCTATGTCTCGCACGGCGCGATGCGTCGCTGGCGGGTGGGCACTCGACTGGCTGGCGTTAGGCCGAGGTGCGTCAGTACGCGCGGCAGTCGCCTCGCGGGCCGGCACCGAGCGGGCGGAGTCGTCGGACAGCGCATCTCGGAACCCGACTGCGTCGGGCCATCGCTGATCGGGTTTTTTCGCCATCGCGCGTTCAATGGCTCGCTCGAGACCAGGTCGCACGTCGGGACGCAGGTCGCGGATGGGCCGCGCCGCCTGGTTGATGTGCTTCATGAGCATTGCGGGCGTGTTATTGGCAGCGAACGGCAGCTCGCCCGTCAGCATCTGGTAACCCACCACGCCTAACGAATACAGGTCGCTCCGCCCGTCGATGTCTCGCTCGCCCACGGCCTGCTCGGGACTCATGTAGGCCGGAGTTCCGACGGCGATCCCGGTGACCGTAAGCCGCGAGTCACCCTCGGCGGCGCGCGCGATGCCAAAATCGGAGACGAGCGTTCGGCCGGTCACCCGGTCAATCAGGATGTTGTCCGGCTTGATATCGCGATGAACAATCGATCGACCGTGCGCATAGGACAGGGCGTCCGCGACGTCTCGGAGCACCCGGTGCGTGAAGTCGAGCGGGGCACGCGGCTCACGCTTCAGCTGGACGCCGAGACTTTCGCCTTCCACGAGCGCCATCACGAAAAACACGAGCCCTTCGACTTCGTCGACGCTGTAGATCGGGACGATGTTCGGGTGGCTGAGCTGCGCCGCGGTCTGCGCCTCGCGGAGAAAACGCGACCGAACCTCGTCGCGAAACGCGAGCTCCGGCGGGAGCAGCTTGATGGCTACGGCACGACGGAGTCGGACGTCACGGGCGCGGAAGACGACGCCCATACCACCGCGCCCGATCTCATCCGAGATCTCGTACCGGGCACCGACCGCGGCGGAAAGCCGAGAGTACAGCTCGTCAGGCATGGTGTTTACCCAACGGCCACGTCACGGACGCTGGCGCCGACCTCACGAGGTCCGCCGATTCGCGACTCCGGAGTCGCGAATCCCGAGCTTCCGCATCTCCTCAGCGACGTAGACCGCGTTGTCGACCTCTTGAGCGAGCACCATCGCACGTTCGGCGAGCTGTGTGACCTGCTGGAAGCTCTGCCCGCCCGTCTTCAGCTTGAGGACGTCGTAGCGCATGTTCTCGAGCGCGAGCACGCAGTTCTCGAACCGGGCACTCTGGCTTTCACGACGCTTCTTGAGGTCTCGGAGCGAGATCAGCTTTCGCCTCAGCACGGACAGCCGGCGAATTCGCTCTTCGCTTCGACCGTCCAACGGGTTGGCCGCGGCTTCGAGCTGCTCGATCTCGCGCTCGACCTTGTCCCCATCGTCTGCCGCGAACCCGCGGTCGAGCTCCGTCAGGTCCCCCGCCAGCAATTCGATGCGACGGTAGAGCGCATCGGCCGTGGCCGGGACTTCCTCTACCTGCTGACGCTCTCGCTTCGGGAGCGTCTCGATGAGCCGGAGGATGTCGTCGCGGTGCCGCGCGGCGTCACGAACCTTCGCCGCGTAGGTTGGGGAGACGCGAGCGAGATTCGCAGCGGG
This sequence comes from Gemmatimonas sp., assembly GCA_021154285.1. GTDB lineage: Bacteria > Gemmatimonadota > Gemmatimonadetes > Gemmatimonadales > Gemmatimonadaceae > JAJKIV01. The sequence goes on along the minus strand of JAJKIV010000143.1, from coordinate 14,292 downwards.
AATCTCCGATGTGGGTAGCGGTTTCGTCCCCGAGCTATCGCCGAACAGGCGTCGGTTAGACCTGCGCGCTCGCAAGCGATCGCGCTCGAGGACTTCATTGCGCTTCTTCTTGTCGAACAGCGCGCGGAAATCGTCGATCGATTCCGCGACCACATCGAAGAACAGCCGGTCCTTCGGCTGTTTGAACACATCGTGCCAGTCGAACCCGTCGGTCCAGAGCTTGGCGTACTGATACGCCAGGTACACACTCCAGATCCCGACGACGCCCATGGCATTGAGGACGCCGAAGATCGCGAGCACCGTGATGACCGCGCTTACAGCGAAGAACGGCGCCAGCTTTTTCCGGAACGCGACAACCTTCGCGTCCCGCCATCGCGCCATTTCTTCCGCCGTCACGTCGCTGCCCATCTCGCCGGAAACAGACCACGAGTCACGCGACTGCGTCGGAATCCCCGCGAGGCGGTTCCGCTCCTGCGTCATGCTCGACGGCGGAAGCTCCGGCACGTCGCCGGTATCGAGCGCGGTCACGAGCGCATCGGCACTTGGGAATCGATTCGCCGGGTCCTTCTCCAGCAGCATCATCACGGCGCGTGCGAGATCTGGCGGTGCGTCGGGACGATGGACGTCGAGCGGCGTCGGGCGTTCGCTGATTTGTTTGACGAGCAACGCCGGCGTACTCGGCGCGTTGAACGGCAACTCGCCGGCGAGCATCTGGTACCCGACGACACCGAGGGCGTAGAGATCCGAACGGCCATCGATGTCTCGCTCGCCCATCGACTGCTCGGGAGACATGTATGCCGGGGTGCCGATGGCCATCCCTGTGGCGGTGAGTCGCGAATCCGATCCCTCGCTCACCGCTCGGGCGATGCCGAAGTCGGTGACCATCACGCGGCCATCGTCATCCGCACAGAGCAGGATGTTGTCCGGCTTGATGTCGCGGTGCACGACGCCGCGCTCATGGGCGTATGCGAGCGCCTCGGCCACCTCTTTGAGAATGCGCCGCGATTCAGTGGAGTCCAGGCGGCCTTGTGAATGCAGGCGCGCGGCGAGGTTCTCGCCGTCGACGAAAGCCATGACGAAGTAGACGAGCCCGTCCCGCTCGTCGACGCTGTAGATCGGAACGATGTTCGGATGGCTGAGTTGCGCGGCGGTCTCGGCCTCTTTCAAGAACCTCGACCGAATCTCGCCGCGGAACGCGAGCTCGGGAGGCAGCAGCTTGACCGCGACGTGTCGTTTCAGTCGGCGATCTTTCGCCTTATAGACGATTCCCATCCCTCCTCGGCCGATCTCACGGTCGAGCTCATAGTTGGCACTGAGCACGCGCTCGACATGCGCGCGCAGCTCAGCGTCCGAGGACGAGACGACGGGATCCGGCACCGAGATTATCCGTTGGTGGGAGGGGCGAGTGGAGTAGTGTAGCACCGCGACGGACATCTGAAAAGACGAGTAAGGTGGCGCGCTGGCTTGAGATGCACCGCCACCACAACTGCGGTACGGCGACGTCTCACTGCCGTTTGCGACCACCCCTACGACATAGCGGCCGCCGAAAGTTGCAATCTCCGCCAGGTTGGCGTAACTCACGTGCCCGATCCATGCACAAAGGCCCCGCAATGCGACAACGCGAATGAGTCGCAGCCCGGTTCCGCGGCTTTGCATTGGTTCGCCGAATGCCGTGGAATGGAGTGTGCGCCGTCACACCCGGCCCGCCGGACGCGGGACGCTCTCTCAGAACAGGGACTCAGAATGGCTCAACGCCAAACCCTTCCGGTCCTTCCGCTTCGCGGAACCGTGATCTTTCCGGGCCTCACCGCGCCGATTGCGGCTGGCCGACCGGGAACGCTGCGCGCGATTGAAGCGGCGTTGAAAAGCGACCGTCTGGTGTTCGCGGTCGCGCAGCGCGATAACACGGATGAACCGACACCGGACATCCTTTACTCGATGGGCGTGATCGCGCGCATCGGGCAGATCCAGCGCGGCCTTGGTGGTGTTCAACTCCTGCTTCAGGGTGAGCAGCGCGCCACTGCCCTCCAGTATTCGACTTCTGAGGGCTATCTCACCGCGGTCGTCATGTCCACTGAGGAGATGACGCCGCTGAACGATCACGATCCTGCGTTCGAGGCGCTCCACAAGGAAATCCGCGAGCGCGCCGCGGAGCTTGGCGAACGTCGCGGACTACCCGAGGAGGTCGTTCATCAGGTTCTCGACTCGGTAACAGAGCCCGGGCGGTTCGCCGATTTGGTCGCCGGCTACATCGAGCTCCCAGTCGCGGAAAAGCAAGGACTGCTCGAGACCTTGAGCGTCGAGGAGCGACTCCGGCGCGTGCTTGTTCATGTTCAGCGCCAGATCGGCTTGCTCGAGGCGCAGGAAGAGATCAAGTCGCAGGTCCAGGAGGAGCTCGGAGAGCGCCAGCGCGAGATGTATCTCCGCGAGCAGCTCAAGGCGATCCAGAAAGAGCTCGGCGACGACGATCAGGCGAAGGAAGTCAGCGAGCTACGCGACAAGCTGACGAAGCTCAACCTGCCCAAGGAAGCGAGAGCCGAAGTTGAGCGCGAGCTCGGCCGACTCGAGCGATCCGGGCGGGAATCGATGGAAGCGCAGGTCATTCGCACTTACCTCGAGTGGATTGCCGAGCTTCCGTGGAATACCCGCTCGGACGACCATCTCGACCTTCGGCGTGCGACCGATGTGCTGGACGAGGATCACTACGGGCTACAGGACGTGAAAGACCGGGTCCTCGAATTCCTTGCCGTTCGTCAGCTCCGCGCGCAACAGCTCGCCGAGGAAGTCGAGAAAACCGGCGAGCTCCCGGCTTCGAAGATCAAGGCGGCGAAGGATGACGCGACGCCATCATTGAACGTTGTTGATGACGACGACCGCACGATCACCGATGCGAAAGAGGCGAAGGCTCGCGCGATGGCGAAGGGTCCGATCCTGCTGTTCGTCGGGCCGCCGGGCGTCGGCAAGACGTCCATCGCGAAGTCCATTGCGCGCGCGCTCGGACGCGAGTACGTCCGCGTCGCACTCGGCGGCGCTCGCGACGAGGCGGACATCCGCGGACATCGCCGCACCTATGTGGGGGCGATGCCGGGCCGAATCATTCAGGGAATGAAGCAGGCCGGAACCAAGAACCCGGTATTCCTCCTCGACGAAGTGGACAAGCTTGGGGTCTCGTTCCAGGGTGATCCGTCGAGCGCGCTGCTCGAAGTGCTCGACCCCGCACAAAACGACAGCTTCACTGACCACTACCTCGGCGTTCCGTTCGACCTGAGCGAGGTCCTTTTCATCGCGACGGCGAACTTCATCCAGAACATTCCGGGGCCGTTGCTCGACCGCATGGAAACGGTCGACTTCGCGGGCTATACGGAACGAGAGAAGGCAGAGATCGCGAAGAAATACCTGATCCCGCGTCAGCTCGAAGAGGCCGGGCTTGCCGACAAGAAGGTGAGCTTCACCGATGACGCGGTCATGTCCGTCGTGTCCAACTACACCCGCGAGAGCGGGGTGCGGCAGCTCGAGCGCCAGATTGGCGCCGTGGCGCGCAAGGTCGCGCGACGAATCGCCGCGGGGGACACGGGTATGATCGAGGACGGCAAGATCGACGCAAACGAGGTCCGAGAGCTTCTCGGCCGTCCGAAGGTCCATCCGGAGCGCGCTGCCGAGACGAACGAGGTTGGCATCGCAACAGGCATGTACTACACGCCCATGGGTGGCGACATCATGTTCGTCGAGGCTTCGATCCGCCGGTATTATGGCGGGGCGCCTAACGTCGACCAGTCCATGCAAGTCGGCCCGGGCGGTGCGGTGTCGCTCATCCTGACCGGCCAGCTCGGTGACGTGATGAAGGAGTCAGCGCGGGCAGCGTTCACGTACGCCACGAATAATGCGGCCAAGCTGGGCATCCCCAAGGACCGTCTGGGCGCGATCGAGGCGCACATTCACGTCCCGGCGGGCGCGATTCCAAAAGATGGTCCGTCGGCCGGAATCGCGATCGCAACTGCCCTGGTGTCGGAGATGTCGGACCGGCCGGTGCGCCGGGATGTCGCGATGACCGGGGAGATCACGCTGCGCGGCCGCGTGCTACCAATCGGCGGCCTGAAAGAGAAAGTCCTCGGCGCTCACCGGGCAGGCATCAAGGTCGTCGTTCTGCCGAAGGCAAACGAGGCGGACATCGAGGACATTCCGGAGGAAGTGCGCTCGCAGCTCAGCTTCCACCCCGTGGAAACGCTGGAAGAAGTATTGAAGATCGCGCTGGTGCCGGAAAAGGACACCGAGGCGTCGGAGGAGAAGAAGGAAGCGATGGCAGCGGCGTAAGTTCGCCGGGTCATTGACAACTCCGCAGCCGAACCTGCAACACATGACCGCGCTGGCTCGTACGTGAGCCAGCGCGGTTTCTTTTTGCTGGTTCACCCATCAGGAGCAGTGCAATGCGTTTCTCGGTTGTCGCCGCATCGCGAGTTGGCCTGGACGCGCTTCGAGTGAATCCATTGAGAACGGCGCTCTCGACGCTCGGGGTCATCATCGGGGTCGCGTCGCTGGTGGCCGTGCTCTCGCTCGGCGACGGGATGGAGCGGATGGCGCGTGCGGAAGTCGAGCGTACGACCGATGTGCAGACGGTGAGCGTCACGTCGAGAACGACAGAGACGGTCGATGGGCAGATGCTCCCTGTTCGCGACTATCCGGTCTTTACGCTTGCCGACGCCACCGCGGCTCGCGATGAGATCGACCGCGCGAGCGGCGTTTCGCTGTCACTCTCTGGCCGCGCTACGGTAGAATCGCCGCAGACCGGCAAACGGCGGTCAACCGGCGTCACCGCCACGCTCGCTGATGCCGATCAGTTCATGCGCCTGCGGTTCACGGACGGTCGATATTTCTCGCCGGTCGAAGCGTCACGAAACGCTCCCGTGGTGGTGCTCTCCAACAAGCTCGCGCAGGAGTTGGCCGCGGGCCGTTCCCCATCGTCCATGCTCGGCAGGACCGTACGCGTGAACGGAAATCCGCGCGAGGTGATCGGGATTCTGGCGCCGTACAAAGGGGAATTCGCGCTGAACCTCTACGTGCCCTTTGTCGCTGCGAGCACCGTTCTTCCCGCGACCACAGCGCCTCGAACTCCCACCCTTCTCGTGAAGGCGAAGCGTCTCGAGGAAGTGGATGTCACCAAGGGGCTCGTCGAGGATTGGGTCGCGCAGCGGTTCGGACGGTGGGAAGGCCGTATCCAGGTGCAGACGGCGACACAGCGGTTGGCTCAGGCGACGGATGGCATCTTCGTGTTCAAGCTCTTCATGGGCGCGCTCACCGGTATCTCGCTGCTCGTTGGCGGTATCGGGATCATGAATGTGCTGCTGGCCTCGGTGACCGAGCGTACGCGCGAAATCGGTGTGCGGAAGGCGTTAGGCGCCCGGCGGCGCGACATCCTGGTCCAGTTCCTGGCCGAGTCGGTGGCGATCTCCGGGGCGGGGAGCCTGCTGGGTGTGGCACTCGGACTTTCCGGGGCGTTTGCCATCGTGGCCGGGATTCGGGCGCAGGCGCAGGCCATTTACCTCGACGCGACGTTCTCGTGGTCGACCGTGCTCTCCGCCGCGTTCTCCGCCATCGTCGTCGGCCTGACGTTCGGAACGTATCCGGCGCGGCGCGCGGCGCGTTTGAGCCCGATCGACGCGATCCGCCACGAGTGATCCGCCGACCGAGGCAGTATCTCGTTAGGCGCTCGGCGCGTCAGAACACGATCGGCCCGTTCTTGAATAGCTGCCAGCCATTCACACGAAGCGGCAGTGGCTCGGTACCCTCCAGGAAGTACTCCGTGTACCGCCGGTCCGGCGGAGTCGTTGAGTCCGCGAGCTGGCCACTGACTCGGTCGAGCTGCGCGACAATGAGCCCCTGCGGCGGCGTCCACTGCGCCGAGCCTCGAGCAGCGTAGTACTCCGCCATCATCTTCCCGAAGATCGGCGCGGCGAGCGTTCCGCCGGCAGCGCCGGCAGTGATCGTCTTCGGTTTGTCGAATCCCAGCCAGACGCCGGCGACGAGCTCGGGCGTCATGCCGACGAACCACACGTCGCTGTTGTCGTTCGTCGTGCCGGTCTTCCCGGCAACCGGGATCGTTGCGGGCAGATAGCGTCGGACTGACGTCGCGGTACCGCGCTCGACGACCTCGCGCATCATGTCGCGCACGATGAATGCGACCTTGGGGTCGATCACGGCGCGTGGTGGCGCGGCAGGGTTCGTGAACACTGCGTTCCCCGCCCTATCCTCGATCCGATAAACGAATCGCGGGTCGACGTGCGCACCCAGGTTTGCGAACACCGTGTACGCGCCGACCAGATCGAGCGGCTGTAGCGCGGACGCGCCGATAGCACTCGCCGGATACGGCGCGACGGGAGCGTCGATCCCGAAGCGCCGCGCAAGATGCACGATCGTGTCCATACCCACGTGTTCCGCGAGCTGCACCGCGACGACGTTCCTGGACTTGGCCAGCGCCTCGCGCATCGTAATGGGACCGAGGAACTGATTGTCCGAGTTGTCCGGCCGATACACACGGCCGCGATCCAGTGGAATGGCGATCGCCGTGTCGGGGATGATCGTGCTCGCCGTCAGGCTGTCGGCTATGGCCGCAGCATAGACAATCGGCTTGAACGCCGACCCGGGCTGCCGCATTCCATCGATTACGCGATCGAACGACGACTCGCGATAGTCGCGACCCCCAACCAACGCGCGTACGTCGCCACTGGCAGGATCGATCGCGACCACCGCGCCCTGTAGATAGTCCGTGCTGCCCTTCGGACGTGTGGCAAACTTCGTGTGTCGGTAACCCGGGAGCGCTTCGACGTCCTCGACCCCGGCGGCGAGCGCTTCGTTCGCCGCGCGCTGCAATAACGGGTCGAGGCTCGTGTAGACGCGATACCCGCCCGTGGACACGGGAACCCCGGCCCGTTCGGCCTGGATGCGCACGACGTCCAGGAAATACGACGCGTCCACCGAAAAGCCCGCGTTAGGTACCGTCTTGAGCGGAACGTGCTTCGCCGCCTCCGCTTGGGCGGGAGTCACGTACTTCTGCTGTGCCATGAGCGTGAGCACGAGGTTCCGGCGTTCGGTCACGCGGTCCGGGGCCTTGACCGGGTCGTAGATCGCCGGACCCTTTGGCATCGCCGCGAGCGCCGCGGCCTCGGAAAGTGTCAGCTGCGCTGCGCCCTTCCCGAAGTAATGCCTCGACGCGGTCTCGATGCCGTACCAGCCGTGCCCGAAGCTGATCTGGTTCAGGTACGCCTCGAGAATCTGCTCCTTGTTGTAGTGCTTCTCCATCTCACGCGCCGCGGACTGCTCGCGAAGCTTGCGCATTGGGCTCTTGTCACGTCGGTCGACCAGATCGGGGTGCATGTTGCCGACGAGCTGCTGTGTGATCGTGCTCGCGCCGCGCGGGTCACCGCGGACGGCATCCTTGAGCGCGCCGGCTATCCCGACCACGTCCACGCCATCATGCTGGTAGAAGCGTTGGTCTTCCACAGCGACGAAGGCTTGGCCGACGTAGCGAGGCAGCGTCCGGATCGAAACAAGCGTGCGCTTTTCCTTTCCGAGCTCGCCAATCAGCGACCCGTCACGAGCAAACACGAGCGACGACTGTGGCGGCGCGATGATCCGCCAGGCCTCGTTCGATTCACGCTCCTGCGCCGCAAGCGGCGCCGCAAGCGACAAGGCGGTCGCAATGATGAGGGAGACGCGCCGGAACATTCGTGGGCCAACCATAGCGGGTAACATACACCTGTCCGCCTCGAACGTACCTTGGGCGCATCGCTCGCCGGCACTGTGACAGCGATCACGCGTCCGGCATTCCGATGCCAGCATGGCGATGGCAACTTTCGGTATGACATCGACGCTCGACCTGGCGATTGTCCAATTCCGTCCGCGGAAAGGCGACTACGCCGCGAACCTCGCGCGCATGGGTGGACTGCTCGCGCGCGCCGCCACACTGACACCTAGGCCCACGGTGGTGCAGTTCCCCGAAACTGCGGCCACGGGATACTTCGTCGAGGGTGGAGTTCGAGACCTGGCGGTGACCGCAGGCGAGCTCGCGCGCGACCTCGACGCGGCATACCACAACGCGCTGGGCGAGCCGCTGCCGGTCGACGTCGTGGTGGGCTTCTACGAGAAGTGGCGCGACACGTTATACAACAGCGCCGCCTACGTTCGGCTCGGCACGGGTGAGCCCGAGATTCTGCACGTACATCGGAAGAATTTTCTTCCCACCTATGGGCTCTTCGATGAAGAGCGCTTCGTCGAGCGCGGTCATGAGATGCGCGCGTTCGACACGCCGTGGGGACGTGCGGCGATTCTCGTTTGCGAAGACGCGTGGCACAGTCTCTCGGGAACCGTGGCGGCCCTCGACGATGCGCAACTGATCTTCCTTTCTTCGGCCGCTCCCGCTCGCGGTGTCTGGCCACGCGATGACGCCACGCCGGGACCAGCGTCAGTCGCGCGATGGGACCGACTCGTTCGCGATATCGCCGAGGAGCACGGGGTGTTCGTGACGTTCTCGAACCTTGTCGGGAGCGAGGGCGGCAAGATGTTTCCAGGCGCGTCGATGCTCATGGGCCCGCGCGGCGACGTGCGCGGTCGCGCTCCCGTTTGGGATGAGGCGATGCTGCTCGCGACGATCGACCTGGGCGATCTCGCCCGCGCGCGCGCTGACACGCCGCTTCTCGCGGATCTGCGCACTGCGCTGCCACATCTGCGCGAGCTGCTCGACGCGGTGGATCGCGATCACGTTAGGTCGCCCGTCGAGTGGGACCCGGTGCCGACAAGCGACACCGAGATCCGAAACACTGCGACCGCGGCTACACCCTCCGCACCGGCGTCGCCGCAGTCGTCGCCCGGCGTGTCGGCCCACAAGATCGCAGATGGCTCCGCCGCGGACGTGTGCATCGTTCACGGCGGCGAGGCCGCGCGTGGAGCACCGCCGCCGCTCGACATCGACCCCGCGCTCGTGGAGCAGTGGCTCATCGCGTTCATTCGCGATGAAATGCGGCGGCGGCGTTTCGAGCGCGCCGTCGTTGGCCTGTCCGGCGGTGTGGACTCCGCCGTCGCGACGTACCTCGCGGCGCGAGCGCTAGGACCGGCCAATGTCGTGGCGGTGCGACTGCCCTATCGCACGTCGAACCCGACGAGTCTCGAGCACGCACAGCTCGTCATCGACGCCCTCGGCGTCGACGCCCGAACGATCGATATCTCGGCGGCCGTGGACGGCTACCTCGCGACGGAACCGGATGCGGATCCCGCGCGGCGCGGCAACGTCATGGCGCGTGTTCGAATGATCGCGTTGTTCGACCTCTCGTCACGCTATCACGCGCTGCCGCTGGGCACCGGGAACAAGACCGAGCGCCTGTTCGGATATTTCACCTGGCACGCAGACGATTCGCCACCCATCAACCCGTTAGGCGACCTGTTCAAGACCCAGGTGTGGTCGCTCGCGCGTCACCTTGGGGTTCCCGAGGCCATTGTCACGAAGCCGGCGTCGGCCGACCTTATTACCGGGCAAACCGACGAGGGGGACTTCGGCATCAGCTACGCCAAGGCAGACCAGATCCTGAACTGGCTTCTGTCCGGCTACACGCCGCGTGAGCTTGCTGATCGGGGATTTGGCGACGCCGACGTCGCGTTGGTGCGGCGGCGCCTCGAAAGCACACACTGGAAGCGCCGCCTTCCCACGGTCGCGATGCTGAGCCCTACGGCGATCGGCGAGTCGTATTTGCGTCCGGTCGACTACTAGGGGTCATTACCGCGGAGTCGCCGTTGCGATATCGTTAGGCTGAATCGCCCGGAGGCCATCTGGGGAAAACGTCTGCTGTGCGGGCCGTACCTTGAGCATGACCACATCGTTCTCGGCCGAACCCGCACGGCGAACCCGATCAAGCATGCTGGCCGACACGGCGAGCGCCAGCGACACGATCAGCGAATAGACCATCCAGAGCGTGATCATCGCTTGTCTCCTCGGAGTCGAGCGTCCATGAGCCGACGAAGATTCTTGATCTGGTCATCGGAGAGATCCCGGTCGCTCACGAGTTGTGTCAACAGGAGCTCCGGCGACCCATTGAACACCGTGTCGATCAATCGAGCGAGTGCGCTCCGACCGGCAACGCGTCGCTCGACGAGCGGGAAGTAGCGGTGCGCCTTCCCCTCCTCGCGATGATCGACGTGCCCCTTTTCCTCCAGCGTGCGGAGAACGGAGAGGACGGTCGTGTAGGCAAGGTCGTCGGGAAGTCGCTCGCGGACCTCGGCAACCGTTGCCGATCCGCGGTCCCACAGCACGGCCATGACGTCGAGCTCGCGATCCGTAAAGGAGATGCGCATGGGTATCTACTAGAAATTTAGTAGATAATAGGCAGCGCCATCCCTCGTGTCAACTAGTTTTCTAGTAGATTGGTCCGGCGCTCATTCTGGTGCCGCAAGAATCGGGTTGGCGGCTGATCAGCGAATCGATAGATCTCAGCGAGGATCTCGTTGTAATCGCCAGTCGAACGAGGGCGCCATGGATACCAAGGACTACATTCGGGTCGAGTCGGCCCTTGCCTTTCTCTCGGACAACCGTCACACCCAGCCGTCGCTCGCCGACGTGGCCGCGCACGTGGGTCTGAGCGAGCACCACCTCCAGCGACTTTTCACTCGTTGGGCCGGAATCAGCCCAAAGCGGTTCCTGCAGTTTCAGACCATCGAGAGCGCGAAGTCGCTGCTTCGCGATTCTCGCAGCGTACTCGACACGACGTACTCGGCGGGCCTGTCGAGCGGTGGCCGTCTCCACGACCTGTTCGTCACGCTGGAGGCGGTCACACCGGGGGAATTCAAATCGGGTGGTGCAGGCCTAACGATCAGGACGGGATTTCACGATTCCCCGTTCGGCGAGTGCCTGATCGGCGTTACCGACCGGGGTATCTGCGGGCTGTCGTTCGTCGTAGACGGCGACCGCGCGGGGGCGCTGGCCGAGCTGGAAGGTCATTGGCCGGGAGCCGCGTTCGTCGAAGACACGCGCGCGACGCGACTCACCGTGCAGAAAGTGTTCGCCGCATGGAATGAAGGTCAGCCACTCCCGACGGCCGCAGAGAGCGCCACCGATGTCGCGCCGACACCGCTGTCGCTGCTGGTTCGCGGGACGAACTTTCAGGTGCGCGTGTGGCAGGCATTGCTTCGCATTCCGCCCGGAGCGGTCGCCACCTATGAGGATGTCGCGTCGGTCGTTGGGCGCGCTGGTGCGACACGAGCCGTCGGGTCAGCGATCGCTCGCAACCCCGTTGCGTACTTGATCCCCTGCCATCGCGTGATTCGGAAAACCGGGGCATTCGGCGGCTATCACTGGGGCGCCGCACGAAAAGTCGCGCTGCTGTTGAGGGAGACCGCGTCGACCTCCAACGACGAGCCAGCCGTCGCTGCCGGTCTCCCGACGGCTGCGATTCGAGAGCGCTCCGGCGGACGACTCGCGCTCGCCGCCGGATAACCATCCCACGGGCGCCGCCGCGAGTCGTTCAGCGCCGCGGCGCCTAACGTCGTCTCCCTACCAATCCGGGGCCCAGCGGGGCCCGGGCGGTCAAGCAGCGAACGCCAGACTCACTGCTCGTCGAGCGTTTCGCTTCAAGGCTCGATGCACGGCTCGCGCGTAGCGCACGAAGTTAGCGCCCGCCCACGGATACCGTCCAAAGAACTCATGCGGGAGCATATCGCCCTTGAGGTGGTTACACGGGGCACACGCCGTGACCAGGTTGCCGGGGGTGTGTGGCCCTCCGTGCGAGACCGGGTATACGTGATCCAGCGTCGCGACGTCGAGCGCCAGCGGAACGGCGCAGTAGACGCAGCGTCGGCTGCAATCGCGCATGGCAGCGTGCTTGAGTGCACGCTTGACTCCGGTGTCGTGGAGGTGCCGCGCGCGGCGAGAAAGTCCGCGCGGTGTGCGGGGGAGCGTGACTCGGTGGAGACCACGTCGAGACATTGCACCTCGCTGCAAAAGAAAAAACCCCGCGACGGGGCGATTGCCCGTGCGGGGTGGCGGGAGCGGAGACTCCGTGGCGCGTGCCGCTGCGTACGCTTCTGCGGCCCAGGCCTACACAATGATTGTCGGCGTCGATCGCTCATCGGCCTCCGCGGCCCTGAAGTCAGTGAGCTTCACGCAAGCACATGAGTGCAGCCGGTGTGCCAACGGCGCAAGCCTTGACTACATCATCGCCTGTAACTTCGACGCACCAAAGTTGTGAGAGGTTACACCCGTGACGGTCAGCTCGCCGCGGCGAGCGTTCCGAGCCGCCGCGCCGGGTCGCGCAACGCCGCAATGATTCGCGCCGCCATGGCGTCCAGAAACGTGCGGTCAGGCATCTGCGACCCGGGGAATGGCAGCGGGATGTCGAAGCCGTCGTCCTGTCGTCGCGGGATCAGGTGCACGTGATAGTGAAACACGTTCTGCCCTGCGGCCTCACCGCTATTCACGACCAGGTTCATGTCTCCGCATCCGGAGACGTCGCGAATGATCGGCGCGAGACGCATGCTGACCTCGAACAGATGCATCGCGACCTTGGGGGGTACGTCGCACAGCGACTCGTAGTGGTCACGCGGGACGACGAGCACATGTCCGCTGTTCACTGGCTGAACATCCATGAACGCGATCGCGTCGGAATCCTCGTAGCAGACCGATACCTCAGCGGCGCCTTGAATCAGATCGCAGAAGATGCAGTGAGCAGCAGTCCTGGCCATGCGCGTCTCGAAGAGAGAGGGACCAGAGCGCAGTATGCACCAGTGGTGCCAACGAGTTGAATCGCCGACAGGCGGCCGAGGCCCCAGTCGTGGGCGTTCAGTTGCGTCGGCGCTACAGCATCGGCACAACGCCGGCCGGCGTCGCCGGATGCAAACGACTGGACAACGCGAGCGCTCGAATCGTGCAGGGGCGAGTGAGCGATGTTCCGAACGACCGAGTATCTTTCGCGCGCCGAACGCATGTCAGTTGCTTGGATGTCGCGTCCTCGGCAATTCGTCGCCTACGCATCCGCACACCTTTCCTGGAGATCGCCTTGGCCACTCAGACGCGCGGCGAGAAGAAGGGGCTGGCCGGCCTGAGCCGAGATCAGCTCGTTGCCGCCTATCGGACCATGCTCTTGTCGCGCAAGCTCGACGACAAGGAGATCCAGCTCAAGCGGCAGAACAAGATCTTCTTCCAGATCTCCGGAGCCGGTCACGAAGCCGTGCTGACGGCAGCCGGTCTGGTCCTTCGTCCGTCGTACGACTGGTTTTTCCCTTATTACCGTGACCGCGCACTCTGCCTGACCCTGGGCATGACGCCGGCGGAGATGCTGTATGAGGCCGTTGGCGCGGCCATCGATCCGAACTCGGGCGGCCGCCAGATGCCGAGTCACTGGGGACACAAAGCGCTGAACATCGTGTCGTCGTCGTCGCCGACCGGGACGCAATTCCTGCAGGCCGTCGGTGCTGCGGAGGCGACGCTTCGCGCCAAGCTCCTCGACATCACGAACGGCTTTCGCGACGATGAAATCGTGTACGTCTCCACGGGCGACGGGACGACGAGCGAAGGCGAGTTCTGGGAATCACTCAACACGGCGTCGAATCTCAAGCTGCCGGTCGTGTACCTCGTCGAAGACAACGGGTATGCCATTTCCGTCCCCGTCGAAGTGAACACGGCGGGCGGGTAGATCTCGAAGCTCGTGAGCTCTTTCCCGGGGCTGCTCGTGCAGGAAGTCGACGGCTGCGATTTCCTCGCGAGCTACGCGGCAATGTCGAAGGCGGTCGATTACGCTCGAGCGAGGAAGGGCCCTGCCCTCGTGCACGCGCACGTGATTCGTCCGTATTCGCATTCGCTCTCGGATGATGAGGTGATGTACCGCCCGCCTACCGAGCGCGACGCCGATGCGGCGCGGGACCCGGTGACGGTGTTCCCGCGCTGGCTCGTCGAGCACGGCCACGCGACGGACGACGAGATCTCGTCGATTCAGCAGGAAGTGGACGAGATCGTTCTGGCCGCCACCGACGACGCGTTAGGCCAGCCGCAGCCCGGAGTGGACTCGGTCCATTATGGCGTGTACTCGCCCGAAGTCGATCCGACGAGCGAGCAGTTCGACACCGAGGACGATCCGCAGTTCTCGGGCAACGAGACCACGATGGTCGACCTGCTGAACGCCTGCATGAAGGACGAGATGCGCCGCGACGAGCGTATCATCGTATTCGGCGAGGACGTCGCCGACGTATCACGCGAGCAGTACCTCGGCCACGTGAAGGGCAAGGGCGGCGTCTTCAAGGTGACGTGGGGGCTGCAAAAGG
>JAJKIV010000142.1 GCA_021154285.1 Gemmatimonas sp. | reverse complement strand
GTGGCGGGAGCGTGTGGGAATCGAACCCACCCAACCCGACGGCGTCGGGTCGCATCAGTTTTGAAGACTGAGGGGACCACCAGACCCCAGCCGCCCCCACGCGTCACCCGAGAACGATCGCGGTTCGACCTCGCGGCAGCACTTGGCCGATCTCAACGGCGCGCGGGACTTTCTCAAGATAGTCAAGCAGTCGCGACGGGGGGACCGCCACCGCGAGGCCGCCCGATGTCTGCGGATCGGTGAGTAGCGCGCGTTCGACGTCCGTCGCCGAGCCCCAGTCCACCATCTCAAGTACATAATCGAGATTGCGAGAGCCGCCGCCCGGGCGCGCACCCGAGCGCCATGCGTCGATGGCACGCGGCAGAATCGGCACAGACGCAATCCGAAGTTGGATCGTTACGTCGCTCGCCCGAGCGATGTGTGAGAGGTGCCCGAGCAAGCCGAAACCCGTGACATCGGTTGCGCATCGGGCACCCACGTCGATGGCCGCACGACTCGCAGCTGCGTTCAACTCGCACATGAGGGCGATGACGGCCTCCACGGCGTTGGCGTCGAGCGTCTGCTGTTTGAGCGCGGTCGCAAGAATGCCATTGCCGATCGGTTTCGTGAGAACGAGGCGATCACCCGGCCTCGCGTTCGCGTTGGTGAGCATTGACGCCGGGTCGATGCGTCCGGTCACCGACAGGCCGTACTTGATCTCGTCGTCAATGACGGTGTGCCCGCCAACAATGTGTGCGCCCGCCTCGTGGACCTTGTCCTGCCCCCCGCGCAGGATCTCGGTAAGAATCTCGAGCGGAAGCTTTCCGGTGGGAAACGCGGCAATGTTCATGGCGGTGAGCGGCGTACCGCCCATCGCGTAGATGTCGGAAAGCGCGTTCGCCGCGGCGACCTGGCCAAACTCGTACGGGTCGTCGACGATCGGCGCGAAGAAGTCGACCGTCTGCACGATCGCGACATCATCGGACACGCGAAAAACCCCCGCGTCATCGAACGTTTCGTGGCCGATGAGGATTCGCGGATCGGACTTTCGCGCGAGCGGCGCGAGCGCGGTGGACAGGTCGCCCGGACCCATCTTCGACGCTCACCCCGCGCAGCGCGCGAACTGGGTCAAGCGGAAGATGTCCTCGCGCGTATGCGACATATAATGCTGGCGACCTACCTAACGACTGCGACGGCGTCGATCTCCACGAGCACGCCGCGTGGGAGGCCCGCTACCTGCACGGTCGATCGTGCAGGACGCGCCTCACCCATCATGCGGCCGTACACTTCGTTCACGCGCGGGAAGTCTGCCATGTCCTGAAGGTACACGGTCGTCTTCACGACGTCGGACCAGCTGGCCCCGGCATTCTCCAGCACCGCGGCCAGGTTGCGCAGCACGCGCTCCGTCTGTGCGGTGACGTCGCCAGGCACGATCTGACCCGTCGCGGGATCGATCGGGATCTGGCCAGCGGTGAACAGGAAGTTTCCTGCGACGACGGCCTGAGAGTACGGCCCGATGGCCGCCGGGGCATTCTCGGTGTGGACGATGCGTACGTTCACGATATCTCCTCAGAACAGCCCGACGATCGAACCATCGGGGCGAATGGCCATTCGTTCGGCTGCGGGCTCTTTTGGCAGTCCAGGCATGGTCATGATGTCGCCTGCCTGCGCGACCACAAAGCCCGCACCGGCGACCGGGTACACTTCATTAACGGTAATGCGGAATCCACTCGGCCGACCGAGTCGGGATGGGTCGTCAGTGAGCGAGTACTGCGTTTTCGCCATGCACACGGGAGTATCACCGAGCCCAATCGACTCGAGATACTGGATTGAGCGGTCCGCCTTCGGTGAGTAGTCGGCGCCTTCTCCGCCGTACACCTTCTGCACGATCGTGTCGATCTTCTGACGGATCGGCGCCGTTGTCGGGTAGATCGGAGCGAAACAGCTGCCACCGGCGGCCAGCATGCTCATGATCTCGCGCGCGAGCTCGACGCCGCCCTCGCCTCCCTTCTCCCAGACCTCGTTGAGCGCCACACGCGCGCCGGCCTTCGCCGCGCAGTCGGCGACCATCTCGAGCTCGCGGTCGCTGTCGCTCGTGAAGCGATTCACGGCGACGACGAGCGGCACGCCGAACTGCCTAACGTTTTCAATGTGGCGTTCCAGATTGGGCAGCCCGCGCTCGAGTGCTCCCAGGTCCTCCTTCTGGAGGCTGTTCTTGTGCGCGCCGCCGTTGAGCTTGAGCGCGCGCACGGTCGCCACGAGCACCGCGGCTTGGGGGTCGAGACCGCCGAAGCGGCACTTGATGTCGAAGAACTTCTCCGCGCCGAGGTCAGATCCGAATCCCGCTTCGGTGATGACGACATCCGAAAGCGACAGGGCCGAGCGCGTCGCGAGGATGCTGTTGCAGCCGTGAGCGATGTTGCCGAACGGGCCGGCGTGCACGAACGCTGGTCCGCCTTCGAGCGTTTGCACGAGATTTGGCCGGATCGCGTCCTTGAGCAACAGCGCCATCGCACCAGCCGCTTTCAGGTCCGACGCGAGCACTGGCTTACGTTCACTCCCCGCCGTGGAGCCGACGATGATCCGCCCGAGCCGCCGCTCGAGATCAGTCGGTCCCGTTGCCAGCGCGACGATGGCCATCACCTCGCTCGCGGGAATGATGACGAACCTATCCTCGCGCACGACACCGTTCCCAACGCCACCAAGGCCGATCACCATGTCGCGTAGCGCGCGATCGTTCATGTCGATCGTGCGCGGCCACGTTATGCGACGCGGGTCGATCTTGAGCGCGTTGCCTTGGTGCAGATGGTTGTCCAGCAACGCGGCGAGCAACGCATGCGCACTCGAGATCGCGTGGAAGTCACCTGTGAAATGGAGATTGATGTCCTCCATGGGAATGACCTGCGCATACCCACCACCCGCTGCGCCGCCTTTCATGCCGAACACCGGGCCGAGGCTCGGCTCGCGGATGCATAACGTGGCGTTCTGCCCGATTTTCCTGAGCGCCTGCGTGACGCCGACCGCCGTCGTCGTCTTGCCCTCGCCCGCGGCGGTGGGGTTGATCCCGGTAACGAGAACAAGCTTGCCGCGAGCCGGTCGCTCGGCGATGTCGAGCCCGATCTTCGCCTTGTATTTCCCGTACAGGTCGAGGTCGTCGGCGCCGAGACCGAGCTCCTTCGCGACGTCGACGATCGGGCGCAGTTTCGCGTTCTGTGCGATCTCGATGTCTGACGGTACGTGGGCCACGAATCCTCCAGTCGTGCTGGTGAGGCGGGAATCATCACGCGCAGCGACAACGGCGCGCGCGCGATCGTGCGGCGCAGATACTACGAGTGAGGCTCAGCCATCGCCAGCCCAAACAATCGCCGCGTGTTGTTTGCGGTCAGCTCGG
Source organism: Gemmatimonas sp. (assembly GCA_021154285.1). Taxonomy (GTDB): domain Bacteria; phylum Gemmatimonadota; class Gemmatimonadetes; order Gemmatimonadales; family Gemmatimonadaceae; genus JAJKIV01. Next base: position 7,829 of record JAJKIV010000142.1, on the reverse strand, counting down.
CCAATGCATCCGATGTCGTACCGCGCACGCTGGCCAATCGCTCGATGGTCTGGCGCACGAAACCTGGCTCGTTTCGCTTTCCTCTGAACGGCACAGGCGCGAGATATGGCGAATCCGACTCGACGAGCAGTCGGTCGTCGGGCACGAGTCGCAGCAGGGCAAGATCGTCCCATTTCTTGAATGTGACGATGCCGCTGAACGACACGTACCAGCCGGCCGACAATGCGGCCTCGGCGACGGCGTGCGGCCCCGTGAAGCAGTGCAGAACGCCGCGCGCGCCCGCACGTGCTGCCGTGTCGATCATGGCCGTCATGTCGGCGTCTGCCTCGCGCGAGTGCACGACGACCGGGCGGTCGAGCTCCGTCGCGAGGCGCAACTGCGATTCGAACGCGTGCCGCTGCGCGTCGCGCGGGGAATGATCGTAATGGTAGTCGAGCCCGCACTCGCCCACTGCGACGGCACTAGCAGTCACGTGACGACGAATCGCCTCGGTGTCACGCACGTCATCGAAATCCGCGGCGTCGTGGGGATGGATTCCGGCGGTATGATAGACGTACCGCGGGTACTTCGCGGCAATGACGGTCGCTCGATCGGCGGCGGCGATAGACTCTCCGATCGCTACGATGGCCGCGGCACCGGCATCGCGCGCGCGAGCTATCACCTCGTCGCGGTCGACATCGAATGCAGCGTCGGCGAGATGAGCGTGGCTATCGATGTAGTGCATACAAGCGAACACCGCCGCGAATCGCGGCGGTGTCGTATATCAGAGGTCAGCGGCTGGCGGCACGCTCGGGTTGTCGATCGCGCGTCGTGCGCTGCGCTGCGGGGATCTCGGTTCTCGACGCACGAACCGCAGCCTTGCTCGCGCCCGTATCGGAAGCGGTCCTGGGCCACCGGTGCTCGATCCACAGGAGCAAAGGCGACGCGACGTAGATGGAGCTGAACGTGGCAACGAAGATACCAAACGCCATGACGATCGCGAACGGACGCAGAACCTCTCCGGCAAAGAAGAGGAGCGCGAGTGTCGCCGCGAGGGTCGTCGCGTGCGTGAGCACTGACCGCGGCAACGTTTCGTTTATCGACCGGTTCAGCACATCATAGAGTGGCGACTTGCGATCCTTCTTCAGGTTCTCGCGAACGCGGTCGAAGATGATGATCGTGTCGTTCCCTGAATAGCCGAGCAGCGTCAGGATGCCGGCGACGACCGTGAGCGAGACCTCGATGTGGAACAGCTTGATGAACGCGAGCGTCACGAGGACGTCGTGCGCCGTCGAGAGCACGGCGGCGACGCCGAATCGCCACTCGAAGCGGATCGCCAGGTAGACGAGCGTCACGAGCGACGCGAGCAGCATCGCGATCGCAGCATTGCGGCGAAGCTCGGCACCAACGCGAGGTCCAACCGCCTCAGTACGGACGACCCGGTACGTGTTGGCTCCGAACTCCTTCGTGAGCGCGTCTTGCACACGCTGTGCGACGCTCTCGGCTCCCGCAGCCTGAGACGCGACTTCCTGCCGGTTCTGAGCGCGAATAGTGAATCCGCTATCCGAGCCGAAGGTCTGGATCTCGGCGCCGTTGATCCCCGCGCGATCCATCGTCGAGCGGATTCGACCGACGTCGACCGCTTTGTTGAACTGGAGTTGCATCAACGTGCCGCCCGTGAACTCGATACTGTAGTTCGGGCCACCGCGGATCGCGAAGCTGGCGAGACCGAGTAGGATGAACGCGGCCGTGAGGCCCGCCGCCCAGCGCCACCATTTGATGAAGTCGAATTTCGTGTCGTGTAGGATGCGCAGCATTAGATGCTCAAGGTCTGGGCGCCACGCGAGCGGCTGAGCCACAGGAGGTAGAACGTTCGGACGACGAAGATCGCCGTGAACAGGGACGCGACAATGCCAGCGATCAGCGTGACCGCAAAGCCCTGCACCGGCCCGGTCCCGTACTGATACAGCACCGCCGCGGTGAGAATGGTGGTCACGCTCGTATCGACGATGGCAGTCAACGCGTGCCGAAATCCCTCGTCGATCGCGGTGCGAACGGTCTTGCCGCGATCGAGCTCCTCACGGATTCGCTCGAAGATCAGCACGTTCGCGTCGACGGCGATGCCGACCGACAGTACGAAGCCCGCAAGCCCCGGCAATGTGAGCACGGCGTTGAAGTAGGCGAGCATGGCCATCGTGTACAGGACGTACAAGCCTAACGCGACGACCGCCAGCACGCCGGAGAACCGGTAGTACACGATCAGGATGAGTACTACGAGCCCGACGGCGATGAGCAGCGCGCGGATGCCGTTGCGAATCGAGTCGGCGCCAAGGCTCGCTCCGATGTTTCGGTAGTCGGCGACCTTGAGCGGCACCGGGAGCGCGCCGGCGCGAAGCACCAGCGCGAGGTCCTGCGCGTCCTGCAGCGACCGACCCTGGCCCATGGTGATCTGGCCACGAGTGCCGATCGCGCTCTGGATGATCGGTGGCCGGCCCATGACGCGCTGGTCGAGCACGATCGCCATGTAGTCGCGAATGTGCTTAGCGGTCTCGGCGCGGAAGCGGCGGCCGCCTTCGTTGCTGAGCGTGAACTCGACGACGGTGCCCTCGATCGGAACCTGGTTAGGCTTTGCGCCGATCAGCGACTCGCCGGTGATGATCGGGCGCGAATCGAGCATGTAGATGGGCCGATATGCCGTTGCGCCGAGCGACACCGTGTCACTACCCCATCGCATTACCTTGCCCGGGGGCATCGCGGCCTGGATCGCCGGCAGGTCGAGGTAGCTCTGCAGCGTCGCAAAGTCGCGCTCCGCGACGAAGTACTCGCCGACGAACTGTCCTTGCTGGATGAGCTTGGAGAACGCTCCGCCGGCGGTTAACGCCAGTGAATCCTTCTTCGTCGTGTCGTTCTTCGCCGCGGAATCCTTTCGCGCTGAATCCTTGCCCGACGACAACAGCCCCTGCAGCCCCTTGTCCGCCGACCTGGCCGTATCACCAAGGACGCCGGCCGGCGACTTTCCGGCGAGGCCACTCTCCTTCACGATCGCGTCGAATCGCGGGAGCACCTTTTCCAGCGCTTGCGTCTTGTCGGTGATCTGGAACTCGAGGAAGGCGCTCTTCTGCACGACCGCCATCGCGCGCTGCGGGTCGTCGATACCCGGCAGCTCGACGATGATCTGGCTGTCGCCGCTCTTCTGAACCACCGGCTCGGCGACACCGAACTCGTCGATGCGGGTGCGGACGACCTTAATGGCGCGATCGAGCGCCTCCGATCGATCCGGCACGGTGCCTTTCGCCTCATTGATCTCGAGCGCGAGATGCATTCCGCCCTGAAGATCCAACCCTCGCTTCAGCGGCACTCGAGTAACGGTGTCGAAGACATATTGGTCGCCGCGCTTGACTCGCTCGATCACCTTGCGCGGGTACAGCGACCATACGGACGCCGCGAAAAGCGCAACGATGAGCAGCACGCGGTACTTCAGGTTGGACATGCGACTGCGGGTGGAAGGGTTGGTTTCGGGAAGCTTTGAAGGTTACGGAACGGGTCGGGCGGAGTCAACGGAAGCCGTCGGCGAAATGGTTGGGCTCTCGTCGGTTGCGCGCCCAGCAGGCGGCTGCGATTAGCGATTTCTTCATCTCGTGAGGCTGAGCGCGTGTCGCGCGTTGTCTTCGTCGCGGCGCAGCTGCTCAACGAGCGCGGCGGCATTCTCGAACTTCTGGGTATCGCGAAGCCGTGCGATGAAGTCGACACGAACCCACGCGTCATACCAATCGCCGCTGGCGTCGAACAAGTGGGCCTCGATCCCAACCGACGGGTCACCGAACGTCGGCCTCGCGCCCAGATTGAGCATGCCACCGTGTGCTCCGCCCGGAGTCTGCACCCGAACGGCGTAGACCCCATGAGGCGGCAGGAGCTTTCGTGGACTCGGCGGGGCGACGTTGATCGTGGGGAACCCCAGCCCGCGACCTCTCGCGGCTCCCCGCACCACTCGGCCGCCGAGTGCATAGGGACGACCGAGCGCGTGAGCAGCCCGCTCGAGATCGCCACCCGCGATCGCGCGACGGATCGACGTCGATGAGATCGGCCGGCCATCGCCAATTGACACGGGTGGAACGACCTCAACGTGAAAACCAGCCCGCGCACCAAGTGCCTGTAGCACCTCGACGTCGCCCTCGCGATTTCGGCCGAACCCATGGTCGTACCCCATGAGGAGGTACTCCATGTTGAAGCGGTCGCGAAGTACCCGCATGACGAAGTCCTGTGCTGCATAACGAGCCAGCGTCGGTGTAAAGGGCACGACCGCGAGGTAATCGATCCCCGACTCGGCCAGCACCTCACGCTTCTCCTCACCGACCGTGAGCATGAGCGGCGCGGCCGCGGGGTTCACTACCTCGAGCGGATGAGGCTCGAACGTCACGAGCACCGTCCGTCGCCCCAGGGCCTTCCCGCGAGCCACGAGGCGCTCCAGCACATCGCGGTGGCCGCGATGCACGCCGTCGAACGTCCCGACCGTGACCACGGTCGCGTGCACGTCAGGCGGAAGGCCGGAATCGAGACCGGCGTTCACATGATCACGCATCGGGAAGCACCACTCTCGGTTGCCAGCTATCCCCCACCGACTCGGCTATCGCGACCAACGCGCCGGCCGCGTCCACCAATGCCGCGATGGGAGCGCTCCCCGCAGCCGAGATGGTCCTTCCCTGCCTAACGTGATCTACATCATCGGGCGACAACGTGATCGCCGGGAGATGAGGTACGGCCGCCCGAGCGGGCTCCGGAATGGCCTTGCCGGCACGCAGGTCCTCGATCGACGTCGCGTTCGCGACGTCAAACGGTCCGCTGTGCGTCCGGCGCAGACTCGAGAGATGTGCGGCGCTCTCGCACAGGCGACCGAGGTCTCGGGCGAGCGCGCGGATGTACGTGCCGCCGCCGCACGTGATGACCGTGTCGAGACGCTCGTCCGACAGCTCGCGGATTTCCCACGCGTGTACGGTCACGCGAACGGGGGCGAGCGTGAGCGCTTCACCGCGACGCGCAACGGCGTACGCCCGACGCCCCTCGACCTGCTTCGCGGAGTACGCGGGCGGAACCTGGTCAATGGTGCCCGTGAGTGCGCTGATGCTCTCGCGCACGCGCGAGGCATCGGGCACGCCGGCGGTGCGCGTGACGGAACCCGTCACGTCGTCCGTGTCGGTCTCCGTCCCGAACGCGATCGCCGCTCGATACACCTTGGGCTCGCCGTTCAGATACGGGAACAGGCGCGTCGCGTGACCCACGAGGAGCACGAGCAACCCGGTCGCGAAGGGATCGAGCGTACCGGCGTGGCCGATTCGCCTCGTGCGCAACGCGCGTCGTGCATCGTTGACCACGTCGTGCGACGTGACGCCGGCTGGCTTGTCGACCAGCAAGAGGCCGTCAATCGGTCGGCCCTCCGGTCGAGGGCGGTGTTCGGTCACTCGAGTCGGTCGCGGTGTCGTCGACCGGCCGTTCGTCGTGGATCTGCGCGAGCAGCGACTCGATCCGCGCCGCGTGCGCGACGCTCTGATCGAGCTTGAACGCGATCTCGGGGGCGAGACGAAGTCGGAGCGCGCGGCCGATGCGTGAGCGCAGATGACTCGCGACGCTCGACAAACCATCGAGCGTCGCGGCTCGCTCCGCATCGCTCCCGAGAATGCTCACGAACACTTTCGCGTGACGGAGGTCGCGCGTGACATCCACGCCGGTGACGGTGACGAGGCCGACGACGCGGGGATCTTTGACGCCTTCAGCAAGGAAGGTCGCTACTTCTTCTCGGATCGCTTCGGCAACGCGGTCCGGGCGACGGGTATCGTGCGGCATCGTTGGCGGAATCCTTCGCTCGATCAGCAGACACCACGTTCGCGAACCGTGTGGCGGACCGGGCGTGCACGCGATGCCGTGAAGAACCAGGCGGCGTCGCGAAAAAAAGAGAGAGGGGAGTGCCGGGCCGTGGCGGTTTCCGACGGCCCGGCATGGCGATCAGCTCGTGGTCTCCGTTTGCAGGGTGCGAGCGACCTCCTCGGTGCGATAGCACTCGATGACGTCGCCGACTTTCACGTCATTGAAGTTTTCGACGGAGATACCACACTCGTATCCCTCCTTCACCTCGCGGACGTCGTCCTTGAAGCGCCGGAGCGATCCGATGGTACCGTCGTACACTTCGACGCCGTTGCGGACCACGCGCACGCGCGCCTGACGAGTGATCGTGCCGTGCCTAACGTAGCACCCGGCGACGACACCGACCTTCGGCGCCTTGAACGTCTGTCGCACCTCGGCTTCGCCGAGCACGACCTCGCGCTCTTCCGGACGGAGCATGCCTTCGAGCGCGGCACGCACATCGTTCACGGCATCGTAAATGACCTTGTAGAGCTTGATGTCGACGCCTTCGCGTTCGGCCGCCGCGCGCGCGTTGTTGTCGGGACGCACGTGGAAGCCGACGATGATCGCACCCGCCGCACGCGCGAGCAGAATGTCGCTCTCGGTGACGGCACCGACGCCACGGTGAATGACCTCCACCGAGACCTCGGCGTTGGACAGCTGCGCCAACGCGTCGGCCAGGGCTTCAGCCGGACCACCCTGGTCGGCCTTGATCAGCACACGCAGGGTGCGCTTCTGACCAGCCGACGCTTGCGACATGAAGTCTTCCAGCGTGACCGCGCTCTTGCTCGTGCGACGGCTCTTCGCTTCGCGGTCGAGCCGCTCACGGCGTTGTGCAATCTCACGAGCCTGCGTGGCATCCTCGACGACGCGGAACTCGTCGCCCGCCATCGGGACACCCGTTAGGCCCAACACCTGAACCGGAATGGCAGGACCGGCCTGTTTCACCTGCTTGCCACGCTCGTCGAGCAGTGCCCGAACACGACCCGAGTACAAGCCGACGATGAAGTCATCGCCAACCTTGAGCGTGCCGCCTTGCACGAGCACCGTGGCAACCGGACCCTTGCCCGGGTCGAGCTGGGCTTCGACGACCGTGCCCTGTGCGTTCTTGTGCGCGTTCGCCTTGAGATCGAGGATCTCCGCCTGCAGGAGAACCTGATCGAGCAGTTCGTTGATGTTCGTGCCCTTCTTGGCCGAGATGGGCGTGGAGAGCACCTGACCGCCGAACGCTTCGAGCACAACACCGTGCTGCAGGAGGTCCTGCGACACACGCTGTGGATTCGCGTCAGGCAAGTCGATCTTGTTGATCGCGACGATAAGCGGAACGCCGGCGTTCCTCGCGTGCGAGATCGCCTCGATCGTCTGCGGCATCACCGAGTCGTTCGCGGCGACGACGAGGACGACGATGTCCGTCACCTGCGCACCACGCGCACGCATGGCGGTGAACGCTTCGTGGCCCGGCGTGTCGAGGAACGTGATGAGCCTGCCACTCGGCAGCGTCACATGGTACGCGCCGATGTGCTGCGTGATGCCGCCCGCTTCGCCGGCGACGACGTTCGCCTTTCGGATGTAGTCGAGCAGAGACGTCTTACCATGGTCGACGTGACCCATGATCGTCACGATCGGCGGCCGCGACTCGAGGTCCTCGGCCTTGTCGGCTTCGGTGACCTGGCCGGCGTCCGCCGCGTACTCCTCCTCGCGAACCGCCTGGAAGCCGAACTCACCGGCGATCAACTCGATCTGATCGAAGTCGAGTCGCTGGTTGATGGTCACCATGAGCCCAAGATTCTTGAACGCGAAGCCGACGATCTGCGTCGCGGGAATCTTAAGGATGTCCGCCAGCTCGCTGACGGTGATGAACTCGTTGACGTGAACGGTCTTTCGTTCACGCTCACGCTCCGCCTCGCGCTGCGCCTCCAACTCCTCGCGTGCACCGATATCGTCCGATCGGCGCG
>JAJKIV010000141.1 GCA_021154285.1 Gemmatimonas sp. | reverse complement strand
TTCGGCGAGCTCGGCATGCAGGAAGTCGAGACATCCAAATACCTGTCCGGCCTGCTCGAGCAGAACGGATTCAAGGTCGAGCGCGGCGTCGCGGGGATTCCCACCGCGTTCGTCGCGAGATGGGGCTCGGGCAAGCCGGTGATCTCGCTCGGCTCCGACATCGACGGCATCCCACAAGCGTGGAACGACCCGGGCGTCGGCTTTAAGCAGACACACATCCAAGGCGCTCCGGGCCACGGCGAAGGCCACAACTCCGGCATGCCGCTCAACGTCGCGGCGGCGCTCGTGGTCAAGAAGATCATGGAGCGCGACAAGATCCCGGGTACGCTCGTCCTCTGGCCCGGTGTAGCCGAAGAGCAGATGACAGGGAAGGCGTGGCTCGTGAGAGCGGGCGTGTTCAAGGACGTCGACATCACGCTATTCACCCACGTCGGCCAATCGCTGCAGGTGTCGTGGGGACAGTCCGGATCCAACGCGCTCATCTCGGCCATCTTCAAGTTCAAGGGCTCGAGCGCACACGCGGCGGGCGCGCCGTGGCGCGGCAAGAGCGCGCTCGATGCCGTCATGCTCATGGGTCAGGCGTGGGAGTTCCACCGCGAGCACATGGAGCTGCCGCAGCGGTCGCACTACGTGATCAAGGACGGCGGCGACCAGCCTAACGTGGTACCCAGCACGGCGAGCATCTGGTTCTACTTCCGCGAGCGCGACTACCCGCGGACCTTGGCGATGTTCGAGGCGGCGAAGAAGATGGCCCAGGGTGCGACGCTCATGACCGACACGCAGATCGACACGATCATGATGATCGGCTCGGGGTGGAGCGGACACTTCTCGCGCCCCGTCGCCGAAGCGATGTACGAGAACATCCAGAAGGTCGGGATGCCGACGTGGGACGAGAAGGATCAGACGCTCGCCAAAGGCATTCAGCGCGAGCTCGGCGTTCCGGACAGCGGATTGAGCACGCGGCCCGGCCGGTTGAACGGACCGGTGAACGAGGCAACGCGCATGGGCGGAGGGTCGGACGACATCGGTGATGTGAGCTGGAACGTCCCGACGATTACGCTCAACTATCCATCGAACATTCCGGGGATGCCGGGGCACAACTGGGCGAACGCGATCTCGATGGCGACGCCGATCGCGCACAAGGGCGTGGTCGCGGGCGCGAAGGTGCAGGCGATGACGCTCCTCGACATCCTGATGACGCCGCAGATCGTGACGGATGCGTGGGACTACTTCAACACGGTCCAGACGAAGGAAGTGAAGTACAAGCCATTCTTCGCGCCGACGGACAAGCCGCCGATCTGGCTCAACGCGGACATCATGGCGCAGTATCGGCCGGAGATGCGGAAATACTACTACGATCCCAAGAAGTACAAGACGTATCTGGAGCAGCTGGGCATCGAGTATCCGACGGTGCGCAAGGTCGCGCAGTAGCTCTGTCTAACGCGGCGTGGCGGTGTCTCAATCCCGCCACCCGCGTTGGTCATCGCGGGGCGACATTCGGAGTGATACGACACAAGGATCGTCGCCGTCGCCGCATTTCGATCGCCCTACATCTTCGAGAGCAGTGCAGCGTCGATGCGCGACGCGCTGGCGCAGCTGCGCCGATACGCCGCACATGACCACGCATGCCTGCTGCTCGAAGGAGAGCGCGGATGCGGCAAGACCATCCTCGCTCGCCACGCGCACGAGCTCTCCCCGCGCCGTGGTCGCACCTTCCGCGCGATCTCGCTCGCCGCGGCCGACGATGCGCTCGTCAGCTCCGACCTGTTCGGCCACGCGAAGGGCGCGTTCACCGGTGCCGATTCGGCCCGCGCAGGCGCCATCGCATCTGCCGCCGGCGGCACGCTGTTCCTCGACGAGATCGGCAAGGCATCGAAGCTCATCCAGGGCAAGCTGCTCCACATCGTAGAGGAAGACGGCGAGTTCTTTCCAGTCGGAAGCGATCGCCCCGTCCGCGGCGACGTGCGGTTCATCTTCGCCGCCAACGAAGGACTCGTCGCGCTCGTCGACCAGGATCGATTCCTCGCCGACCTCCGCGATCGTATCAGCGCGTTCGCCATACACATCCCGCCTCTGCGCGATCGCGCGTCCGACATCCCGGACCTGGTGAGGCACACGGCAGCCGTGCGGGCGAAGCGCTGCGGCTATTCCGACCGACCGCCGTCATTTGACGACGCGCTCATGCACGCTCTCGAGCGCGACGCATGGCCCGGCAACCTGCGCGAGCTCGTTGCCGCCGTCGAACGACTCATGATCGACGCCGGCGGTGCGCCGGTCATCTCGCTCGCGCACTGCACGGGTAACCTCGAGCGCTTGCGCGGGGCCCGCGGCGCGCGGCGCGGCACGTTGACGCGACCGCTCGTCTTGCAGGCCATCCTCGACGCCGGCGGCAACAAAACCGTCGCCGCCGCACAACTCGGCGTATCGCGGAAGACGATTCACGAATACGTGAAGGGCACGACGCAGCCCGGTATGCACGGAGCTGCCCCGCCGCTGTGACGTAACACGAGCTTGCGGTCTCGCCGGCGTCACGTGACGCCTAACGAACGAACGCAGGCTGATGCAACTCACGTCACCGACACGATTTGCCGAATCGCTCGAGTGGGCGCGGGAAGTGCCAACCTTCGGGGCATGCGAACCGCTCACGAGAATCGAGTCCGCGCCGCCCTGTGGCGACTGACCGCGACGGACGTGTCGCCTGACGATGGGCTGAGCACCCCGCCGCCTCTCTTTCTTCGTACGCCATCCATCGCGCTCCTCTGGATCGCCACGATCGTCGCGTTAGTCGGTCTGCTCGCACTGAGTCGCGTTCGGCTGCCGCACACCGACGGCGACCAAGCGGTGGCAACGTCGCACCACTAACCCAGGAGGCTCCATGTCATCGGATCATGTCATTCGCGCGTGGAAGGACGCCGACTACGGCGCGTGTCTCGATGCCGACACCGCAACACGGCTGCCCGCTCATCCTGTCGGACCGATGGAGCTTGCCGACAGCGCGCTGGACCTCGGCGGTGGCGTTGCGGTCACGACCGAATACGCTGAAACGCTGGGCTGCTGCCAGGGCATTACGCAGGTCGGCGGCGTGTGCGATTTGACTGCCGGTGGCGGCATTTTCGTCTGCACGACCTTGTGCGTGACGGTTTGGTGGACCACCCGGTCGGTTTGCAGGAAGACGTGAGTCACATGTCAAACCGCTGGTGGCCGCGAGCGTTCACACTCGCCGAACGCGCTGCGATGCGTCGCGACCAGAGTGAGAGCCGGCCGAGCGAGCCCGCGTCCGTCGCCGGCACGAGGCGCGCGAATCGCTGGCGCTCCCAACGCCCGTTCGATCGACCCGAGCTCCTTGCGCGGCGGCTTCGCATCGACGGACTCACCGAGCTCGAATTCGACGCGCTGGTCGGTACACTTCCGGCAGGCGTGAGTGGTGACGGCGAGCCGCCGCGTTGGGCGCGCGAGGTCGAGCGGGCCGACGTGATCGCGCGTGAGATCGCACAGCTGCCCGCCCGACCGAACGACGCAAGCAGTGACGGGCTCGCGCCCGTGCGTGCGTTCGTGGAACCGTTCGTAACCGCAGGTATGGCGGACCTACACGCAGAGGTCCGATCGATCGTGGCGGAGCATCCGCACGCGCCGTTCGATGCCCAGCACGCAACGCTGCTGTTCGAGCCGCTGTTGTGGGGACACTTGGTCGGACGTGCGCTGAAGGTCGTGATCCTCGAGCTCAACGTGGCACGAGTCCGTGGAACGCTGGTTGGTGACTCACCCGAAGCTCGGTGTGCCCACTTTGCGTTGCAGCTTCGGTCCAGTCCCGTCCGCGATCAAATCATTGAGGAGTACCCGGTGCTCGCGCGCTCGATCGTGACTGCCACCGACTATTGGGTGGAGTCGGCGCGAGAGCTCCTCCGCTATCTCGCCGAGGATTTCGACGCGCTGCGGGACGCCTTTGCGGCTGAGGGTGATCTGGGGACCCTGATCGCCCTCTCTGGAAACGCCGGAGATGTGCACCGTCGCGGGCGGTCGGTCGCCATCGCCGAGTTCTCGTCAGGCATCCGCCTGGTATACAAGCCGCGATCGCTCAACGTCGATCGCCATTTCACCGAGCTCGTCGCGTGGATCAACGCGCACGGCCAGGCTCCAAAACTCCGTGCGGTGCAGGTACTCACGCGCGGAGACCACGGATGGGCGGAGTTCGTATCGGACGCGCCGTGCAATTCTCGCGACGAGGTCGAGCGGTTCTATCAGCGGTTCGGGGCGTGGCTCGCGGTTCTCCACGTGCTGAACGCGACGGACTTCCACTATGAGAACGTCATAGCGTCCGGGGAGTTCCCGATGCTGATCGATCTCGAAGCGCTCTTCCATCCGCTTCCGGAAGCACCTAACGCGGGTAACGAGCCTGAACAACTGGGCTGGGAGGCGTTGCAGCGATCGGTGCTTCGTACCGGCGTGTTACCGTTTCGAGCATACGACAACGAGCAGTCCAGTGGGCTCGACATGAGCTCCATGGGCGGCGCAGGTGGCCAGCGAACGCCCAATCGGTTTCCGGTCCTGGTTGCGCCCGGAACCGACGAGATGCGACTCGAGCGCGACTTCGTCAGCCTCCCACCGTCCCAGAATCGCCCAACGTTAGGTGGCCAGCCCATCGACCCCGCTGCGTTTGCCGACTCCCTCCTGTCGGGTTTCACCTCGACCTATCGACTGCTGTACGCGCACCGCGAGGCCCTGCTCGCGCCACACGGGCCCCTGCGGGCGTTCGCCGATGATCCTATCCGGGTCGTTCTCCGCCCGACGCGCCAGTACGCACTCATTCTCTCCGAGAGCAATCACCCGGATGTGATGCGAGATGCGCTCGATCAGGACCGCCTCTTCGATCGGCTCTGGGTCGCCATTCCTGCTCGGCCCGAGCTCGAGCGCGTCATCGCATCGGAGCATGCGGATCTCGTGCGCGGCGACGTCCCCATGTTTGCCAGTAAGCCGTCGAGTGTCGATCTGTTCACTGCTCACGGTGAATCGATTCCGGCCTTTTTCCGTCACTCCGGTCTGTCCTCGGCAATCGACCGCGTCGGGGCCATGAGCGACGACGATCTACGGCATCAGCGCTGGGTCATCGAGGCCTCGCTCGTCGCGTTGCTCCCGGGCATGCATGTCGCTCCCGCGAGTGATGACATCGTTCCGGAATCGTGTGTACCGCGCGGCATAACCGGATCGTCTCGCGAGGCGGCGCTCCTTGCCGCGCGCCACGTGGCCGAGCATCTGGTCGGGCGGGCCCTGAAGCAGGAAGACCGCGCGAGCTGGCTCGGTCTCACGTTGCTGCGAGAGCGCGACTGGACGATCCAGCCAGTGGGCGCCGATCTGTACAGCGGCGCGCCCGGGATTGCGTTGTTCTTCGCGTACTTCGACCACGTTGCTGGTGATGCTGCCTCACGTGCGGTCGCTCAAACGGTCGTGCGTCAGCTCACGCGTCGGTTGGTGTCGACGCTCGAGGACACGGCGGCAGCATTCCTCCCGTCGTCACTCGGGGCGTTCGGCGCACTGAGTGGCGCTGTGTACGCACTGTCTCACATCGGGGCGCTCTGGGCCGATCACGACGTCATCGACCTCGCCGAGCGCCTGGTGCTGGCGCTTCGCGATCACGTCGACGCGGACCGAACACTCGACATCATCGGCGGCACGGCGGGGTTCATCATGGCCGCGTCCGCGCTCGAGCATGTTCGGTCCACACCGGCTACACGCCGCGCGCTGAAGCATGCGGCCGAGTGCCTCATCGCTCGCGGCGAAGAGCGGGCGGGAGGACTGTCGTGGTCCACGAGTCTTCCGGCGTCACAGCCGCTGACCGGGATGTCGCATGGCGCGTCGGGAATCGCGCTGGCCTTGCTCGCAGCCGGCCGGCTTGTGAACCACCCGCCGTTCATACACGCCGCCATTCGCGCGATGTGTTACGAGCGGCGTTGCTTCGAACCCACCCGGATGAACTGGCCCGACTACCGTATCCTCCCGGGTCGCGACGAGAACGAGCTCGCGTGGATGTGGGCGTGGTGTCACGGAGCGCCGGGGATCGGCCTCGCGCGTCTCGACGCGTTAGGCAGCAGTGATGATGCCGAGTTGGCGAGCGACCTCGCGGCGGCGCTCGCCTCGACGGCTCGTTGTGGATTCGGAAGCAACGACTCGCTCTGTCACGGCGACCTCGGGAATCTCGAGCTGTTCGTGCGAGCGCACGAGCTGGGTTATCGCGGTGAGTGGGAAGACGCACTCGCGACCCATTCGTCCCGTCTCGTGACACGATTGCAGGAAGGCCACTGGCGTTGTGGTGTTCCAGGCGGCGTCGAAACGCCCGGACTCATGACGGGTCTCGCGGGTATTGGTTATGGACTTCTTCGGATCGCCGCACCCGAGCGCGTGCCATCGCTGTTGGCCCTCGAGGCGCCTCGGGTAACGATCGGTGTGCGAGGTGGCCGATGAAGCAGAGGCTCCGCGTTCCATGGTATCCGCAGATCGGGGCGGATGACTGCGGGCCGACGTGTCTGGCGATGGTGCTGGCCGCGCATGGGGTCCACGATACCGCGTCGGAGTGTCGCGAGCTCTGTCACGCCGGTCGTGATGGCACACGACTCCGGACGCTGATTGCCGTGGCCGATCGATTCGGCGTCGCGGCGCGGGCTCATCGCGTGCGTCCGGAGTGCTTCGACTCAGTTGCGTTGCCTGCTATCGCGCACTGGCAGCATCGCCATTTCGTCGTCGTCGAGCGGTGGGGACCACGCCGCGTGACGATCGTCGATCCCGCCATTGGACGTCGTACCCTCACCCATGACGAGTTCACGGCGGCGTTCGACGGAACGGTCCTGACACTCGAGCCGCGAGGCGACATCGCTAGGCGGCCGAAGTCTCGCCTACCGCTCTGGGTGTGGTATCTCCTCGCAATGTTTCGCGACCAACCAGCGCAGTTCGCACTCGCGCAGATCATTGTGGCGTCATTGCTCCTGCAGGGTGCCGGACTCGCAGGACCACTGTTCACGAAGCTCGTGGTCGATGCAGGGACCCGCGAATCGACCGTGTCACTCGGCCTCATGGCCACGGCGATGTCCATCGTCGTGCTCGGGAAGTCCGTCACCACGTTCGTACGGAGCCTGGTGATGACCAGGCTCCAGGCCCGTCTCGACGCGCGTCTCACGCAGGGCTTCTTCGAGCATCTGCTCGCCCTTCCGTACCGTTTTTTCCAGAGCAAAACGAGCGGCGATCTCCTGATGCGGCTGTCGAGCAACTCGATGATCCGCGAGATCCTCACCACTCAACTGCTCTCGTTCGTGCTGGACGGGCCGCTGAGCGCGCTGTTCCTCATCATCATGTTCGTCGTCTCGCCGCCGCTCGCTCTGCTCGCCGCTGCCGTGGCGGTCGGGCAGGGCGTGCTCGCGTTCGCGTCTCTGCGCCCACTCCGGGATCTCGCACAACGCACCGTCGTTGCCAAGACCGACGAGCAGAGTTGCCTGGTCGAACTCATGAAGGGAATCGCGTACATCAAGGCGTCGGCGGGCGAACAGCGGGCGTACGATCGTTGGGTCGAGCTGTTTCGGCGCCAGCTCGGCGTGTCGGTCGAGCGAAGTTACCTCTCGGCCAAGGTCGAATTCGCGTTAGGCTTCGCGCGGACGGCGTCTCCTCTCATCCTGCTCTGGTACGGAGCCTACCTGGTTGCTCACGCGTCGATGTCGCTCGGCACGATGCTCGCGCTCACAACGCTCGCCACGTCGTTTCTCGCGCCGGTCGCCTCGCTCGTTCAGAGCACGCAGCAGCTCCAGCTGCTCGATGCCTATGTCGAGCGGCTCACCGACGTGCTCGAGACGGAGCGCGAGCGACGTCCGGCCATTGCACAGCGCGCACGAGCAACGCGTCTCGCCGGCCGTATCGACGCTCGTGGGCTCTCGTACCGATTTTCGCCCGACGGGCCGGCGATCGTCGACGACGTCTCCTTTTCCGTCACACCTGGCCAGAAGCTCGGGATCGTCGGTCCAACGGGATCGGGAAAGAGTACGATCCTCATGCTGCTGCTCGGGCTCTACCAGCCGACTGCCGGCGAAGTCCTGTATGACGGCATTCCGCTGTCCGAGCTCGATCCGCGCGATGTTCGTCGATGGTGTGGCGTCGTGCTTCAGGACTCCGCGGCGTTCGCCGGCTCGTTCAAGACCAACATCCTGCTCAATACGCCCGCCGCGAGTGCGGAGCAGATCGATGCCGCCGCGGAGATTGCGGGGCTGGCCAAGGATATTCGCCGCCTCCCCATGGCGTATGAGACCAGCGTCGCCGAAGGCGGAAGCAATCTCTCGGGTGGCCAGCGCCAGCGGCTCGCGATCGCTCGCGCGATTGCTCCACGCCCTTCGATCCTCCTGCTCGACGAAGCAAGCAGCCATCTCGATGTGACGGCGGAGGCAGAGCTCAACGCCCACCTCGAGCGGTTGCGCTGCACGCGTATCGTCATCGCGCACCGACTATCGGCCGTCCGGACGGCCGATCAGATCCTCGTACTCCGCTATGGACGGGTGATCGAGCGCGGCACGCACGCGCAGCTGCTGCGGGAGCGCGGGATGTATGCCGAGT
The DNA here is from genome assembly GCA_021154285.1 of Gemmatimonas sp. GTDB lineage: Bacteria > Gemmatimonadota > Gemmatimonadetes > Gemmatimonadales > Gemmatimonadaceae > JAJKIV01. The sequence continues at coordinate 8,393 of JAJKIV010000141.1, read as the reverse complement.
TGGCGGCGGCACAGGGCCCGGCCGGATCGAACATGCACGCCAATCAAGCGTCCGCGAACGAATGCGACACGGAACGCCTAACGAGTAGACGTCGGGTCCTCGCGTAGCGCCGGTGCGTCACCTCCGGCGATGGCTGCCTTCGCCGTGAACCCACTCGTGGAGGTCGTCGGGCTCGCAGCCCGACTGTGTCGCCCGGCAGCGGCGGCGCTTTGTGCCATGCTGAATGCTGTCTTCTCGAGCTCAGGGGAACCCATGCACGATCATACAACCATCCGAGCGTGGAAAGACGCGGACTATCGACAGGCCCTGTCCGCTGAAGACACGGCGGCCACGCAATCTCCCGCCGGAACGATTGAGCTCGACGACGCTGACCTCGGAGACGTCGCCGGCGGGACCGCCGCTGGGCTCACGCAGACGGGTATCTGCGGAACATCCATGGCCTGTGTCACCGTCGTCACGATCGCGATCTCGAAAAACATCAGCTGCGGAGCGTGCGTCGCCACGCTGTGGTCGGGCACCTGCGCCGTGTCATCGGTCGGCTGCTGCCCGTGACATCGATTCCCAACGCCTCGGCGCCTCGATCGGGCGCCGGGGCGCGACTCGTGAACCTGGTGGTCGACCCCGTCGCTGCGTTTCGCGGCATTGCAAACGATCCGTCGTGGAAACTCGCCTTTCTCGCCGCCGTTGGCATCCGATTCGGAAGTCTCTTCATCTTCTACCGGCCCGCCGTCACGCCAATCAAGGTGCTTGGCGGTCTGCTCTTTCAGGTCCTGACGGTAGTGCCGACGGTACTGGTCTCGTCCCTGATCGTATGGTTCGCCGCCAGAGCGCGGCGCATCAACGTGCCCTGGGCGACCGTGTTCTCGATCCTCACGCACGTCTATGTGGCATTCACGCTCGCCACCGTTGCATTCGCGAGTGTGGCAGGTGCGCTGTTGACGGAGTCTGCTGACGTGGACCTCCGGAATCCGCCGTTCACCAACCTGACGTCACTGGTGGGAGGGACCGACTCAGAGCTTGTCCCGACGCTCGCCGGCGAGATGGACGTGCGGTCGGCCTATGTGCTCGTGCTACTGTGGCTCGGCCTTCGCGGTGCGGCGCCTGACGCGCCGCGTTCGGCGATAGCGAGAGCTCTCCTGACTATCGCGGTCGTTCGAGTGGTCGGCGTTACGGTCGTTTCGCTACTGCGATGATGCCGGCTTTGCCCCGGCTCGCGCTCCGGCGCGACTTCCCAGAAACTGGGCGATGATCGCAATGATCGGAGCCGAGATCACGAACATCGTCATCCACGTGGCGGACCGCGGCCGCCACGGCACGGAGCCGTTCCATCCCACGAGGAGCCGAGCGCAAAGGAGGAACGTGACGATGTACACGCCGAAGAGCGTCACCGCGGCCGGGACCGCGATCCGCGCGGCCTTTGTCTCTGCAAGTCGGTATGCTGCCCATGCCGTCGCGCCGAGCGAAAGCACCACACTCGGATCCGGAGCGGCCTGCAGCAGACGCCCACCAACGGCATCTACAGCGCCGAGCAGGAGTCCGTACCAAACCACGCGACGGAAGACCTGGTCCGTGGGCATAGTTCCTCGGCGACTCTCGGTGTTACGGCGGCTATTACCTGCGCGATCGCGAACCCTGCCTGATTTTGAGCCGCTGGGGGACACTGGTCAATGTGTCGCGGTATGGCCTCGGCCAGCAGTCAGCATCAGGACACGAATGTCGCGGATCAGGACAGCGCGTGAGCCGTCACCCGTTGCTCACGGCGCGTTGTTGAGTTGCAGCGCAGGGCGGCGTATAGCAACGCGTGCCGCCGTCTCTGGCAGGTCGATCATGGCGAACAGGTCGGCGCGAGAGCGACGCTCCACGGCCGCACACCATATCCAGGTTTCATCCGATGCACGGGCGCCGGAGTACCAGAGCGTGACCATGTCGGTTCGGCCATCGTACTCGAGCGTCGAGCGATACACGATGTCTTTGAATTCCGCCGTCATGCCCGCGCGCAGAACTGGAGTTGGGTGCTGCGTCCAGGTGATGCCGTTGCTGCTCGTGGAGAGCCGAAGCGCCGGTGTCGCACACGTGTCGGGCGGTTTCTCGTTGTACAGCGCCCAGAATTCCCGGACCTCCGGTACCCACGTGACGTCGATGTGCCAGGGGGGCAGGGCGCCGGGGCCCGACACATCAACCGTCCGCGAAGCCGACCAGTGGAGCCCATCGGTCGACGTGCGGTGCTCGACCGTCGTCGACGCGCTGTTGCAGCCGCCCGGGCCAGCGTTGACGGCCCACATGTGCCACTGAGTTTCGCTGACGCGAACGACCGTCGGCGAAACCAGTTCGTGATTCGGCGCGCGGACGCCACGTGGGTCTACTCCAGTGCGTGCCGTCGGCCGACACTGTGAGGAATACGGAGTTCAGATGCGCAACATGGCGGAAGTACATCCACAGCTGCCGCCTCGTTGGCTCGAAGAGGAGGTCCGGGTCGGAGAGATAGCCCTTCCACGGCCTGACGATCGGGTTCGTCACGCCCGCGGGGACCTCCCACTCCGCCGGGTCGCCTGATTCGTAGATCGACGGCAACTCGTGCTTGATGTCGCCGCCCGGGTACGGTGTGATGGCGAGAAACCGACGCGCCGGTGCCCAGCCGCGGGGCACGCGGGCGACGTCGGGGTGGACGACTTCCCCGGATCCGTCGAACGTCGCGAGCCGGAGGTGGCGGACGGAGCCTAACGACAATGGTTCGGCAGCCGTGGCACTGAACGTCACGATCTGCGTGCCGCGCGTCGCCGTCGCGACGTGGCGGCCGGTCTGTCCGCCGAGTATCCAGGCGGCTCGGACCAACCCCGAGTCATTGCTGGTGGGTCGCTCGGGATCGAGCCGGCCGCTGTCGGCGGTCGCCCAGTCCAGGGACACGCCGGAGATCGGGTTACCACGCGCATCCGTCACGCGCACGACGAGCGGCGATGGCAGGTCCGAGCCGGCAGCGGAGATCTGGGCATCCCCACTCACGCGATGGAGTACGATCGTCGTGGTGCCCGAGTCACCGGGGGACGACGCGCCGTCGCGACATCCGCCGCCAAGCGAGACACCCACCATGAGGGCGGCCGAGGTCCACGACTGCCGCGCAACACGTCCGATGGTCATGCCACCGATGCGCCTAACGCGATGGCCAAGGAGGAACGGGGCTGGGGTGGCGTGGCACTCGACGCGCTCGGAGCTGATCGACGCGTCGGTCGGGTCGGTGTGGACGCTGTGCGAGGCCGCGTGCAGTTCAGCGCCAAGACAAGCTGAACAATTGACGGTTGGGCTGCAAGACTGCTGACTGGCGACTGCTGGCTGCCGCGGCGCGAAGCGCCGCGGCTACGATCGGAGTGCCTCCGCCGGATGCACGCCGGCTGCCCGGCGAGCCGGCAACCAACTCGCCACGATCACCGCGACCATCAACACCGCAACGATCGACACCAACGTCACCGGGTCCGACGGCGCCACGCCGTAGAGCAGCGACCGCAGCACCCGGGTGGTCGCCAGCGCACCCGCGAGACCCAGCGCCCCACCTACCACCGCCAGGCCCACCCCCTGGCCCACGACCAGGCGCAGCACATTCCCGCGCGTTGCGCCGAGCGCTACCCGGACGCCGATCTCCTTCGTGCGCTGCGAGACCCCGAACGAGATCACCCCGTACGTGCCTAACGCCGCCAGCGCGAGCGCCACCGCCGCGAACGCGGCGAGCAGTGTGGCGCTGAACCTCGCATAGCCCATGGCGTCGGCGACGCGTTCGCGCATCGGCCGGACATCGTAGAGCGGCACGCCTGGCGCCAACGCCGCCACCTCGCGCCGCACGGCACCGATGAGCGACCGAGGATCGCCCGCGGTTCGCACGAACATCATCACGCGGCCGCGCGACGACTGATAGTACGAGAGATAGACGTCGGGATCCGGGAGCGAGTCCAGCGTACCGAACCGAACATCGCCGACCACGCCCACCACATACGCCGTGTCTTTGTCGAATCCGCCCTGGAAAACGCTGACCGGTCGGCCGATAGGATCCTGCCCCGGCCAGTATCTCCGAGCGGCAGTCTCGCTGACCACGACGACCTTCTGAGTCCCGTAACGGTCGCTGTTGGCGAACACGCGTCCGGACTTGAGCGGGACGTGCATCGTCGCGAACCAGTCGGGTGTGACCCAGTGAACCCCGATGTCGGGCTCAGTGCCCGGGGCGGGCGCTGGCCGATCGTGTTGCACGAGGATGGTGCCGTTGCAGCCACCGTTGAGCGGTGGACAGTCGGCGAGCCCCACGTTCGTTGCTCCGGGGATCGACGCCAGGCGCGTCACGAGCTGGTCGTAGAACGCCGGCAGCGAATCCTGTCCCACGCCAATCATGTTGAACCGCATCGTGAGCACCTGCTCGGCGTCGAATCCCGGGCGAACGCCGATGAGCTTCGCGAGACTGCGGATCATGAGTCCCGAGCCCGCCAGCAGGACCACGGCCAGCGCGATCTCGACGACCGCGAGCGCGTTGCGACTCGTTAGGCCGCGCGGGCCGGTGAGTCGGGCGGTCTCCGTCTTCAGGTCACCGGCGAGCGAGGGTCGCGTCGACTGAAGGGCCGGCACGAGGCCGAACACGAGCCCCGTGAGGATCGTGAGCCCGGCGGCGAAGGCGAACGCGACGGGGTCGAGCCGGATGGACTGGAACGAGATCGCGCCGATGCCGCCGAGCCGGACGCGGAGCGTCGTCGTCGGATCGAGCGCGGCGAGCAGCTTCACGCCCCACCACGCGATCAGAATACTCGCGAGCCCGCCGAGCGTGGAAAGCACGACGCTCTCTGTGAGCAGCTGCCTGACGAGCCGCCGGCGTCCGGCACCGATGGCGAGGCGAACCGCGATCTCTCGCCGGCGTCCGGCCGCGCGCACGAGGAACAGGTTGGCGACGTTGGCGCAGGCGATGAGCAGCACGAGGCCCACCGCGCCTAACAAGACGAGCAGCGAGCGTCGCACCACCGGATCGACGCGCGTGCGGTCGAGCTCTCTCGCGATCGCTCCCCACCGCTCGTTCTTGATCCGCTGATTCGGGTACGCGTCGGCGACCACGCCGCCAAGTTGGCGCACCGCAACCTTCGCGCGTTCCGGCGTGACATCAGGTTTGAGCCGCGCGACCATGTCCCAGCCGTGAGACTGCGGCTCGTTGAGCATCCTGGCGTCCTGCGACATGAACGACGCGAACAGCTCGGCCCTACCAGAGATCCCACGAAAGCCGGCGGGCAACACGCCGACGATCGTGAACACGCCTCCATCGAGCAAAAGCGATCGGCCAATCACGGCGGAATCGGCATTGAACCGTCGCTGCCAGAACGCGTCGCTCAGCATTACCACCTTCGCGCCACCCGGTGTCGCATCCTCCTCAGCGCTGAAGTTCCGGCCTAGTGCCGGGCGAATGCCGAGGGTCGGCAGGTAGCGTCCGTCGACCACCTCGTAGGTCGAGCGCTCTGCGTCGGTGCCGACGCGGATCGTGCCTTCGGATGGGCTCCAGAGCGTGAGGTCCTTGAAGACCGTCTGCGCTTTCCGAAACACCGCGGACTTCGGGTAGGACCACGGGATGTCGTCGCGCCCCGGCGAATCGCCGCGAGGCGGGACCGTGAGGCTCACTTGGATGAGCCGCTCCGGCGCCTCGAACGGCAGTGGGCGCAAAAGCATCGCGTTCACCGCGCTGAAGATCGCCGTGTTCGCGCCGATGCCCACGGCGAGCGTGAGCACGGCGACCGCCGTGAAGCCCGGTGCGCGGCGGAACGATCGGAGCGCGAATCGCACATCCTGCTCGGTCGTGTCGAAGAATCCGAGACCAGCCATCTCGCGTGCCTCTTCCTTGGTTGTCGTGAGGTTGCCGAACCGGCGCCGCGCGGCCCACCCAGCATCGGTGCCCGAGACGGCCCCGCGGGCGGCGTGCTCGCGCTGCATCGCCTCGAGCGAGAGGTGAAAGCGGATCTCTTCGTCGAGCTCACTCGCGTGGCGCGCCGGGTGGAGCAGCACGCGAAGGCGATAGCGGAGTACGTCCAGGAGTCGCATGCCTAACGTCACGCCCGCCGCATGACGCGGTTGATCGCCAGCAGCACGCGGTCGAAGTCGGAGATCTCGTCGCCGAGCTGACGCCGGCCGGCCGCGGTGAGGGTGTAGTATCGGGCGCGCCGCCCCGTGGGCGACTCACCCCACCTGGACGTCACCCAGCCGCGTTTCTGAAGCCGCTCGAGCGCAGGGTAGAGCGATCCCTGCTCGACCGAGAGCACGGCATCGGACAGAAGCTCGATCTGCTGGGCGATCGCGTAGCCGTGGAGCGGCTGGACCGTCAGCGTCTGCAGGATGAGCATGTCGAGCGTGCCTTTCAGAAGCTCGCTCCTGGATGGTCCCGTGGATTTCGCCACAGCCTCAATGGGTAGGAGTTCTACACATAATATGTAGGATTCCTACCCAACGCGTGCAAGGGTGTCTTGCTGCAAGCTGGTAGCCGACGGCCGACGGCTGCGTGCTGCGTGCTACTGCCGCTTGCTGCGAGCCGCTGCTATGAGCCCAACGAGCCGCCTGCCGACTGCCGCCTGCCGCCAGTCGCCAGTCGGCAGTCGCTAGTCGCCAGTCGCCTAACTAACCGAGACCGGCTCGCTGACCACGCTTACCGACGACGCTACCCCGTCCGCTCTCTCAACCGACATTCGGACCACCACTCGATACCGTCCCGGTGCGAGCGAGGCGGGCAGCTCCGTCGGTCCGGATCGCGTTCCGTGCGGCTCGAGGATCCACGCCTCCATCGTGCACATTCGACCTGCCTCCGGCACTGCAGTCCACGACCCACCGGCCTCCCGCTCCACCGACCGCTGGCACGGGTTGAACGCGTAGCTGCTCGCGCTGCGGTTCTCGAACGTCAACGTCATCCGCTCGCCCGATCGATACGCTGTCTTGTCCGTCCGCAGCACGACCGAATCGCTTCGTACCGTGCCTGACGCGGCCGACGTGGTGGCGCCCGCGCTCGTCGATGGCTTTGCGGTATCGTTTGGCGCACCGCCCGGTGTGCTCGGGCGACAGGCTGAACCCACCGCGAGCAGAAGACCGAACGCCGCCAGCGAGCGACGCGTGTGACCGATTGGCATTGACTCCTCCGCGACACGAGCTTCGTATTCGCTACACGTCTCGTGCCGGGCGTTCGCCACCGAACCACGCGGCTTGTCCCAGCGTGGTTGTCGATTAGCACCCCGCGATGCGTCCGTACAGCTACCCTGTCCTAGGCACGCGCAATGTCTGACCCTCGTCGTCCATCCGCGCTCGAGCTCCCGATCTCGCGCCGCGAGGCGCTCAAGCGCACGACGCTTGGCGCCATCGCGCTCACGACGGGCGGGTGCCTTGGTGGCATTGATCCGAACGCTGACACCGGCACCGGCCGTCTGGCCGCGCGCGTGGCCGAACCCACGACATCCACCGCTCCCGGGATCTATCCGCTGGGACTCGAGAGTGGACGCGACGGCCTGCTATACGTCCCCGCGAGCTACAACCCTGACACACCGGCACCGTTCGCGCTCGTTCTGCATGGTGCCGGCGGCGATTCATCCGAGCTCGTGACGCCGATGCGTCCTCTCGTGGACGACACGGGTCTGGTGCTGATGGCGCCCGACGCGAGAGCCGGGACGTGGGACGCCATCAATGGGAGTTTCTCCTATGACGCCGCCTTCATCGATCGTGCGCTGACGTCGGTGTTCTCCCGCGTGCGCGTCGACCCGGCGCGCATCCGCATCATCGGCTTCTCCGATGGCGCCACCTACGCGCTCTCGCTCGGGATCATCAACGGCGACCTGTTTTCGCGCATCGTCGCGTTCTCGCCGGGCTTCGTCGTGAGCCGAACGGCGACCGGCAAGCCGAAGGTGTTCATCACGCATGGGACGAGTGACACGGTCCTCCCGATCGACCAAACGAGTCGCATCATCGTGCCGGCGCTCAGGAACGCCGGCTACGACGTCGAGTATCACGAGTTCGCCGGGGGACACGCCGTGCCGGCGGACCTCCTCCCGCAGGCAGTCGCCTGGGCATCGGCCTAACGCTCGTTATGGTAGGTCGAGCATCCAAACCAACGGGGGAACGGAAACGGCCGGAAACTACTGATCGGGCGGATCGCTCCGAGGAAGGGACGATCCAAATCGCAACGAGCTCATTGATAGGGAACAGCCTCGGGACGCTCCTATTAGCGTCCTGAGGCTGTTCCCAAAGAAATCACGGCTCGTTGGGCGTGGAGTTCTCCGCTACGGGGAGCGATCCGCAAGATCTGATGTTTCCGGCCGTTTCCGTTCCCCCTTTCTGAGTATTGCACGGCATCGTAGCCGGCCTTAGCGGAGCCCCACGTGATTGGGTCAGATCCAGTCATCTGACCT